>NZ_DRGM01000159.1 GCF_011050055.1 Pseudoalteromonas prydzensis | reverse complement strand
GAGCGTCGACAAGAACTAGAAAAACTACAAGGCGACATTCGCTTTGAAGCAGAAAAGTTCAAACGTGAAAGCACCACCATGAGCCAAGCGCAAAAAGATGCGTTACGTGAGAAAGTGGAAGGCATGCAAAAAAATCTTGCTGAAAAAGGCCGTCCTTTAGAGCAAGAAATCAAAGTACGTCAAAACCAAGAGCTTGCTAAAGTACAAGGTATTATCATCAAAGCAATCGAAGATATCGCTAAAGATGGCAAATATGATGAAGTTAAAGTTAAAGATACCACTATCTACTTTAACCCGAAAACGGTTGTTGATTTATCAAGTAAAGTTGTTGATAAAGTAAGTAAGCAATAGAACTGATATATGCATAATTATACGCTTTCGCAGATTGCGGAACTTCTAAGCGCCGAACTTGACGGTGATGGCGCTTTAGAAATCTCAACAATAGCTACACTTGCAAATGCCCGCTCTGGGCATATTGCATTTTTAGCGAATAAGAAATATCGCTCACAATTAGCAGAAACACAGGCTAGTGCTGTGATCCTATCTGCTGCTGACGCCGAGTATTATCAAGGTAATAAGCTTATCGTTGCGAACCCCTATGTTTGCTATGCGAAATTAGCCCAGTTACTCGATACCACGCCACGTTCCGCATCACAAGGTATTCACCCCACTGCGGTGATCCATCCTGATGCTACTGTTGCAAACACCGCGGCTATTGCAGCTAATGCGGTGATTGAAGCTGGTGCTGTGATTGGTGATAACGCGCAAATAGGTGCTAATTGCTTTATTGGTGAAAACACCAAAATTGGCAATGGTACAAAACTGTGGGCAAATGTCAGTGTTTACCATGATGTCGAAATTGGTAGTGATTGTTTATTTCAATCAAGTAGCGTGATCGGCAGTGATGGCTTTGGTTATGCAAATGATAAAGGCCAATGGATAAAAATCCCTCAGCTTGGTCGCGTGATCATTGGTGACAAGGTTGAAATTGGTGCCGGCACCACGGTTGATCGCGGCGCGATTGACGACACGATTATTCACAGCAATGTGATTATCGATAACCAATGTCAAATTGCTCACAATGTAGAAATTGGTTCAGGCACTGCAATTGCAGGTTGTACCGTGGTAGCTGGTAGTACCACGATTGGTAAAAATTGCCAGATTGCGGGGCTTGTAGGCATAAATGGTCACATAGATATCTGTGATGGTGTTATACTTACGGGTATGAGCATGGTAACTAAAGCGATTTCAGAACCTGGTGTTTATTCATCGGGGTTGCCACATTCTTCCAATAAAGAGTGGCGTCGTAACATTGCTCATTTACGTAATTTGCCAGAGATGAAAGTCCGCCTTAAAGCGCTAGAGACTCTGACTAAGTCATTAAACGTTGATAATTGATAAGGATGCTATTTTGGCAAACGAATTAAATAGCCTAGATATACAAGAAATTTTAAGCTTACTTCCGCATCGTTACCCGATGCTACTGGTTGACCGTGTACTTGATTACACTCCGGGTGAATCATTGCATGCGATTAAGAATGTAACTTTTAATGAACCTATCTTTACTGGCCACTTTCCAAACCAGCCTATTTTCCCTGGTGTATTAATTTTAGAAGCCATGGCACAGGCAACCGGTTTATTAGGGTTTAAAACAGTCGAAAATCGCAGTGAGAATGAGCTATATTTATTTGCAGCGATAGACAATGCGCGTTTTAAACAGCCTGTTACTCCTGGCGATACTATGCATTTGCATGTACAGTTTTTAAAAGAGCGTCGTAATATTTGGAAGTTTGCAGCAGAAGCAAAAGTCGATGGCAAAATAGTATGTAGTGCCGAAATCATGTGTGCGAGAAGAGAGCTTTAATTGTGATCCATCCTACAGCGATAATCGAACCAGGTGCAAAGTTAGGCAATAATGTCTCAGTTGGCCCGTATAGCTACATTGGCAACGATGTAGTGATTGGCGATAACTGCATTATTGAATCTCACGTTGTGGTCAAAGGTCCATCAACAATTGGTTCAGGCAATCATATATTTCAATTTGCGTCTGTAGGCGAAGCTTGCCAAGACAAAAAATACAATAATGAGCCAACCACGCTTATCATTGGTGATAACAATGTCATTCGTGAATGTGCCACCATCCACCGAGGTACGATTCAAGATCAAGGTGTAACTAAGATTGGTAGCAATAACTTGTTTATGGCTTACACTCACGTCGCTCATGATGCAGTGATTGGTGATAACGTTATTTTTGCTAATAATGCCTCTGTGGCGGGCCATGTACATATTGGTGACTGGGTTATCTTAGCGGGTAACTCAGGTATTCATCAATTCTGTAAAGTGGGGGCACATGCCTTTGTAGGTATGTACTCTGGCGTAAACAAAGATGTGCCACCGTTTGTCACAACCATTGGTACGCCAGCGGGCCCAGTTGCAATCAACACCGAAGGCATGAAGCGCCGTGGTTTTGAAAGCGATGAAGTGATGGCAACGCGTCGTGCTTACAAAACTCTTTACCGTAAGAGCTTAGGTGTTGAAGAGGCACTTGCAGCCTTGAGTGAAGACGCTGCAAAATATCCTGCAGTGCAACTGATGGTTGATTTTGTGAAAAACTCAGAGCGCGGTATTATTCGTTAATAGTGTGCTCTATTAAAAAAGCCACCGATTATCAATAATAATCGGTGGCTTTTTTGTTTTTATAGCAGTTAATTCAGTTGATACCTGCTACTTTTATGGATTCTAAGGGAGCGTTGAATTTTGATTAAACCACTTTTAATTAGCTTATCACTGGCTATTTTAGCTGGCTGTAGTAGCTCGCCTGCAAACTATGCTGAAACAATCACGGGTGTTACTGAGCAAGGAAAGGCCAGCTTTTATGCCGATAAATACCATGGTCGGCTGACCGCAAGTGGTGAAAAGTTTGACCAACAAGCCATGACGGCGGCTCACAAACAACTCCCGTTTAACAGTAAAGTTAAAGTCACAAACACCGCAAATAACCGTGCTGTGGTTGTTAGAGTCAACGATCGCGGCCCTTTTATTCGTGGTCGTATCATTGACTTAACAAAGCATGCCTTTGAGCAACTAGCAGAGCCGAACTTAGGGGTTATTAACGTAACCGTTGAAGTGATTGATTAAAACCGTGTGATCAAGTTCACGTAATCAGCGTGCTCTGTTAATAATTGCTGATGGGTTGCAATCGCTTTTACCTGCCCTTGCTCTAACCAAATCACTTTATCCATATTGGCAAGTAAGGCTGGATCATGAGTTATGCTGATCACAGTACAGTGCTGCATGCTGGTTAATATCGCATCCATAACCTGATGTTTAGATTGATTGTCGAGTCCTTCGGTCGGCTCATCAAGCACTAAAATTGCTGGCGCACGAAGTAGGGCTTGTGCTAACGCTAAACGCCGAGATTGTCCGCGAGATAAGCTTCTGCCACCTGTGCCTAAGCGGGTGTCTAACCCTAGTTTTAACTCGCTAAGCCAATCACCTAACTGTGCTTGTTGACAGGCTGTACGCATTTGTTGTTTAGTTGCTGAGGGCGCCGCATAGCGTAAATTTTCAGCAATAGTGCCATCAAAAATATGGTGTTGTTGCGCAACGATATTCACCAGTTCGCAGCGATTTTGCTGACTAATGGCGTTAATAGCGATGGTTTTGTCTGCCGAGGTTAGGTTTATTGCCCCGTTTTGCTGTGGCCATAAACCACTGAGTAAATTAACCAGAGTACTTTTACCGCTACCACTTTGACCGACAATAGCCACTTTTTGCAGTGCTAAAATTGTAAAATTGATATTGTTTAGCGCAACAGTATCGCCGTGATAACAATAGCTAAGTTGTTTAAATTCCAGCCCTAAAGGTTGCACAGCCACTAGCTCGCCTGTGTTGTTAGTCGTAGGGCGCAGTTTATCTTCTAAAGCAAAAATACGTTTTGCAGCGCTGAGCGCTACGGGCAATTGGATAAACGCATTGGGCAGTGTTAACACCGTTTCAAAACTAGCGAGTACAAACAAGCTGAGCATGGCTAATTCAACATTCACCATAGCCCCGCTATAAACCAGTGGTGCGATTATCAGCATAGCACCGAGCATACTCAGTTGTACTATCAGCAGGGATAAGCCATTACTGGTTGCCTCTGCATTATGGCGTGTAAATAATTGCTGATTATAGCGCTCACTGGCTGTACGGCACTGTTCAACTTGCTGTTCAGTGGCTTGGTAAATAGCCAGCTCTCTGAGGCCGCTTAAAGTATCAGATAACTCTGCGCGTAACGTGGCTGAGTATTTGGTTTCGAGATCCGCGGTTTGTTGCAGTTGCTTACTTAACATTAATGGTAGTAGCACGCCCACGAATAGCAGCGCAATAAAGCACAGCAGTGCAACATTGGCGTTATATGCGCTCATAAATATCAGCACAATTGGCACGCTTATTAACGCAACAATCATCGGTAATAACACGTTTAAATAAAATTTATCGAGCGCTTCTACATCATTTTGCATACGGTTAAATAGATCGGCGCTGCGGCTCATCGCTAAATCAACATTGCTTAGCTGGCTTAGCGTGTTAAAAACACTGACACGAATTTCACTTAACAGTAAAAAGGTGGCGTTGTGGGTTACTAATCGCTCGCCGTAACGAGAGGCCGTTCTTACGATGGCTAAAAACCTAATAGTGCCTGCAGGCGTGAAGTAGTTCATCTGTACGCCAGCTAACCCAGCTGCCGCCATCGCTGCTAAAAACCAACCAGAAATAGCCAGTAGGGCAACGTTAGCCAGTACGGTCAGAGTTGCTAAAAAAGCGCCTAATAGCATAGCACCTAGGTGCGGCTTACATAATTTAAGTAAGCGCATAAAGTCAGCCATTTTGTGTGCTCCTTGCATTAACTAAATCAAACAGTGCGCCATGCTGATTGAGCAGGCTTTTAAAGTCGCCTTGTTCAATCACGCTGCCATCTTTCATTATCAGTATTTGTTTGGCGTGCTCGATAGTATTTAAGCGATGGGCGATCACCACAACAAGGTGATCCTGCGCGTATTGATTAATCGCTGTTTGCACTAGTTGCTCGGTTTGGCTATCAAGGTGTGCGGTGGGTTCATCAAGCACTAAAATGGGCGCTTGTTTTAAAAATGCCCGCGCTAAAGCAATGCGTTGCTTTTGCCCGCCAGAGAGCCCTTCGCCTTGCTCACCAATGTGAGTATCAAACCCCTCTGGTAATGCATTTATAAACTCAAGAGCGCCAGCTTGCTTGGCTGCGGCTGCTAATTGTGCGGCTGTGGCATCCGGTTTTGCGAGTAATAAATTGGCCTTAATGCTACTGAACAGTAATGTTGGCTGCTGTGGGATCCAGGCAATATGTTGCTGCCATTGGCTAATATTAGATTGGCTTAGCTGCTGCTGATCAACCGTGATGGCTGTGATCACCTGCGGATGAAATCCTAATAAGCAATCAACTAAGGTGCTTTTTCCTGCGCCACTTTGACCAACAATGGCATACAAGCCGGTGCCTGCAAAGGTGAGGTTAATATTTTTAACCCCTTCATTACTGTCTGGGTAGTGAAAGTTTAAATTGTTAATATGCAGCTGTTTGATGCACTCTAAGCTGAATGGAGACTGTTCTTGCTGCTGGGAGGGTGATTGGTTATCGTCACCAACAATGGGTTCATTCAATATTTTTAGCATATCTGTCGCAGCACTAATGCCTTCTAACTTGGCATGGTAATGACTGCCCAATTGCCGTAGCGGTAAATAAAATTCCGGTGCCAGTAATAGCACCACAAAACCAGTGGCAAAGTCTAAAGTGCCAAAAAACAACCGAAAACCGATGATCACAGCCACCAGTGCTACGCTGATAGTGGCTAAAAACTCCAGCGCAAAGGACGATAAAAATGCAATTTTTAGCACGCTTAGAGTCGCATGGCGAAAGTCATCAGAGATTTTGGCTATTTGTTTTAATTCACGCTTTGTGGCATTAAATAACTTAAGTTGTGTAAGCCCTTGAAGCCTATCAAAAAAGTAATTACCTAACACGGCCAATTGTTGCCAGCGTTGTTGATTAAGCTGCTCAGCTTGGTGGCCAACTAAAATCATAAAAAACGGAATAAGCGGTGCGGTAAATAAAAAAATCAAACCGGCTTTCCAGTCAGTGGGGAAAATCACCATCAAGATAGCTAGAGGGATCAATGCACTGTAAGCCACACTGGGTAAATAATTAGCGTAATAATCGTGCAGCGCTTCAACACCATTATGCAAGGTATTTAAGGTTGCGCCATGGCCGTGTTGTTCAATATAGCTTGGCCCGAGTAGTGTTAGCTTTTCAAGTAGTGTATGGCGCATCGCGGTTTTAATTTTAAGCGCAGCTTTGGCACTGATACGCTGGGAAAACCCAAGCAGTATCGCGCGCGCGAGTATCAGTGCTGCTAATGGCCAAAGTAAAGGGGTGATGGTCGCTAAATCCGCGTGTTGAAACATCACTAAATGAATCGAGCGGGCCACCAAGTAAGCACTGGCAATCATCAATAGGGCATTAAAAGTGCCTAATGCAATACTGATTTTTAACAGACTACCGGCGTGATCAGAATGGGTTTTTAAAAACGCGCGCAACGTAGTTTGTTGCGCGCGATTTGGTCGGGGGTTAGTCGTCATTTTGGCGATTAAGCCTATCGTGTAATTCTTGTTCGTCGTCTGCGATACTGTCTTTGTTTTGACCAAATTCATACCACATAACGTTGATCACACCTAACGTACAGGCTAATAAAACACCGAGTATCCAAGCAAAATACCACATAAGTTAGATCTCCTTAATAACTGCCATGGCTATTATTTTCAATTTCTTTAACGGTCACTTTGCGCCACATTTTTACATAACACCATGTGGTGTAGCATAAAATAAGTGGTACAAAAATAACAACCGCAACAAACATAACATTCAAGGTCATATGACTCGATACCGCATCCCATATCGTTAAGCTGATATCGGGGTAATTACTTGATGGCATAATAAACGGGAACAATGACATGCCAGCGGTTAAAATTACCCCCGCAAGCATCAAACTAGTGCAAATTAGTGCTAAAGCGGGTTTATTTATTTTTGAAAATAACCATGCAGCTGCCGCCATCGCAAAGGCGACGACAGGGAATGCAATACTCAATGGGATAGTTTGGTAATTATTTAACCATGCTCCCGTTGCTGTGCTGACCGTTTTATCCAGCGGATTAGCAAAGCCTTGTTTATCACCCATAGAGACGATTTGATAGCCATCAAGGTTTGCAACCCAGATACCAGCAACAGCAAACAATACGATGAAGATTAACAATGCATAACGACCATATTGCGCTGAGCGGCGAGCAACATCACTGTCAGTACGCAGCTGTAACCACATACCGCCATGGGCAAGTAACATAGTGATACTAATTATTCCTGCTAGTAGTGCAAAGGGATTAAGTAGCGCAAAGAAAGACCCTTGGTAACTTGTTCTAAGGTATTCATCAATGCTAAACGGCACGCCTAAAAATAGATTACCAAAGGCTACACCAAATACCAGCGCAGGAATGGCACTGCCGGCAAATAAGCCCCAGTCCCAATTGTTGCGCCAGCGTAGTGAATCAACTTTGCTACGATAATCAAAACCTAACGGTCTAAAAAAGAGCGCAAATAACACCAACATCATGGCAAAGTAAAAACCTGAAAATGCTGCTGCATACACCATCGGCCACGCTGCAAATAAGGCACCACCGGCGGTGATAAACCATACTTGGTTACCATCCCAATGTGGGCCGACCGTATTGATCACCACACGGCGTTCGCTGTCGGTTTTACCTACGAGTTTGATAAGCATAGCGACACCCATGTCCATACCATCGGTGATAGCAAAACCAATCAGTAGTACACCGATGATCACCCACCAAAGTAACTTTAACGTTTCATAATCGAAAATCATGATTTTGCTCCTTGCTCGTCAGTTAGTTGGTCGTGATTTATATGTTGATCATGTTCAAAATGGTATTTACCAGTATGCAATGAACTAGGGCCTAGCTTCACAAAGCGCAACATCAGCCAGCCTTCAACAATCGCAAGGCCGGTATAAAATACGATAAAGCCAGTTAAACTAATCAATATATCATTGACAGTCAGTGACGAGGTGGCCAAAAAGGTCGGCAGTATTTCTGAGATTGCCCAAGGCTGGCGACCATACTCTGCAACTATCCAACCAAATTCAATGGCTATCCATGGCAGAGGAATACTCCACACTGCAGCCCATAATAGCCAGCGTTTTTGTTCAATCACGCGATGCGCATTGTAATAAAAAGACAGAATAAATACGCCCAGCATAATCATCCCACAGCCAACCATAATTCTAAATGACCAAAACATCGGGCCAACTTTAGGGAATGAATCTTTCACCGCTTGTTGAATTTGTGCTTCGGTCGCATCCACTACATTTGGGGTGTAACGTTTCAGCAATAAGCCATAGCCTAAGTCGGCTTTGAGGGTGTCAAACTTAGCAATATTCTCTGGCGTATCATCACCACCGCGCAGCTTCTCAAGGTATTTATACGCAATCATACCGTTACGAATACGCACTTCGTGTTGTTTTTCTAAATCATTAATGCCGATGACCTGTTCATCGAGTGAACGAGTTGCAATAAGCCCCATTACATAAGGGATCTTAACGGCGGCATGAGTCACTTGTTGTTCTGAATCGGGAATACCGACTAAGGTAAAAGCAGCGGGAGCAGGTTCGGTATGCCATTCCGCTTCAATGGTCGCTAATTTAACTTTTTGTACTTCGCCTACTTCATAGCCGGACTCATCACCGAGTAAAATAACACACAGAATTGACGCTAAACCAAAACCAGAGGCAACAGAAAACGAACGTTTTGCAAAGGCGAGATCGCGACCTTTTAGGATATACCAACTACTAATACCCAGTACAAACATAGAAGCTGCAACATAACCCGCAGACACCGTGTGTATAAACTTAACCTGCGCAACGGGGTTAAATACCAGTTCAGCAAAACTGGTCATTTCCATACGCATTGTTTGATAGTTAAATTCAGCACCGACCGGATTTTGCATCCAACCATTGGCGACTAATATCCACAGCGCAGACATGTTAGTACCAATAGCCATTAAAAAGGTGGCACCTAAATGTTGGCGTTTACTGAGTCGCTGCCAGCCTAAAAAGAACATACCAACAAAGGTCGATTCTAAAAAGAATGCCATAAGCCCTTCAATCGCAAGGGGTGCGCCAAATACATCGCCCACATAATGAGAGTAATAAGACCAGTTAGTACCAAACTCAAATTCCATGGTAAGGCCAGTCGCGACCCCAATGGCAAAGTTGATACCAAATAATTTACCCCAAAACTTGGTCATATCTCGGTAGATCTCTCGACCGGTCATCACATAGACCGACTCCATGATCACTAAGATCCAAGTCATTCCTAGGGTCAGTGGTACAAATAAAAAGTGAAACAGGGCGGTGACAGCAAACTGTAATCGCGATAGATCCACAAAGGTTTCATCTATCATTTTTTATAGCTCCTTGTATGTGCGGGCGAGTCACAAAACAAATAAAGTAAGCAAAAGTTATTTAATGAAGTTTCAGTAATTATTGAAACTTTATGCATTATTCTCTTTTGGTTAATTATTGTCAATCACAAAATGAGTAAATCCTTAGTCCCCTTGTGAGTATTGCAACGCGTTTTGTTAGCTTTAGTAAGTGAAACACAGAGTTTAACTATTTACCAATATATGATTGAAAAACAGACAAATAGTTTTAGTTGTATCAGTAAAGGTACGTTTGCGCAGGTTTCTATAATTTATTCAAGCTGTGTCATTTAATCACATTAAAAAACACGCTAGACTAGGGCGTATGAGCGTCTTGTTGACTTGTGAATAAAAAACAACCATGAATAAAGATAAACAGCCACTGCGTATAGCGATTGTAGTTGGAGAGCTTTCCGGCGATATTTTAGGCGAGGGCCTAATTAAAGCGTTAAAAAAACGCTACCCAGATGCCATTTTTGAAGGTATCGCAGGGCCAAAAATGCAGGCGCAAGGCTGTAACAGCTTATTCGATATGGAAGAGCTTGCCGTAATGGGGTTAGTTGAAGTGCTAGGCCGGTTACCGCGGTTATTAAAAATTCGCAAGCAACTAGTCCAACATTTTATTGATAACCCGCCTGACGTTTATATAGGTATTGATGCCCCTGATTTTAACTTACGGGTTGAAAAGCCGTTAAAAGATGCTGGCATTAAAACTATTCAGTATGTAAGTCCATCAGTGTGGGCATGGCGTGAAAAACGTATTCATAAAATCAGCGCTGCAACCAACATGGTATTGGCGTTATTACCGTTCGAAAAAGCCTTTTATGATAAGCACAATGTACCTTGTACGTTTGTCGGCCACACACTCGCTGATGATATTGCCCTTGAACATGATGACAGTGGCGCACGCCAACAACTGGGTTTAAGCCAAGATGATAAAGTACTGGCATTGTTACCGGGCAGCCGAGGCTCAGAAGTCGGCTTGCTGAGTGAAACTTACCTGAAAACGGCAGCCGGTTTACAGGCTAAAAACCCTGATTTAAAAATAGTGGTGCCGCTCGTTAACGCGCAGCGTAAAGCACAATTTTCAGCTATTTTGGCAGCTACCGCACCGCAGCTGAATATTCAATTGTTAGATGGCCAATCAAACCTTGCTATGCAAGCGGCAGATGTTATTTTAATTGCGTCGGGTACCGCGACCCTCGAAGGGATGCTGTATAAAAAACCTATGGTAGTCGGCTATAAAATAAAAGCCCTCAGTTATTGGATATTTAAAAGCTTGTTCACTTTTAATATTAAATATTTTTCACTACCAAACTTATTAGCTGACGAAGAACTAGTGCCTGAATTTATGCAGCATGATTGCAGTGTTGAAAACCTAACGGATGCCCTTGAGCCGATGTTAAATAGCGATAATAATGAATTAAAAGCACGCTTTTTAGCTATTCACCAGCAAATACGCTTAAACGCCAGTGAGCAAGCAGCAGCGGCTGTTGCGGAGATTATAAATGCAAATTGAACGCCCCAACTTTGAGCTTATCGCAGGTGTTGACGAAGTAGGCCGCGGACCATTAGTCGGTGATGTAGTAACTGCAGCTGTGATACTGGACCCAGCAAAACCAATTGCAGGCCTTGCTGATTCAAAGAAGTTGACCGATAAAAAGCGCCAAGCATTGGCTGTCGAAATAAAAGAAAAAGCCCTGTGTTGGTCAATTGGTCGTTGCAGCCCAACCGAAATAGATGAATTAAATATTCTCCATGCCACCATGCTGGCTATGACTCGCGCAGTCGAAGGATTAAGCACCGCACCGGAATTTGTATTTGTTGATGGTAACCGCTTACCCGCACTTACTATGCCTGCGCAAGCAGTTGTTAAAGGAGATAGCTTAGTTGCAGAAATTTCAGCGGCATCCATTATTGCTAAAGTGGCCCGTGATGATGAAATGATTGCGCTTGATAAACGCTATCCAGAATATGGCTTCGCGGGTCATAAAGGTTATCCAACCAAGGCGCATTTTGCTGCCCTTGAACAATACGGCGCCATTAGTGAGCATCGTAAAAGTTTTAAACCAGTGCAACGTGTACTGGCAATGCAGGAGAAGTAATGGCAGCGCCAGATTTTGTCCACCTGCGGGTGCATTCTGACTTTTCGATGGTCGATGGTTTAGCGAAAACTAAACCGATCGTAGCTAAAGCGCAAGAGCTGCAATTACCGGCATTGGCGATTACCGATCAAATGAATTTATGTGGCTTAGTACGTTTTTATGATAGTGCCCATAATGCCGGTATTAAACCCATTGTTGGTGCTGATTTTTGGCTGCATAGTCCTGAATTTCCTGAAGCGCCTTGCCGGTTAGTTATTTTAGCCAAAGATAACGTCGGTTATAAAAATCTCACACTACTAATTTCAAAAGCATACCAACGCGGGCATTTATTTCACCGTCCAGTGATTGACAGAGAGTGGCTGATTGAGCACAAAGAGGGGCTTATTTTACTCTCTGGCGGCAAAGACGGCGATTTAGGGAAAGCGCTATTAAAGGGCAATCCAGCCACGGTTGAGTCGGTAGTTAGTTTTTATAAACAGCATTTTAGTGATCACTACTATATTGAGTTGATACGTACCAAGCGTACGCAAGAAGAAGACTATTTACACTTAGCGGTCGAGCTTGCAACCGTTGAGCAACTGCCAGTAGTGGCTACTAACGAAGTGGTGTTCTTAAAACCTGAAAACTTTGAAGCCCACGAAATCCGCGTAGCAATTTTTGACGGCTATACGCTCGATGATAAGCGCAGGCCAAAGCGTTTCTCTGAAGAACAATACTTAAAAACCCCAGAGCAAATGGCCGAGTTGTTTAGCGATATTCCAGAAGCGCTGCAAAACAGTGTGGAAATCGCCAAGCGTTGTAATGTGACGGTGCAGTTAGGGACGTACTTTTTACCTGATTACCCAACTGGCTCATTAAAAATTGAAGACTTCTTAGTTAAAGTTTCAAAAGATGGCCTAGAAGAGCGCCTGCAGTTTTTATTCCCTGATGAAGCTGAGCGCATAGAAAAACGCGGTGAGTACGACGAGCGTTTGCAAATCGAGCTCGATGTAATTAACCAAATGGGTTTCCCCGGTTACTTCTTAATCGTAATGGAGTTCATTCAGTGGAGTAAGGATAACAATATTCCAGTAGGGCCTGGGCGTGGTTCTGGTGCGGGTTCACTCGTGGCTTATGCACTAAAAATTACCGACTTAGATCCGCTCGAGTTTGACTTACTGTTCGAACGATTCTTGAACCCTGAGCGTGTATCGATGCCGGATTTCGACGTCGATTTCTGTATGGATAGACGCGATGAAGTAATCGATCACGTATCGGCGTTATATGGTCGGGATGCGGTATCGCAGATCATCACTTTTGGTACCATGGCGGCGAAGGCGGTAATACGTGATGTTGGTCGGGTGCTTGGTCACCCTTATGGTTTTGTTGACCGTATTTCAAAATTGATCCCGGGCGACCCTGGTATGACGCTTGCCAAAGCGTTTGATATTGAGCCACGCCTGCAAGAAGCCTACGATGGCGATAGCGAAGTAAAAGACTTAATCGATATGTGCCGCATCCTCGAAGGGTGTACACGTAACGCCGGTAAACACGCCGGTGGTGTGGTTATTTCGCCGACTACTATTACTGATTTTGCCGCACTGTATTGTGATGATGAAGGTAAGTTTCCGGTTACCCAGTTTGATAAAAATGACGTAGAAACAGCAGGTTTAGTTAAGTTTGACTTCTTAGGTCTGCGAACCCTGACCATTTTGCAGTGGGCAGTTGATATGACCAACGAGCGCTTAACCCGAGAGGGCAAAGAGCCGATAGATATCAACACCATAGCACTGGACGACCAAAAAAGTATCGACCTACTGTTAAGGGCAGAAACCACCGCGGTATTCCAGCTCGAATCACGCGGAATGAAAGATCTGGTTCGGCGCTTAAAGCCTGACTGCTTTGAAGATATGATAGCCTTGGTTGCCTTGTTTAGGCCTGGGCCACTACAATCGGGCATGGTAGATAACTTTATCGACCGAAAACTCGGCCGTGAAGAAATCTCATATCCAGACGCACAGTATCAGCATGAAAGCTTAAAACCGATTTTGGAGCCGACTTACGGCATTATCTTGTATCAAGAACAAGTAATGCAAATTGCACAGGTACTAGCAGGTTACACCCTAGGTGGCGCCGATATGTTACGTCGTGCCATGGGTAAGAAAAAACCAGAAGAGATGGCCAAGCAGCGTTCAACCTTTGAAGATGGGGCGCGAAATAACGGTATTGACGGCGAACTGGCGATTAAAATCTTCGACTTGGTAGAGAAGTTCGCAGGTTACGGTTTCAATAAATCGCACTCCGCAGCCTATGCGTTAGTGTCGTACCAAACGCTATGGATGAAAACCCATTACCCCGCTGAATTTATGGCGGCGGTGATGTCGGCTGATATGGATAACACCGAAAAGATCGTCACCTTGGTTGATGAATGTGAGAATATGAAACTCACCTTATTACCGCCAGACGTAAACGCCGGTGCCTATAAATTTACAGTAAACCTCAAAGGTGAAATTGTTTACGGTATTGGCGCGATCAAAGGGGTCGGTGAAGCGCCTGTTGACGCAATCTTAGAAGCGCGAAGTGCCGGTGGGCCATTTAAAGATCTGTTTGATTTTTGTGCGCGGGTAGATTTAAAGCGTATCAATAAACGTGTAACCGAAAAATTGATTTACGCAGGTGCACTTGATCAACTTGGTCCTGAAAAAACGCAACCAGCGCGTGCTACGTTATTGGCGAGCTTAAAAGATGCCATGCGCGCAGCAGATCAACATCATAAAGCGGAGTCGTTAGGACAAACCGATTTATTTGGCCTGCTTGCTACAGAGCCCGATGAGGTTGAACAAGCCTTTATAAAGGCCACGCCACTGACCGATAATCAATGGCTTGATGGTGAAAAAGAAACCTTAGGTTTATACCTAACGGGGCATCCGATAAATCAGTATCGTAAAGAGCTGAGATATTACACCAGTGGTAAATTAGTGGATTTGCAGCCAACTAATCGTGATGTGCAATCTACCGCTGCAGGCCTAGTGATTGCAGCGAGAGTGCTGGTAAACAAAAAGGGAAATCGCTGGGGACTTGTAACTTTAGATGACAAGAGTGCCCGTATTGATGTACGCTTATTCCCAGAACAGTTTGAAATGTACCAAGATATGCTGCAAATCAACAATATCTTGGTAATATCTGGACAGGTCAGCTTTGATAACTTCTCTGGTGGTATTACAATGACCGCCAGAGACATCTGCACCATCGCGCAAGCGCGAGAAAAACGGATTAAAGCGATTAAAATGACGCTAAATATGGTGCAAATCGAAGCGAACTTCTTCGAAAATTTACAAAAAGTACTCGAACCTTATAAGTTTGGTACTTGTCCGATTAAGGTTTACTACCAGCGTCCAGATGCGCTGGCACAGTTAACTCTCGGGACAGAATGGTGTGTTACGCCTAGTGATGACTTAATTCATAAGTTATCGTTAATGGCGGCGCAAGATGTAGAACTAGAATTTAACTAATTAGGTAGTTTAGAGCATGAGCCTCAATTATCTTGATTTTGAGCTTCCAATCGCAGAATTAGAAGCAAAAATTGAAGAGTTACAAAATATAAGCCGCGCTGGCGATTTAGACCTTGAGTTAGAAGAGGAAGTCAGTCGATTAAAAGAGAAAAGTGCCAAAATGAAAGAGGAAATATTCTCTAAATTAGGTGCTTGGCAGGTTTCTCAGTTAGCCCGTCATCCGTTGCGTCCTTATACTCGAGATTATATCGAGCGTATTTTCACGGAATTTGACGAGTTTGCTGGCGATCGTACTTTTGCCAATGATCCGGCAATTTTAGGCGGTGTTGCACGTTTTGAGGGCCAACCAGTGATGGTTATTGGTCAACAAAAAGGCCGTGATACAGCTGAAAAAATCAAACGCAACTTTGGTATGCCAAAGCCTGAAGGTTACCGTAAAGCATTACGCTTAATGGAAATGGCAGAGCGTTTTAAAATGCCAATTATGACCTTTATCGACACCCCAGGTGCATACCCAGGTGTTGGCGCTGAAGAACGTGGCCAATCTGAAGCAATCGCCCGTAACCTTAAAGTGATGGCAACATTAAAAGTGCCAACAATTTGTACGGTTATTGGTGAAGGCGGCTCAGGTGGTGCTTTAGCCATTGGTGTAGGGGATCGTGTTAACATGTTGCAGTACAGCACTTACTCGGTGATTTCACCAGAAGGTTGTGCATCAATCTTATGGAAGAGTGCTGACAAAGCCCCTCTTGCTGCAGAAGCGATGGGTGTAACCGCTGAACGTGTTAAAGAGCTTGATTTGATCAACAGCTTAGTTGAAGAGCCATTAGGTGGCGCGCACCGTAACTACGAAGGTATGGCGCGTAACCTGAAAAATCAACTTAAGCGTGACTTAGCTGACTTACAAGCGCTATCGCTGGATGAGATGCTTGATCAACGCTACAAACGTTTAATGTCATTTGGTTATTGTTAATAAGCCAATTGATGAAAAAAAGCCGCTGTTGCGGCTTTTTTGTTTTAAAATGCGTGAGAGCTAGGAGCTATTCGGCTTAAGCTAATCAACCACCTATTTAGCGACTTTAATTAATGCATGCAACGTCTTTATATCAACAAGTAAAAAATGCCATTACGCCTTATATCGATGAGCACAAAACCGCATTTACAGTGGCGCTCTCCGGTGGTGTGGATTCTGTGGTATTACTGCATGTAATGAATGCGCTAAAAGCAGAAATACCGCAACTGCAATTAACCGCAGTATATGTTAATCATGGTTTAAGCCAGTACGCCGATGATTGGCAGGCATTTTGTAAAAAGCGATGTGATGCATTAGATATTACGTTTTATGCAGCACAAGTAAAAATTACCAATAAATCACGTACCAGTTTAGAACAGCTCGCCCGCGATGCTCGTTACCAAGCGCTTGATCAAATTAGCCCAAGCGGCAGTATTATTTTGCTCGGGCAGCACCTCAATGATCAGCTCGAAACGTTTTTACTGCGCTTAAAACGCGGCTCTGGTTTACAAGGCTTAACCTCAATGCGGCAAACTCGCGCCTTGAGTTCAGGGCGAGAATGCTTAAGACCGCTACTACATTCAACCCGCCAAAGTATTGAGCAATTCGCCGCAGACTTTAATCTTGAGCATATTACCGATGACTCAAATAGTGATGAACGCTTTGATCGTAATTTTATTCGTCAGCAAATAGTGCCACTGCTGAGTGAACGTTTTAAAGGTTTTGAAAATAGCGCCGCGCGTAGTGTGAGTTTATTGCAACAGCAGCAAGATCTGCTCGACGAATACACACAGCTAGATTTACAGCAATGCCAAAACAATCAGCAAGGATTAAGTTGTTTACAGCTGGCACACTTTAGTGCTGCACGCCAAGCAAATGTACTACGCTGTTGGCTTGGGCAATTTACTACATTGATGCCATCACAACAGCAAACGTTGCAAATACTCAGCCAAGGGTTAACCGCGCAGGCTGATGCTCAGTTGCTTATTCAGTTAGCGCAAGGGCAAGTGCGACGTCACCAACAGTTTTTATATTTTGTCCGTGAGATAGCCACTGCGCATAGCCAATTAATAACCGATGAAAAGCAACTACTGTCAGATGGTCGCACTTTGATACAATTAGCGGGCGAAGGAATTAGAAAACCACTGCCTGATGAACAGGTTTATGTACATTTCAATTGTCCACAAGCACGTATCAAACCACGTAAAAAACCCGGTCACAATACGCTTAAACATTGGTTTAAAGACGCTAAAGTAGCGCCTTGGCTGCGTGCTAATGTGCCGCTTATTTTTTATAACGAACAATTAGTGTATGTTGTTGGGCATTTTATAAGTGCTGAGCACTATCAACAGGAAGGTATCTTTTGGAACATAAAAACATGACCAAGCCACAGCCCCACGTTGGCTTATCGCTTGTTAATAAAGCACCGTTAGGACTTGTGATCACAGCATTAATCGCTGTAACTGCTACGTTTATGTTTGAATTACCATTAGTCACGTTAGCTTATGCTATTGCGGGAGGATTACTTTGTGCGGTGATACTAATTGCTTATTGGTTAGGTAAAGGCGGGCTATTTTTTATTGTTAGCGTGAGTATTCCACTGTTAATGGTTATTGTGATGCCATTAACAACAATGGCTGCTTTATTGTATTTAATTAGTGGTTTCTTTTTTGGTTTTTGCTTAGCACTATTAGGCTATAAGTTATTAGCCAAGTCAAAAAAGTTAGTTTAAGTATCAAAGTAAAGCCTAGCGGGGGAACTAGGCTTACCTTTAATTAATACGCTCTTGCGCAATTTCTACCGGCGGCTTTTGCTTTGTACAGGCCTTTATCGGCGCGGGCAAAAATACCATTTTTACAGTCTTGGCTGCTTGCAAGCGTAAAACCTATGCTGGTGGTTACTTGGTATTGCTTCATTAAGTTAGATTCAGTAACTAATCGCATTACTCGCTGTGCTATCACTTTGTTAGTGGTAAACTCAGGATCATCAATTAATACCGCAAATTCATCACCACCAAAACGAAACACAGAATCAGTACCACGAATACTACTACACAATACATTCGCAAACTCTTGTAATACATCATCGCCAATTTTATGACCATAGTTATCATTGACTTGTTTAAAGTTATCTAAATCTAACAACATTAAGCTAAATGGACGATGGTGACGGCGGCAGCGTTCTAATTTTTGCGCCAAAATATCATTAAACTGACTGCGATTATTAAGCCCTGTTAAGGTATCTTTAGTCGCTAGTTTAAGTACGCGGCTATACATTAATGCATTACGTAACGGATAAACCAGTGCGCTGTGTAAACCAATTAGCTTTTGTTCAATATTGCCCGACAGCGGGTATTGGCAAAAATAGATAAGTTGGCCTAAATGTTCACTATTTATATCCAAATCAAATGAGTAAGGCGGTTTGCTATTGTCGCTGTCTGTAATTTGAGCAACCCCAAGGGATGACTGAAACTGCAATCCTGAAAAATTCATAATTTGTTTTGCATGCGCAGCATAAATAGTGAGCAGCTCTTCTAAATTTAAGGTAGTTTGCAATTTCTCAAGCAAACTATGAATCGCAGTCGGATCATTATTGCGGTAATGCTCTGCCGAAAACGGCAGAAACTCGCCACGCGCTGAGATACGTTGCGTCAAAATATGGACATTTTCCACTGTTTTCTCCCCCTAGGAGTGTGTTGTTACTTTAACTAAGCGATTTTTGTGCCACTATTCCAAACTGGCTGAAAAACAGATAGTTGCTATAGTTAACTCTTAAGCAGCTAAAATTTTGACGGTATTGCAGCAATATAAAGGGGAGGTGTGTTTGCAAAGTATGTTGGCCCAAATATTTGGCTTATTACTGGCTGCTGTGGTGCTGGTATGGTTATTTAAACGCATTGGCTTACCGCCGATCCTTGCATACCTCGCTACCGGTGTTTTAGCCGGAGGCCATGGTATTGGCTGGATGGCGCAAAGTTATGAGATGCATTTTGTTGCCGAGCTTGGCATTGTTTTTTTACTGTTTAGCCTAGGACTGGAGTTTTCTGTTGGCCGCTTAATGGCGATGCGTAATATTGTATTTGGCTTAGGCACATTGCAAGTGGTGATCACCACCTTGGTGTTTATGCTGATTTTATTGCTCATGGGTTTATCAATTTTGAGCAGCTTTACTATCGCTACATTAATGGCGCTGTCATCAACGGCGGTGGTGGTTAAATTATTAAAAGAATCCGGTGAGCTTAAACAGCGGCGCGGGCAACTCGCTATCGGTATGCTGTTATTTCAAGATATTGCAGTAGTGCCATTGCTGATAACGTTACCCTTATTAGCGCAAAGCAGTGGCACAGAAGGTATCGCCTGGGCACTGACTTTCGCTTTAACCAAAGGCGCGTTTGTTTCCCTGTTACTGTGGGCTATAGGTAAATGGGTGCTGCCAAAAGTATTTAGTGAAGTTGCGTTAATGCGCACCGATGAGTTATTTGTTTTAACCACGTTATTAGTTGCTTTATTTGCCGCAGGACTAACTTATTTATTTGGCTTATCAATGGCACTGGGTGCTTTTTTGGCAGGGATGATGTTAGGTGAAAGTCAATATCGGCACCAATTAGAAGCCGACATTCGGCCATTTCGCGATATTTTAATGGGGTTGTTTTTTGTTACGGTAGGCATGCAGCTCGATGTTTTATTTGTGTTGGGCGTATGGTATTGGATTGTCGCCGCGCTTGCGCTAATGTTGCTACTAAAAATTGGCGTTATTACTTTTTTAGCGCAATTAATGGGCGAGCGCAAACAAGATGCTGTTGCTGCCGGTATTATGTTATGGCAAATGGGTGAGTTTGGTTTTGTATTAATTGCCCTTGCTACTAAGCATCAGCTATTAGCCTCAGAGCATGCTTCATTTTTAATTGCCATTGCTGTTATGTCGATGGGTTTAACCCCTTATTTAATCGAGCGTACGCCTTGGTTATTAAAGCAGCTTGGGTTATTAAACAATCCCCACAGTGAATGGCAGCAGCAACCCAACAGCAGTACCTTGTATCAAAATCATGTGGTGATCTGTGGATTTTCACGGGTTGGGCAAACGATTGCGCGGTTTTTAAAGCCAGAAGCAATCGAATATGTAGCCGTAGAAAGTAATCCAATTCTTGTACAAGAGGCCAAAGCGGCAGGCGAGCCGGTTATTTTTGGTCATGTAAAACAAAAAGATATTTTAAAATCAGCAGGCGTTGAACGAGCGCGATTAGTGATCATTACGTTTACTGACTTTGAACATGCGCAAGTCGTGATCGATGCCATCAAACAAATAGCCCCAGAAGTGAAAATACTGGTACGCATGCGCGACGATAGTCAGCTAGACGCACTTAAAGAACTTGGCGTGACCGAGGTTGTACCAGAAACACTCGAAGCGAGTTTAATGCTGGTGTCGCATGTGTTATCTATGTCGGGGGTGCCGATGTCGCGTATTATCCGTCGAGTCAGTAAAGAGCGGCGTAATCGCTATCAATTTTTACATGGTTTTTTTGCCGGTGATAAATTTGATAATGAAGAAAGTAACGCCGAGCGACTCGAGTATTTACACGTAATAGCACTGCCCGAGCATGCCTTTGCGGTGGCAAAAAATATCAGTGAATTAGGGCTTGAAAAACGCCGCGTATCGGTACGGGCATTGCGCCGCCAAGACCGCGAAATTGATAGCCCATCAATGAACATTGTGTTACTCGCCGGCGATATTTTGGTGCTGCAAGGTAAACCTCGTCGAGTAGAGCGAGTAGAACGTTATTTACTTGATGGCATTGAATAGTAAAGGCGCCTAATCTAACTCTAAAAACTCGCGTATTTGTGGCAGCTTGCCAATAGCATCTTTATAACCTATCTCAATCAAATGCTGGGTGTAGCGTTTTTCAAACAATAAGTAACTGGTTAAACTCGATTGTGAGCGCTTTTTAACCCCGATCATGCGCAGTAAAACTTTAATTGCCAACGGCATATCATCGTAATACTGCGCGGCAATAGCATTAAAGTTTTCTGATGGATTGACTACAAAGCTGTGTATTTGTTTTAACTCTTGGTGTTTGTCACGCCCAGGTAACAAACCTAAAGTTCGGTTAATTCGTTCAAGGCGCTCAAGATCTGACTGTAAGGTGTCGGTAAATACACTATCGAGCAAGTGACCAGCAATAGACGACAACCCTGGGAAATGGGGTAAATAGCCAGGAGGGTGGGCTTCTTTGGGTTGCTCAACACCAATAATAAATATTTTTTCAGCACCCAAATGCACACTTGGGCTCAGAGGTGACAATTGGTGAATAGAGCCATCACCAAAGTAGTGGTTATACACATTGACACTCGGAAACACCATAGGAATAGCACTGGATGCCATTAAGTGCTCAACGTTAATACGAGTCGCTTGGCCTTCACGTTTAGCGCGCCGCCACGGTGATTGCGTATTGGATTGAAAAAACGCCACAGAGTCACCGGTGGTATAACTCGACGCGGTGATTGACAATGCATCTAAATAATTACGATGCAAATTACGTTCAATGCGAGACAAATCCAAAATATCATTCAGCAACACCCGCAAAGGTTGATTGTTCAATAAACTCGCTGGTGGGTGATTAATATGTTCAGATTGAAAGCTGGTCAGCATATTACGGGTTAAATGACCAAATACACTGATAAAATCACTTTTATAAACCATTGAAGTTGAAAAGTTTTTCCATACAGATTCCAGCTTACGTACCGCCAAATGCGCACACGACGCATAACTTGCCAACGCAGCAGAGTTGATCGCTCCCGCAGATGTGCCATTAATAATAGTAAATGGTAAGGGAGCTGTGCGTGGCATACTCTGAGCAAGGGCTTTCAGTACCCCAACTTGATAGGCCGCACGCGCGCCACCGCCTGTCAGTAGTAGCGCGATTTTTGGTTTATTTTGATTGACCTGCTTGATTTTCATAGTTGCAATTAAACCGCTGAGCGTCTTTACTTTATTTATTAACTGTAAGTCTTTAAGCTAGAAGAATCAAAGGATACCTTAGCTACGTTAATAATTATTAGTGTAGGCTATGAATTAAATCCATTTAGGGTACTCTTACTGTTATCGCATTTTAATATTTATGGAGTTCGTATGTCAGATCAACCATCAGCGTCAGATGTTCAAAAACGTCCACCGAATAATAACCTTTTATTTGCAGGTATCATTTTAATTATTATCATTATTGCTGCAGCGTTTGTGTTGTTAACCTCAAGTGATGAGTCACAAACAGCAACTGAAGTCGAGCAACCAGTAGCAGAGCGCCCCATGATGGAGTTAAAACCTGAGAACGATCCGGTTGTTAATGCCCCATCTGTTAATCCTGAAAAGCCTGCCGATTTAGCCGTGCCAACACCACGTCCAGTAGAGCCTGAGCCGCAAGTAGAACCATTACCTAGTCTTGGTGAAAGCGATCCTGTTGTTGTTGCTAAATTAGACGAATACCTAAGCGATGCCGCTATGAGTTTGGTTATAAACGACGATGTTATTCGCCGTGGTGTGGTATTTATAGATAATCTTGCCAAAGGTAAAATTGCGCAAAAACACACTCCCGTTATTAAGTTAGAAGAAGGCTTTAGTGTGGTAGAGGGTGATATTCTTACTATCGATCCAAACAGCTATGAGCGTTATACCCCTTATGTAAAAATATTCACCAGCATGAGCGCAGCGCAAATCGTGCGTTTATACGATGAATACAAACCGCTGATCAATGATGCGTATGCAGAAATTGGCTATCAAGGGGATGCGTTTAATCAAACACTTGCAGAAGCGATCGAGCTATTGCTGGATACTCCAGAGCCAAAAGGGGATATGCCGTTGCTACGTGATTCAGTAACTTATCAATATGCTTACTCAGAATGGGAACGTCTACCAGCCGCTCAAAAGCAACTGCTGCGTATGGGCCCAGAAAACATGAAAAAAGTAAAAGCAGTATTACGTAACGTAAAAACAGAGTTAGAAAAGCAATAAGCTAGTTAAATCGTTTAAAAAACAGCGCGATTGTATGTTTAACATGCAATCGCACTTTCTTTTTGTGTTTACCCTTGAATAACACAACAAAAGTAGAGATAATCCCTCCCGCGCCAACCAAGGCCCTCAATGGTAGTCTTATTGGTCCTCTCGCAACACTAGCAGGCGAACCTGGTCAGGCCCGGAAGGGAGCAGCCACAGTTTGTGACGTGTGTGCCGAGATGTGGCTGGTAAGACTGCCACCCAAATTC
>NZ_DRGM01000158.1 GCF_011050055.1 Pseudoalteromonas prydzensis | reverse complement strand
TAACAAAAAAGCAAGCACAGCAAAACTCAGATGTTACTAAGTTACGTGAAAAGCTTGCCAACGAGAAACGGTTAAAAGAAAAATATCGAGCGGAAATAGCCAGCTTAAAAGAGCAAATGGCACAAATGGCTTCTACCCACAATGCCCTAGCGCTTTCAAATCACCAGCACTTAAAAAAGATAAATGATCTTGAGTCAGAGTTATTTTTACTGAAGAAAAATTAATATATCTTCAATTGCTTAAAGCATCGCCTAAAAAATGAAACAAGGTTAAATGAGATGTACCCTGATGAAGTTCAACAATTAAAAAGCCATATAACAAATATTGCAGCTCAACATAATGGGTTAGCACTTACGATACTACAATATCAATATAAAGCGGCTGAACTAACAATGTGGAAAAGGTAAAATAATTATTTAACTGAATAAGTACAATTGTCAAAGGCAAGTTTCAACACATGAGCCGATTATTAGTATAGCTGACATTAAATGAATACTATTTAAATAAATTTAAATAAATTTAAATAAACATTAAAGCAGGTATTCTGATCGTTTGAACAAACCTTTACATTCCCGCCATTAGCTTCAGCTAAGGCTTTAACTATAGCGAGCCCTAAACCAGCGCCATCACTATGGCGTTGACGAGACTTATCTGATCGATAAAAGCGATCAAATAAATAAGGTAAATGTGCAGAAGGTATTTTCTCACCGGTATTACTCACACAGATACATACTTTTTCAGCAGATGTTATTTCACTACATACCGTAATTGATGACCCCTTCGGTGCATATCTTATAGCATTCGATAACAGGTTTGATAACAATTGACGAAAATGTAGCTTGTCACAATAAAAGCTGATGTTTTCACCTGCTTTATGAAGTATCAGCGATGACTCTTCAGCTAATGCATCAAAATACTCAAACAGCACCTCAATTTCTTCATGGCTGGATAAAATATCTTGGGCTGGTTTAATTAGGCCGTTTTGAGATTTTGCCAGCCAAAGCATGTCGTTAACCATCTTAGTTAGCCGCTCAAGCTCTTCGAGGTTAGAAAATAATAACTCTTGGTACTCTTCGGATTGTCTTTTTTTAGATAGACCAACCTGTGTTTGAGTTATTATATTGGTAAGCGGTGTACGTAGCTCATGAGCAATATCACTGGAAAAATTTGATAGGCGGATAAACTCACCTTGTAACCTGTCTAGCATTGCATTGAAAGATTGCACCATATTAACAAGCTCAATCGGTACTTGGCCTTCATCAAGCCTTACATCCATTTTATTAGTTTGGATATCATGCATTTTCTGGCTTAAACCACGTATTGGGTTGAGTCCTTGATGTATAGCAAACCAAGCCACCAATAAAATGAGTACCGCTGAACCAAACATAATAGCCCAAAGGCTTTGCTGAAATTGATTGAGAAAGTGTAAATGAAAGCTCATATCAATAGCAGCTGTGATCTTATAAAGTTGCTGCTCAGTACTAAAGTCACTCACTAAAGCGCGATAAGTATGTGTGTTTTTTTGCCATTCAACTATGTTGTTTTGGTTAAAACGGTTTGAGGTGGTTACTTTTAAAACAAATTCGCTAAAGTCTGTTGCCGTACTTTTATATATAAGCCTTCCTTGAGCTGTATTAACTTGATAATAAACCCCATGATGACCCGCCACGGCTTGAGATAACGCATTTCTAAGGTTTTTTTCCGACGCGTATGGCTTAGATAAAACGGATTTGACAGACTGTGTGATAACTTTTAATTCACCACTATCTTGTTGTAAAAAATGATGATTTATTGAGCTACTTATAAGCGAAGCGACGAGGGTTAAGCAGCCTATCACTGTCAAAGCAACAAACAATACCACTCGCATTGTTAAAGATAATGGTTTTTCATTAAGGCTCATCGGTTATTACCTCAAGCTTGTAACCCATGCCACGCACAGTGTGTATTAGCTTTACTGGAAAACCATCATCAACTTTACTTCTGAGTCTGCGAATGGCTACATCAATGACATTTGTATCGCTATCAAAGTTCATATCCCAAACTTGAGAAGCGATTAGTGAACGAGGAAGTACTTCACCCTCACGGCGCAGTAATAGTTCAAGTAAACTAAATTCTTTATTGCTTAGGAGTATACGTTGTTCGGCACGAAATACATTCCGCTTTTGAATATTAACTTGTAAATCATAGGTTTGCAAGATGCCTTCGGTTTTATGCGCGTTTCCGCGACGAAGAAGCGTGCGTACCCTTGCTAACACTTCAGAGAATGCAAAGGGCTTTATTAAGTAGTCATCAGCGCCTAATTCAAGCCCTTTTACTCTGTCATCGACACTGTCACGAGCCGATAGAAAAAGAACAGGAACGTCTTTATTCACTTCACGAATAGATTGTAAAATTCGCCAACCAGATACATCTGGCAACATTACATCCAAAATTATGACATCAAATAACTCAGTCATTGCTAAATGATGCCCATCGAGCCCATTACGTGCTAATGAAACTTGAAAACCAGCTTCACTCAGACCTTGCTTTAAGTAATCACCTGTTTTCACTTCATCTTCAACAACTAGTAAGCGCATGCAAAACCTTTATTAAAGTTATAATTATTGTCTGTTATAAGATTATGCCGTATTCACCGTAACAGCAACATGACATCAAGATTACAACTTTGTAATGTTCGCGTCATGTTAAAGACAGGTCTATTTTCTATACTTAATAACTATTCTGCTATGAAGGAGTAAGGAAATGGGGTTTAAAAAGTCATCACAACAGGTTAGCACACCACGAAGACGATTTGTTCAAGGCATAATTGCAGGTGGTGTACTTGCTGCTTTTCCGAGCGTGTTACATGCTGCATCATCTTTAGTAGCAGGAACACTAACAGGCACTGTGCCCGAATTAAGCGGCGAAGTCATAGATCTGGTCATAGATGAATCGCCGGTTAACTTTACCGGCGTAGTACGTATGGCGACAACAATTAATGGTTCTATACCCGCTCCAACCTTGCGCTTAAAAGAAGGTGATGATGTTACTATAAGAGTAACAAATAACTTATCAGTACCGAGCTCTATCCATTGGCATGGCATCATTCTACCTTATCAGATGGATGGCGTGCCAGGTATCAGTTTTAAAGGCATTATGCCGGGCGAAACCTTTATTTATAAATTTAAGCTACAGCAAAGCGGTACATATTGGTATCACTCCCACAGTGGTTTTCAAGAAATGACAGGCATGTACGGTGCATTAATTATTGAACCGCGAGAAAACGATATTATTAGTGCAGATAACGAGCATGTTATTCAATTATCTGATTGGACTGATGATGACCCTATGGCGCTG
>NZ_DRGM01000157.1 GCF_011050055.1 Pseudoalteromonas prydzensis | reverse complement strand
GTTCTAGGTTCTAGGTTCTAGGTTCTAGGTTCTAGGTTCTAGGTTCTAGGTTCTAGGTTCTAGGTTCTAGGTTCTAGGTTCTAGGTTCTAGGTTCTACAAAACAGTATTGAGCCATTTACTTTACTGTCAAAAATGTTTTAGCTTTATTCCTAGCACCTTTGTCTTCCTAGCACCTAGAAGCTGTTTATTTCCAGCTCTTCATCTTATGCCCTTTAACAGCATAGAAAAGAATGAATAAATAACAAGGTAACATGACGATATAAGCGCCCTGTTGTGCTTCAGCTGAATCAACGCCGCCACTTGCTAGGCCCCAGAATAATGGTCCAAATGCACCACCGGCAATACCCATGACTAATAAGCCCGAGCCAACACTGGTTAATTTACCTAAACCAGATAACGCCAGCGGCCATACAGCAGGCCATACAATCGCATTGGCAAATCCTAGCACAGCTATCATCAATAGTGTATCAGGTAATTGCACTTCTAAGCCCAGTGCAGTTGCGACAACCACTGAACTTGTATCACTAAACACGACTGCAAGCGTTAACACACAACCTAATATTGCTGATGCACTTAATGCTGCTTGCTGCGAAATAACACGCGGAATAAGCACAATACCTAAAATATAACCTAGTACCATACAGCTCATGGTATACGACGTCATTACACTGTATTTTTCAATGCCTAGCGATAACGCAAACGTACCAATTGTGTCACCAGCGATAACCTCTACGGCTACATATACAAACAATGCGGCTACACCTAGCGCTAGGCTTGGATGTGCAAGTGCCGCTTTAACCTGCCCTTTAGCACCGTGCTCTTCGTCATCAATTAGCTCTGGTAGTGGCATCTTAGTTACTGCAAAACCAAGTGCACCAATAAATAAAGCCATGCCTAAATAAGGGTAAATAAGGCTGTTTGCCATTGAATCTATTTCAGCTTGCGATAAGTCTTTACCAACCAAGCCGGTAAAGTCACTTAAAATTAAAGCGGTAAATACGATTGGTGCAATTACACCTGCGCCTTTATTTAGTATGCCCATAATACTAACGCGTGCTGCGGCTGATTCTTCAGGCCCAATACGTACAACATAAGGATTAACTGCAGTTTGTAGTAATGTTTGCCCTGCGCCCATCACTAATTGTGCAAATAAAAACAGCGCAAACACTTGAGTTTTAGCCGCAGGAATAAACAATAGACCTGCAACCATCATGGTTGCCATACCTATCGCCATACCATTTTTGTAACCGACTTTACGGATGATTATCGCCGATGGTACAGCTGTAAACGTTACCGCTATGTAAAACGAGAATAAAATCAGCGATGCTTGAAATGGGCTCAACTGCAATACTTGCTTTAAGTAAGGCATAAGTGAGCCATTCAACCAGGTTGCAAACCCTAGAATGAAGAATAACGTGGCGACTATGGCCATGGGTATAAAATTACTTTGTTTATTTGTTTTTGACACAGTGACTTCCATAAAACTTCTTCTTGTTGCGAGCTATCGTTATAATTATTTATTTCAATTAAGTTTATCTAGACTTAAAGCGACGATTAGCGTTGCTGCATTATGTTACATACTGGCGAGAAATCAATAACACTCTCGCAACAAAAATGACAGCGCTGCCATAAAACTTTACGTTAATTGTCGTCATATTACTAGTAACTATTTATTTTACAACGGTACAAAAAAGGGCCTATTAGGCCCTTTCAAAACAAATTTTATTACTAATATATTAATTTATATGAGTAATTCTGCTTTTCAGTTGGCTATTTAAACTGCTGCGTAATGCCACAGACTGCTGTTCAGAAACACTGATCGGAGCTGTATACTGCTGCCAAGTCGCGCCATCATCTAAACTATACTCAGTATTTAAATAGGCAAAAGGTGTATTAACTTCAAGCTTACCCTTGCTGATCACACCTCCAGGTACCGGTAAATGCAAGTTAACACCCGCATTTGCCAGTTTAGTTAGCTCTTTTAGGCCAACGGCTGCTGAAAATTGCGCCCAGTCCTGTTCTTGGTTTTTACGATCAACCTGCTCGCCTTCCCACGGGGCTTTGTGCCAAGCACGCTCGGCAACAGATAAAATACGTGGGAAGATCATTGCTAATACTTGCTCTTCGGTTCGAATAGTTTCAGACCATACCTGCCCTTGCATACCAAGAATGTTTTCTGGCTTTTCAAGCTTTGGTAATGGCCGGCCAACTAAAGCTTCAAGGTTATCTATCGGCTCGCGAGTACGGGTGTAATCAGCATTTGCATACACATCATCTGGCATATAATTAAATGCTTTTTGCGTGTCTGTGTAACGCGTTGCCCAGTAATAACCACGTTCTTCCGGGTGAGCTTCATAAGGGTGGTCAAAGTATAAGTGTGTACCATGCGATAATATCACTTGGTAGCCAGCATTGGCTAAACGGTAAGCTCTATCTGCTACGCCCCACTCCCAAATGTTATCCCAGACGTTTGCTGTAAAGGTTTTATTAGGAAATTCATCGCGCTTAAATGGGTTGGTGCGGTCATACATTAAACCATCTTCCCATGCACCTGGCGAAATGCCGCGTTTTTCAAGTAATTTAGCAACACGTTGGGTAAAGTATGGTTTTAAATCTGCAGCCCCCGCCACGCCATTGTTTGGATCGGCAAACATTGCTTGGCAGATTGGCGAATCAACCCATGAACCCGCGCCCACTTCGTCACCACCAAAATGTAAATTAGTTAGCTGTACACCAGCTTCACGGTACATTTGCTGTAATTCGTAGGTTACCTTGTCTAAAAAGGCGTAAGTTGAGTCCATGCACACATTCATTGAATTATCTTTGTAGTTTTGCACTGTCATATACACTGACGTGTCTTTAGGATCGCTCAATAAGTATTGCGTGGCAGCACTAATATCAACTTGTTGTGTTTCTTTTGTGGTGTGCTTTTTATTAACTAAATTATTTTTAGCGCTGCGCTGCGCTGCGTCAGCAAGCTTATGATAACGTGCTTCCATCGCTTTAATTGAGGCCCGTGCGTGGCCTGGGCCTTCAATTTCAGGAATGATTTGAACATGGCGGTCTTTGGCAAACTTTAATAGTTCAACAAACTCAGCTCGGCTTAAGTATCCGTTACCTGAGCCTGACTTAAATGGGCCAGTACCCAGTTGCGTCAAGAGACACTCTCTTTCTTCAAGGTCAAAGCAGCGATAACCACCAATCTCGGTAAGTTCAGGTAATCCTGGAATTTCTAAACGCCAGCCTTCATCTTCTGAAAAATGCCAGTGCAGTTTATTCATTTTATAGCGCGCCATTTGCTCGACAAGTTTGAACATAGCGTCTTTACCGTGGTAGTTACGGCCATTGTCGTAATGCATACCACGCCAGCCATAGCGTGGGCTATCTTCAAGCTCCAGTTGTGGAACCTCTACTGCACCTTGGCTATTTGCCGGTAGTAAATTAAGCAAACTTTGCATGGCGTAAAACACCCCCGCATTATCACTACCAACAATTTCAATACGTTCGTCATCAATCTCTAAGGTGTAACTCTCAGATTTTCCTGCGGCCAACTGCGGATTTACTTTTAAGCTGATCAGTTTTTGTTTCGCTACTTTTATATGCTCAGGCTGGGCTTTTAACATTAGGCCATAATCATCTTGCAAGTCTTGCATAAAGATCATTACTTCATTTTTTAGCTGACCTTGGAAACTAATTTGCCAGCTGCTATCAAGTGTTGCAGTACCGCGATTAAACTCTACTTTTTGTGGCTTTGGGATGATCCGTTTCAGTGCATCTTGTTTTGATACTTTGCTAGTAGTTGCTTGATTACGCTCAAAACGGATTTCGGGGGTGATCAACACCGTTAAGTCTTTAGGCTCATTATAACGGCGCAGTTGATTTTCACGCTCGAACGGTGCCACAAATTGGGTCATGTCTTCGCTGTCGGTATTTGCAAAAATAGCCGGTTTGTTATCACCTGATACAAAGAACGCACGCGGCATAAAATCGCTGTAAGCCACAATAAAAGCTTGTGCATCAAATTCAAGCTCTAGATTTTTACCTGCTGCGAGCCCGTTAAAGTTTTTTGTTGGAGTAATACGATGTAAATCACCATTTACGTGTTCAATATTTAAACCGGCAACAAGCTCAGTGCTGATTTTACGCACCGAGTGAATATACAACTGCCAATCGCTTTCGCCAGCAGGAAGTGCAACATCAGATTGATTGTTTAGTGTTATTTTTCCTAAAAAACCGGCGTCTTTATTATGAAAGTTATCAACTACGGCAAATGTCAGGGTGGTGTCTTTGGCAAAGTTATTCACATCGGTTTGCGAAAACTGCGCCTGCGCCAATAACGGCATCATCGCGATCAAACTTGCTAAAGTTCGCTGTTTAAAATCCATTGCTCTCTCCTCGTTGTATATTCTAAGACTACGCATTTCCTCCCACGTAATCTGTTATTTATTATTATTTATTCACCTCCATCATATAAAAGATAAAATGACAGCGCTATCATTAATTGAAATAAAAGCTATCAGCTATCAGCCTGTCTCTTGATCACAAGTCGAGTTCCTTCATAAAAGCATAGGACTCGACTAAAAATACCAACTTCACCCAGCCGTCCCACATGGCTTTTGTGCCAACACGCCCTGTTCGTTTACTATCGTGCCAACCTCCCAATTTGGCTAT
>NZ_DRGM01000156.1 GCF_011050055.1 Pseudoalteromonas prydzensis | reverse complement strand
AGAGCGGTTATCCAGTATTAGCTGGTTTATGCGGTTGTTAAATGAAGATATTGCCCGCAGAGCCAATAAAGAAGATAACTGCACAGGCCGATTCTGGGAAGGTCGCTTTAAATCACAAGCTCTACTAGATGAAGCAGCACTTGCAGCCTGTATGGCCTATGTTGATTTAAATCCAATAAGAGCAAAAATAGCCAACACGCCAGAAGAATCAATCCATACCAGTGTGCAAAAACGAATTGAAAGTGCAACCACAGGTAAGCAACCTAAAAAGCTATTACGTTTTGCAGGGATGCCACGCCAAAGAATGCCAAAAGGACTCCCGTTTGAGCTTAAATCGTATCTTGAACTTGTTGAATTAACGGGCCGTGTAATGCGAGAAGATAAGCGAGGATACATTGAAAACACATCCCTTTCTTTATTAGAGCGAGTCAATATTAGCCCAGAGAACTGGTTAAAACTCACAACGCAATTTACCCGCGTGTTCCATGGCGCTGTTGGAAGACCTTCGTCACATGAAAGCTATTGTGATAATTTAGGAAGGAAACGAAGAGCGAATATGAGTAATTGTGAAAAGTTACTTGCATGAGAATCAAACTACTCAGTAAAAATTTAAAACTGCACCATGCAGTTATTGTCATGCATGTAATTTAGGTTTAATAGTGACAATGACCCATTTTATGGATGAGGTGAAAGTAACCAAGTAGCAAAAGATATATTTTAGCCTAAAAGAGTAAATTTAGTGACACAGTTTTGCTTGTTCAATTAGAGTGGCTGTCTGCGTTAGTTTGCGTTGTCTGCGTTAGTTTGCGTTAGTTGTCTTTTATTTCGTAGAACCAGAGGTTGCCACCACTTTTTACAACAAGGTCAATACTACCATTAGTGCATTGTATCTCTGTGCCTACATTTTCAACGCCATGCTCTTCTGCCAATTTTTTATAAAGCTTTAGTTGAATATCATTATGCCTTAACCTTATGCTAAGTTCTTTTTCTGCAATCGTTCCGCTAGTATTAGATAGCTTCTTGGTACAACCTGGAGTGAAATTAAAATAACTTGCCTCTTTAGACTTATTTTCTGATGTCGTTTGATTTTCAGTATATAAATATAGTGGCAATAAGCGATCAAGCGTTTCTAAAATAAGTTGATAACTGATCTTTGTAAGATCCTGCTTCCCACCCAAGAATATGAACAAGCCTTCACGCACATTTTCTTGAGAAATTGGTGAAGGCATGTAATCAAAGCTTCTCTTATCTTCAAAGTGCCACATCCTAAGATCTGAGAAATTATCCCCAAATTCGGACATATATTCATTGAATAAAGATATTTTTGGTATCAAGACATCAATCGTAGGGAGTGATTGGCTGCATTCTAGTGAAAAAGCTACACCATATCGAAGTTCAGAACCTTCAATTCCAATATTGAATTGTAGTTCCTTTCTTCCTCCATAATGCCAGCCCCACTCTTCAAAAACAGTTCTATGGTCAAAAAGTTTATTTGAGGGCAACCTCTTTAATTTTTGGATTCTCTTTCTTATTTTTTGAAGCTCACCAACATCGAAGTTGTGAGCTTCAGCATTTATTCTATTAGCAATTTCTTGGAGTGATTGCATATTAGACTCCATTTACGCTTAACAGCTTATTGAACACCATTTTGGTGGTTTATAACACCCCAAACGGCGTTTATTATATACTCTGATAATTCCACCAATAATTACTTTTGTAAACAAGTAATTAAAATAGCACGAATTCACCGTTTGTTATTTTTACCAAAACGGTGGTTAATGTATTAATGAAGAAAATTGGGAGTTTACCCATTTAAACAGGACTAAGTTTAACTTTTACCAGCGAGTGGTTATCGCTCAATAGCAGCCTGCCAGCCAACTCTAATTATTGGTTAAAAGTGTTAGCACAGAATATTTGTTACTTCAGCTTATGCAACTTAACAGGCTTAAGCCAAACTAACTAGGTTGATTTTTTGTGCTTTGGTTTTTACCTTTTACCTTTTACCTAATCCCTCTTTATTTAACTTCATTACTCAAAGGGAGTTGATGCGCGATTTCATGGGCGTTTTGTAATGTAGTTTGCGCAATTTCACTCAATGCTTCTTTGGTAAAAAAGCCTTGGTGGCCGGTGACCAGTACGTTTGGAAAACTCACCAAACGCGAAAACACATCGTCTTGCATTATTTCATCGCGGTGATCTTTAAAAAATAACTCCGATTCTTGCTCGTAAACATCCAGCCCTAGATAACCCAATTTTTTAGTTTTAAGTGCACCAATACAGGCTTTGCTATCAACTAATGCGCCGCGGGAAGTGTTTATAAGCATCACTCCTTGCTTCATTTTGGCAAAAGCGTGTTCGTTGATCATATGATGAGTTTGCTCGGTTAACGGGCAGTGCAAAGAGATCACATCGCTTTGACTTAATAAAGTGTCTAGATCACAAATTGTATAATTGCCTGGTACTGCATAAGGATCGCAAACTAATACCTTGGCACCAAAGCCATTGAGTATATTTACTAAAGCCAAGCCAATTTTGCCGCAGCCAATGATACCAATGGTTTTTTTGAATAAGTTAAAACCTAGCAAGCCATTTAAATCAAAGTTATCTTCACGCACACGGTTATAAGCTTTATGGGTTTTCCGGTTGAGGGTAAGCATTAATGCCACACAGTGTTCGGCAACCGCCTCTGGGCTGTAGGCTGGGACGCGGCATACTTTTATACCGTGCGCTGTTGCGGCCGTTAGATCGACGTTATTAAAACCCGCGCAGCGGAGCAGAATAGATTTTACGCCAAATGCGGCGATCTGTTTTATTACTGCTTCATTCACAACATCATTTACAAATACACAAACGGCATCAAAACCTTGACACAATAGTGCGCTTTGTTCATTGAGGGCTTGTTCAAAATGGTTGAGGGTAATGCCTGTGTGGTTAGTTAAACAGGCATCAAAAGACGCCTGATCATACTTTTGCGAACTGAAAAGCGCTATTGTTATTTGCGTCATTAAGGGTACTCTCTATCACCATTTTTAAGGTTTCGGGTTTAGTGCGCGGTGCATAGCGCACTGATAACTGTCCCTCAGAGTTTATTAGAAACTTAGTAAAATTCCATTTTATAGCACGGTTTTGTGCAATTCCTCGGGTGTGGGCTTTTAAGTAATTAAACAGTGGGTGGGCTTCTGGGCCGTTCACCATTACTTTACTAAACACTGGAAAGCTAACATTAAACTGCTGCTGGTAAAAGTCTTTAATATCAGCATTAGCAATTGGCTCATTGTAATCAAACTGATTGCACGGGAAAGCCAATACTATAAATCCGTGCGCTTTATATTGCTGATACAGCTTTTCGAGCGCAGCTAATTGCACCGAAAAGTTACATTTACTGGCGGTATTGACGATTAAAATCGTTTTACCTTTTAACTGCTCAAGAGAAAAATCCTCACCGTTATAAAGAGGGGCGCTGAATTGATAGATGCTATCCATAATGTACCTGCTGTGTACCGTCCATGAAGAAATTTAATGAAGACTTTTTCATTCGCTTTTTTACTGTTCGGTTGAGATAATCAAAGTATCTTTTTAAGTTACCACTGAAATAGGTCAATTTTATGTCAATGAATGTTTCGTTTATCGGTTTAGGTGTTATGGGTTATCCAATGGCGGGTCACTTAGCGAATGCAGGTCACGCTGTTACCGTTTACAACCGTACTACAGCAAAAGCTCAGCAATGGGCACAGCAATACACGGGCGAAGTGGCACTTACACCGGCGCTTGCTGCAAAAGGGGCTGATATCGTATTTATGTGTGTAGGTAACGATGACGACTTACGTTCAGTGGTTTATGGCGCTGACGGGGTGATTGCAGGCATGCAAGCGGGCACTATTTTAGTTGATCACACCACAACCTCAGCCGACGTTGCGCGCGAAGTATCCGCTAATGCGGCACTAAAGGATATTGCGTTTATTGATGCGCCAGTATCGGGTGGCCAAGCTGGCGCTGAAAATGGTGTATTAACCGTCATGGCCGGTGGCGACGCAGCCGTGTTTGCAAAAGTACAACCTGTAATGGCGGCATTTAGCCGTTTTAGCCAGTTACTTGGCGAAGTTGGCTCTGGGCAGTTGTGTAAAATGGTTAATCAAATTTGTATCGCTGGCGTTGTGCAAGGCTTGGCCGAGGGCTTACATTTTGCCAAACAAGCAGGCCTTGATGGCGAAAAAGTCATTGAGACGATTGCAAAAGGGGCGGCTGGTTCATGGCAAATGGAAAACCGTTACAAAACCATGTGGGCAGGTGAGTATGAGTTTGGTTTTGCGGTTGATTGGATGCGTAAAGATTTAGGTATTGCCCTTGATGAAGCGAGAAACAACGGCGCCACACTCCCTATGACCGCAACGGTTGACCAATACTACGCTGACGTACAAGCCCTTGGCGGCGGCCGCTTTGACACATCAAGCTTATTGGCACGCATCGAAGCGTTACATAAAAAATAGATAATCAGAACCTCGGATAATAAATCTATCACCAGCAAGTAATTAGCGGGTAGATATGGCTTGTTATCCCTGAAATCTCCGGTTACGTAATCACTGACCCAAACATTGTTTGGGTTTTTTATAAAAATTAATTTTTCTTAAGGTTTATTTAAGTTTTGCTCGTTAGATTTTACCCATAGTCTAAAAAGAGCGAACACTATGCAATCACTTCAAGTTACTAACTTGCCTGTTACAAACACACATGATTATGTGTGTGCAAATGCAAACATGCCATTTCGTGTGCAATTAGAGCAAGTCGTTAAAGCGAGTTTTGCCAGAGCTTACGGCGCCAATATTAAGCAGTTTATGCCGGTATTATGCCAATTAAGTATTGCCGCTGATTCTTGCACGCTGGGACTTAGAGCTGCTACTCAATCACTTTTTATCGAGCAATACTTACCAGAGCCGATTGAATACTTTGTTGATGTACCAAGGGAAGATATTTACGAGCTTGGTAATTTATGTTCAACAAACCGCAAAGCGACCCTCGCTCATTTTGTACTAATGAATGAAGCACTCTATCAAATTGGCGCAAAACGTTTGGTATTTTGTGCCACTGCAAAAGTGAGAGCATTATTAAAAATGCTCGGTGTTAATTGCACCGAAATTGCATTAGCTAATAGTCAGGCTCTTGATAACCCCGCCGATTGGGGTACTTATTACGAAAATAAACCAACACTGTGTGTGGTTGATTTAGCGGCTGCTCATCAGTGCGTAATAAACACACCTCATTTGTTTAATATTAAACAGCACTATCATCAAGCGAGTTACCAATTAGCATCGCAATTGGAGGCATAATGGGGTTTTTATCGCAACTACCACACGCCGCGCTTGATACTGTGATTGTTGATCATCATGACCAACAAATGCAGCCGATCAGTAAACAGACGCTGATGCAAGCAGTGGCTGAGTTAATTATCGACTTTAAAGCGCTTGATATGTCAGCCGTGGCGTTTGTAATGGACAATACGCCTGCTTGGTTAATTGTTGACTTTGCATTGATTGAGTTACAACAAGTAAGCATTCCGCTGCCGACCTTTTTTAGCCCACAACAGCTAACTAATAGCGTGAATAAAAGCAGCGTTTCGCATTTTATCAGCGACACCCCCTGTGAACTTGACGGGTTAGAATGTATTGCGACCTTGAGCGTGTTAACCCGCTACCCGCTTTATATCTATAAAGTAAGCGCGTCGAGCCCTACACCATTTTTTACAGATACCCAAAAAGTGACGTTTACTTCAGGCTCTACCGGTGAGCCAAAGGGAGTGTGTTTATCGTTACAAAGCCAATTACAAGTGGCGACCTCATTGCATAAAAAAATAGCGATAAAACAGCCAAAACATCTGTGTTTATTACCTTTGCCAGTATTACTTGAAAACATTGCAGGGGTTTTTGCACCGTTATTAGCCGCAGGTGAAGTGCATGTTATGACACTGCCAGAATTAGGCTTCTCTGGGGCAAAATTAAATGATGCCAGTCAACTGATCAATGCCATTGATCGTGTGCAACCGAATACGCTTATTTTGGTGCCAGAATTATTGACCTGTTTAGTGTGGTTTGCCAAGCAGGGATGGACAGTACCAAAGAGCCTGCAATTTATTGCCGTTGGTGGCGCGGTGGTCAGCAGTGAATTGATCACTGTGGCGCGTAGTTTAGGGTTACCAGTTTATCAAGGTTATGGCTTATCTGAAGCTTCATCAGTGGTGAGCTTAAACACGCCAAATGATGATGACATAGAGTGTGCAGGGCGGGTGTTAAATCACTTGCAAAGCAAACAGGTAGACGGCCAGCTATTTATTAAAGGACCCTTATTTTTAGGCTATTTAGGTCAACAGCCCCATGATCAAACGAGTTGGTATGCAACCGGTGATTTGGTTGATCAACAAGACGGTCGGTTAACTATTAAGGGGCGTTTAAAAAACCAAATTATTACTAGTTTTGGGCGCAATATCAGCGCTGAGTGGCCTGAATCTTTGCTACTTAGTAACAGTGAAGTACAACAAGCCGTTGTCTTTGGTGAAGGTAAAGCGCATTTAGTGGCACTTATTTATGCATCAGTAAAGATGACTGATGAGGTATTAGCCGAGCATTGTCGAGGTATTAACGCACAATTACCTGAGTATGCCCAAATTAAGACATTTCATCGCTTAGCTGAACCACTTACTGCAGAGCGGGGATTATTAACCAGTAATAACCGCCCTAAACGCCAAGCAATAGCAAACTATTATCATGCACAACTAACAGCACTGTACAGTGAGGCAATATTATGAGCAATTTTTTCGAGACACTAAAATCACAAACCCAAGCAGAGCGCGAGTACTTGCTGGCTGCACCGATCATTGCTCGAGTATTTAAGGGGCAAGTAAGCACAACTGAGTATGCTTCATTTTTAGTACAAGCCTATCATCACGTTAAACATACGGTGCCATTAATGATGGCCGTGGGCGCGAAATTATCGACTGAACAAGAGTGGATCCGCGAGGCTGTTGCACAATATATAGAGGAAGAAATAGGTCATCAAGAGTGGGTGCTCAATGATATTGCAGCCTGTGGTTTTGATAAACAACAAGTACGTCAAAGTGCCCCTAAATTTGCCACCGAGTTAATGGTTGCTTATGCCTACGATACTATTAATCGTGGCAATCCACTGGCATTTTTTGGCATGGTGCATGTACTCGAAGGTACTTCAATTGCGTTAGCCGATAATGCGGCAAGTAATATAGCCAATATGACCGGATTACCTAAAAAGGCATTTAGCTATTTAACATCTCATGGCGCTTTGGATATTGAGCATGTGAAGTTTTTTGAAGAGCTGATGAATAAAATAGAGTCTCCTGCAGATCAACAAGCGATTGTGCATGCCGCTAAATGTTTTTATAAGTTATATGGCAATATTTTTCGTGAATTAGATACAGATCCACAGTTTGCAAGCAGCGACTTGGAGCAAACTGCATGAACCGTCCACTTTGCGTGTTAACAGGTGCGACAGGCGGAATTGGTCAAGCCGTGGCATTAAAGTTGATTCAGCATGGTTGGCGTTTACTGTTAGTTGCTCGTCAACAAGCACAACTAGAGGCATTACAGGTTAAGTGTGGCCAAGACTGTGAGATATTTATTGGTGATTTAACATCAGCTCAGACTCGCCAAAAATTACTTGAACATGCTAAATCACTTGGCGGTGCAACAATGCTTATCAATAGCGCTGGCATTAATGTGATGCAAGGTTTTAGTGAAATGACGGAGCAGCAAATAGATGACTTACTGATAGTTAATCTGTCGGTGCCAATTAAGTTATGCCAACTATTTTTACCACAAATTTTAGCCAAAAAAGGCTCAATTGTTAATGTGGGATCATCGTTTGGCAGTATTGGTTATCCTTATCAAACCTTATATTGCGCAAGTAAATTTGGTTTACGAGGAATGACCGAAGCGCTGGCCCGCGAACTCAGTCACTGTGATGTAAAAATATTATATTTAGCACCTAGAGCAACTGATACAAATATCAATTCAGTGCAAGTACGCGCGATGAATAAAGCTTTAGGCAATACAATGGATCCACCTGATAAAGTGGCAGATGCGCTTATTTCATTATTGAAATCTGGAAATTCACGCAGTTACATTGGCTTTCCAGAGCGCTTATTTGTCAAATTAAATGGTGCTTTTCCATCCTTAGTAGATAACGCAATTGCAAAACAACTCCCTAAAATTAAAAGTTTTTTTGCAGATAAAATTGATAAAGGTGAATGACTATGACTAAACTATTTTATACTAGTTGCTTGTTAACTGGGATATTTTTAACCAGTGCAGCGCATGCCGATCTTGCTAGCGAATTAACTCAGGTACAAACAAGTTGGGCAACTGTGAATTATGAGTTAGTTGATAAAGCACAGCTCAATGCATTTGAAAAGTTATCAGAGCAGGCCGCTGGGTTTGCAAAGACCTATGCTGATCAGGCACAAAGCCATATTTGGTATGGTATTGTGCTATCAAGTTATGCTGGGGCAAAAGGCGGCTTAGGTGCGTTAGGATTAGCAAAAGATGCTAAAGCACAGTTAGAGCAAGCCATAGAAATTGACGGCAATGCGTTATCAGGCTCTGCTTACACCAGTTTAGCGACTCTTTACAGCAAAGTACCGGGTTGGCCAATTGGGTTTGGTGATGATGACAAAGCGAATGCATTATTCAACCAAGCGCTTGCTATAAATCCAAACGGTATCGATAGTAATTATCTATACGCGGCATTTTTGTATGACGAAAGACAGTACAAAAAGGCAAAAACACATTTACTTGTTGCTCAACAGGCATCAGCACGCCCTGATAGGCCAAAAGCGGATTTATACCGTCAGCAGGAGATCACCCAGTTGTTGGCAAAAGTAGATAAGAAACTTAAGAGATAATATGCATTTACTACTGGTTGAAGATGATAAGTTAGTGGCTGAAGGATTATGTCGTTCACTTCGTCAACAAGGTTACAGTGTCGAGCACTGTGCAAGTATAAAATCAGCTATACAATGGCTGGAAAATGACGAGATCGAACTACTTGTGCTTGATTTAGGGCTACCTGATGGCGATGGCATTGATGTATTAAAACACGTCAAAAAGCATCGCCCTAACTTACCTGTGGTGATCTTAACGGCACGCGGTAGTATTGACGACAAAGTTCAAGGGCTAGATTTAGGTGCTGATGATTATTTAGCTAAGCCATTTGATCCTGCTGAATTATTTGCTCGTTTAAGAGTCGCGAGTCGGCGCGTAACTCATGCGCAATCAAGTACTATTAGTGTAGCAAATGTAGAAATGGATACCTCAGCCTTTACAGTCACACTTGATCAGCAACCGGTAAACCTGCCGCGTAAAGAGTTTATGTTGCTAAAAGCGCTTTTTGAAAACCAAGGGCGCGTATTGTCTAAACAACAATTAGAAAGCAAACTATATGAATGGGGCGAAGAAGTCGGGTCAAATACTATTGAGGTACATATTCACCATTTGCGTAAAAAACTCCCGAAAGATTTAATTAAAACCTTACGTGGCATAGGTTATGTGGTAGGCAAACGTTAGTGTCAATTAAAAGTAGACTCACGCTGATTATTCTATCGACGGTGATCCTGACTTGCTTTTTGGCATTCAGCAAAGGTTACCGTGAAAGTATGATCCAGGCGCAGCTGCTACTAGATAATGAATTGCAAACCATTGCTCATGTACTGATCGAGCAACCTATACACACTGATGCACCGATGCTGCGCAGTGATCTCAAACAATTACTGTTTCAAATTTGGCAAGATAACAACTTACTCAGCGCGTCTAAATCATTAGCTGAACTGGCGCAAAAACCAAGACTGAATGGATTTAGTGTTGAAAACTTAGCCGGGCAGCGGATGCGCGTATTCAGATTAACCATGCAGACAAAACAAGTGCTGGTGGCTGAACCGCTGAGTAAACGCTATGCCCTTAGCGAGACCATGATTTTGTCAGCAATGACACCTTTGCTTTGGAGTGTGCCACTGCTTGCGGTGTTGATCAGTTTATTTGTCAAACAAGGGCTGAAGCCATTAACACGCCTTTCAACATTATTAAAAACGCGACAAGCCAATGACTTTACTGCCATTAATTGGCAAGTGAGTGAATACGAAATCAAACCGGTGATCTCACGGTTAAATGATCTATTTAAACGTGTAGAAAGTGCCTACCTGAGAGAGCGCTTTTTTGCCTCCGATGCTGCCCATGAATTACGCACCCCGTTGAGTAGCTTAAAAATAAATGTTCATAATCTACGCGCACAAGGTGACGGTTGCTTGGAGCTTGATGCAATGGCACAAGGTATCGATAAACTAAGTAATATTGTTGAACAAATGCTGATTTTGGGACGCACCTATCCAGAGCAATGGCAGGCACAATTTAGCCCAATGTCAGTGCTTGAGATCAGCCAACAAGTGGTTGCACAGCTGTACGAACGACTTGATGCAAAACAACATATGATCAGTATTGAAGGCGATGATTATGTTATTAATGGTGATCAATTTACCTTGGCAACCCTATTTAGTAACTTATTAAGTAACGCCATAAAGTACACGCCCAGTGGTGGCAACATAGTGATCCGCTTAAACAATCAACAAGGTGCGTATGGTTGGCAGATTGATGACTCAGGCCCTGGCATTGATGATGCCCATAAAGCACGAATTTTTAACCGTTTTTACCGTGTTGGAGGTGATAAACACCCCTCTCCAGAGCAAGGTGCCGGATTAGGTATGGCGATAGTTGAACATATAATAACAATTTATGGTGCAAGTATTTCTTTAGCCGACAGTGAATTAGGCGGCTTACAAGTACGAGTTGAATTTATGCAAGGGGCAGAGAGTGAATAACTGGTTAGGGTTTATTAGCCTGCTGCTATTTAGCGTATTACCGTTTTCGTGTTTTGCTAAAGAATATAAATTAATTTTAAAAGAGCACCTTTTTTATCCTGCGGAGATCATCGTTCCGGCCAATACTAAACTAAAACTTTTAATTGAAAATCAAGATAGTACCCCAGAAGAGTTTGACAGCTTTGATTTAAATCGAGAAAAAGTGCTGTATCCTAATCGTAGTAGTGTGATTTATATCGGGCCACTAAGTCCCGGGCGTTATGAGTTTTTTGGCGAGTTTTCACCTAACACAGCCCGTGGTGCAGTATTAGTAGAAGGAAAGACTGATGCTGATAACTAGTTTATTGATGAGTATCAATCAGCTGTTACCGGTCGTAATTTTACTCGTGCTGTTACAATCATTGTTAAAGCTAAACCAGCGCGTGCTGATAGTGACCGCTTTTGTTGGGCTGCTTTGTAGTATGATTTATGTACAAAGTGCCTCTTGGTTGAGCCAGTTATTTGATCATCGCGGCCTTGAGTTTAGTCAAATGCTATTGTGTGTCATTGTGTATGTTGCATCACTAATAAGTTGTAAACAGCAGCGTTTATTCGCATTGCTTGCAATAGTTGCGGTTATGGCGCTGTATTTGAGTCACTATTTTATTTATCTGGTTGGTTTTTGGCATAACACCGACACAGCAAAACCTTTGCTGATAGGGACATCTTTGGGAATAGGGATCTGTGGGAGTTTTGGTGTGTTGCTATTGTTTTTACTGCACAGTGTTAGAGCACGATTTGGTGTGTATCCGCTGATGTTATTTTTGGCTTTTAATGCCTCGGCAAAATTACTGATAGTATTAGATCTGGCCAGCCAAATTGACTTGATCAATATTACCTCCAACTACTTTGATTGGCGTGCAGTGCTAGTCGAAAACTCAGAGTTAGGCCGTGTACTCAAGGCCTTAGTTGGCTATGAAGCAACGCCAAGCAAAACTGCATTATGGCTATATCTAGTTGCGGTTTTAGTCTTTATTGGCACCAGCATAGTATTTACTCGGCAATTTTCTCAAAAGGAGCGGTCATGAGATTTATTCTCGCGTGGTGCTTAACTTCGCTTTTGTTCATGGCATCGTTTAATGTGCGAGCCGATGGAATAGTCGTAGATAAAGTTTACCACCCTTACGTGTTACCCTTTGAGCGGGAATTTGAATGGCGTTTGATCTCCCATCAAACCGATAAGGGCAATATTTTAGCCCAACGAGTTGGCTTAGGTGGCTCGTTTAACGACACCATGAGCTTGGAAGGTTACGCAGTTGGAGAGCGCGATGATGACGGTAATTTTGGCTTCTCAGCCTACGAATTAGAACTACGTTGGCAGTTGGTGGAGCAAGGACGGCTGTGGGCTGACTGGGGCGCCTTATTTGAACTTGAAATGCAAGAAGGCAAAGATAGTTATGAAGCCACAACTGGCTTTTTATGGGAAAAAGAATTTGGCCGGACTAGCCTCACCATGAATGCATTTTTAGTCTACGAGTGGGGCGGTGATATTAAAAACGAATGGGAAACTGAGTTTCGCGCACAGTATCGCTATCGTTTTCGCTCTGAGTTTCAGCCTGCATTAGAGCTATACGCCGGAGAAGACTTCTTTGGTATTGGCCCTGGTTTTATTGGCCTGCATCGATTTTCAGCGAAGCGACAACTAAAGTGGGAAGCAGGGTTTGTGACCGAGCTGAGTCAACAAGGTAAAGATCACAGTTTTCGTCTTGCCCTAGAGTTTGAATTTTAAAGCAAAAAGCCGCGAATAACGCTACTCGCGGCTTTAAATCTCGTGGCTTGTTCTGCTAACTAGCGCTCTTGATAAGTAACGGGCAAACTACATACTTTGCGCGTAGTTATACAGCGCTTTTAGAATAGTCAGGTTCTTTTCATTATCGTCATGTTCATGGGCGAGATTTTCTAGCGTTACCATAAAATCTTGTGCGCTGATTGATGGTTGATCTTCACCATGCATTAATTTGTTTTGGCAATATTGACGCCACTGATCAAGTTCATCTTGATTAAGCGATTGCGGCCAGTTACGGGCACGGTATTTAAATAATAAGTTATCAAACTTTTTATCTTCAAAATCAAGTTTCATACCCGCTAATTGCTCAGGGCTGGCATCACGGATAATGGCAAACTTTGCTTTATCTGCATGACTGGTGAAACCGTCGTATAACATGTAATCGGTATTAGTGGTTTTACCGTAATCGGGCTTATCGTTAAATACTTCAGTGACTTTATCGCGAAGACTTGGGTTGGCTTTTAAAATCGCCAGATTTTTTAAACACTGCTCGCGGTCAATGCCTAAACGGGCGGCATTTTCAGGTAATAAGGTTTTAGCAGGCGCTAAAATAGGGCACTTGTTTAAATGCACGAGCTTTAACCCGACAGGTAGTTCATCATCAGCCAGCTCACTGCGTTTGGTATAAAGGCGGGTACGTAATTCTTCTACCGATAAATCCAGTAATACCTGTGGATCTTCGGTTAAGTTAAAACACACTACTGCATTTTTATTCGTCGGATGAAAGCTCATTGGCGCAATCCAACTGGTGCAGCCTTGGGTTGCAGGAATACGTGATGAAGTATGCACCAGCGGGGTCATATTAAATACATCAACTAACTCGGCTAGCGCTTTTTTACCGCGCAAACTAAAAAAGAAGTTATACAGTTTAGGTTGTTTTTCTTTGATTAGTTTAGCGAGGGCAATGGTTGCAGTTACATCGCTTAGCGCATCATGTGCCGCAGCGTGTTCAATGCCGTTAGCAACGGTTAAATGCTCCAATTTAAAGCTTGGGCTACCATCTTCTTTTAACGGCCATTCAATGCCTTCAGGGCGCAGTGCATAACAAGCACGTACTAAATCTATAATATCCCAGCGGCTGTTATTGTTTTTGTATTCGCGCTCGTAGGGGTCATAAAAGTTACGATAAAAGCTGTACCGGCTTACTTCGTCATCAAAGCGAATGCTGTTATAACCGGCCACGCAGGTATTTGGCACGCTAAACTCAGCATGAATTTTGGCAATAAACTCAGCCTCAACTAAACCTTTTTGCATCGCCACTTGCGGAGTAATACCGGTGATCAAACACGCCTCAGGGTGCGGTAAATAATCAGCCACAGGTTTGCAATATTCAATCAGCGGCTCACCAATAATGTTTAAATCAAGGTCGGTACGAATCCCCGCGAACTGGCTCGGCTTATCCTTTTGTGGACTCGCCCCCCAGGTCTCATAATCGTGCCAGTATATCGTAGGTTGGTTTTCGTAATATGTTGGTTCGCTCATTCTGTCTCTTAGCCCTTTATTTATGCGGGTTTTTACTGCGCTTTCATTTGTTCTTGTATTTTCGAGTATGTTGCAATCTGCGCATTGTGTGTATAGTATCGTGTATAAATTTTTTGCTAACTGTGTAAAAAAATTAAATGGCGATCAGCGACACCAAATTAAGAAAGCTGCTAGATAAAAATCAAACACCTTGCGTATTATCGCACAGAGATAGTTTAAGTGTAAGGGTATCAGCTAAAGGCACAATCACATGGCAATACCGTTGTCGTGTTGATGGCAAGCAGGTCATTATTTCGCTTGGCCGTTATCCTGGTTTAACCATTAAACGAGCACAAGACTACATACCTCATTTTCAAAACTGGCTCAGCCAAGGAAAAGACCCACGCATAGAGTTAAAACTTATGCGTAACGAAGCCAAAGGTTTACCTACAATGGCAAAGGTTGCAGGCGATTGGGCTGAAAAAAAAGTACCGGACCTAAAAGAAAAAACACAAATACTTTATACACATCAAGTCAGCAAATGGGTTTTGCCATTTTTAAATGATGAAGCCAAACCACTTGACCTAATGACTATTAAAGATTGGATAAAATACTTTGATGACGTAAAAGCGCAGGGTAGTGCAAAAACTGCAGGCACAATATTAGTACGCATAAAATCCATAATCGGCTGGGCTGAAAAGCGCGGTGATGTAAAACCATTTAACCCAGTACTAACACTAAAAGTAAATGATGTAGGAGAACAATCATCGGTAGGCCAGCGAGTCATGCGCTTTGACGAAATCGCAAAGCTATGGATACAAATTGAGAGATCAAAAGCGACCCCAGCAACCAAAGCTTGTTTGCAATTAATATATATAACAGGGGCACGGCAATCAGAGGTTCGCTTAGCAAAGTGGGAGCATTTTGATTTTGAAAATAACACATGGGTTGTGCCGCCTGAAAACTCAAAAACTAATAAAGCAGTGCGTAGGCCAATATCAACCAAAATGAAAACCATTTTAGACAACCTTGCTATGGTATATGGCCGCAGCGGGTATTTAATACCAGGTAGCAAACCAAACAAGCCAATGACTACCCACAGCGTTAACAAGTATTGCTGCAGAATGTGGGGTCACCTATTTGAAAAATACAAAATGCCTAAGTTCTTACCGCATGATGCCCGCCGATCAATATCAACACTACTGAGCGAAAACGGTGTTGCACCGCATGTAACCGAAAAAATGCTAGGCCACACAATGCGTGGAGTAATGGCCGTATACAACAAACACGATTGGATAAAAGAGCAGGCTGAAGGGTATGAGCTTTATTGTTCTTTAATAGAAAAATACATAATAAAAGAACTGGTTAATAAATATTAGTCAAATTAAATGAAGTTACTTGAAAATAAAGCCATGAGGTGTTCTATGAATATGCTAGATATTATAGCCAAATACAAGAAAGAAGATGATATAAAAAAAGAAAGTAACTTTTATTCTTCATGCGACATGTTAGTTTTTTTATCGATTGAGGGGTTTAATAGAACATTAAATTTAAGCTCTTATATGTCTTTGTGTGACGATATATTGCATGAGTTGAAATCATTTAAAAGTATCAATCGTGAAGTTAAAAAGATCTACTTTTTTCAATCTGATATATGTAACTCTGATATGACAAGAGAAATTGTACCCGCTATGTCGATGTTAGAGTATATGTACCTCTTCCATAAAGATAAACTTGCACTACACAATGAATTTTTAGGGTATCACTACACATATTTTATTATCGAATACAAGGAGAAGACCAATGAAGGTCGATTAGTTCATTTGCTAGAACAGAGTCTTCTAAAGGTATACGAAAGTTTTAAGGTAAAAAACATGTATCTTAATTCGGTACTTGATAAAGGTGCTACAGACTACCATGGACATTACCAAGGAATATTTGACTCATATGGCCTAGAGGGGAAAAAGGCAGCTAAGCCTGAAATAATTGAGGTCCCTAATGTTATTGAAAAACCAAAAAAATCAAGTTCGGTGAATGAGTTCATAGCATATGTAGATAAGTCATTGAAGAGTATACATGTGGGCCAATTGCCATTTCATCCAGTAAAGTTTTTAATGCAGGACACTAGAGAATACAAATACTTAAGAGAGGAGTTTGTTATATTAGCACGTTATATTAAAGATATAAGAAAGAGCTATGATGGGCAAATTGAGTTAGGTGAAGAAAAAGAAAGGTGGGACGCTAAGATAGATTCAGAGCTAATAGAGATTACACAAGCAATACCAAAATATGAATACGAAACAAGAAAAGCTCTGGCCTTCACAATACACCAATACCGAGGCCTTTCACTAGACTTAAGAACGAAACATCAACAAGGTGTGGATAGTTTTTCCAAAGTAATAGTTTCTTCAATTAATGCTAAACATGACAAAGAATACTCCGAACCTAGAGTACTACTAATAGGTGCTTTATTTGAATTTTTCAATAATGACGAACTTATACTTGCTAAATCAATACAGTACGTAAAAGAAAATACAATATTAGGAATATTCTCGTCAATATATATTATTGTTGATTCAAAAAGATGTATTAAAATACACTAATAAATATTATAGAGCATATAAAATTTATTCATGATGCTTTACATTTCATCTGTAACCTTTGTATATCTTTTTTGTCATTTTGAATATGCATTTTTCTATGGCAGTTAGGGCAAAGAGCTACTGTATTGGCTATGGTATCTTCACCACCTTTAGCAAGCCAAATGATATGATGAGTTTCTAGATATGGTTCACCGGCTTTATTTTTAAAAGGGGCGGGTTGATCACATAGCATGCAATAACCTTTCGCCAATCTTTTTGCATGCTCAGCAACCCAAGGGTTACGTTCGTGTTGCTGGATAATCGCCTTTCTACTACCTACATTCTTTCTGGCGTTTTTTGCTCTACGCTTAATTTCTTCGTCATTCAGCCTTTTTGCTTTTTTTGTTTTGGTTTCAAATACTCTATTTAAATGGTTTTTATCAATGGGAGAGAGCTCACCATTTTTAAGCTTGAGTGGAAACACACATACTTCGCGAGATAACCCGTTTTGATCTGGCTGTTTTTCAAAGTATGGTTCCGCAGCTAATGCGACGGCTCCAATATAAACGTATTCAAGCTCAACAAACACCTGGAATATGCTGCACTTGTATTTGTGACTCATTGGATTGAGCTAGTGTTTTGTTCTGTGCGAAGTCTAAGCTCTGATCACCAGTAGTCCCCATGCCTGTATAATGTAATACATCGTTATCCCACCGATCATCGTATATTGACTTAACATGGTTAGAAACAAGAACCAGAGTATTTGTTTCATGCGAGCGGCGCATACCGCCTTGTGGTGAGCATAAAAATTTTGCCCACAACTCTGCATTATTTAGTACATCACCTAGTTGAGGTAGTTTAATCAGTTGGGTCATAACAGTCTGAAATTTATTAAATATATATTTATTAGAAGCTTATCACGCATTGTATGTTTAGCAACCAGAATAAAAATTTTAATAGTGGGAAACTTAAATAATTACACTATATTTAATTTGTGCATAAAATTTTACTGTTTAACTACGGATGAAGTTACTAAAAGGATTTTTATGAATATAAAGCTACTTCTATTACTCGGTTGCTCCTTTATAATTGGTTGTGTTGAGCAGCAAGCTGAGCCTTATTTAAGTGTTACTCCATTTAATTTCATACACGGCCCGGATAAATCCGTTGTTATTTCTTTCGGTGAAAGCCCACAAAACTACTATTCTATTGCAATCAAAAAGTTAGATGTTAAAGAGGGTACTGAACTCTATTCAGAATCAAAGAGTAATATGAACTTTGCCGTTTTTGGAGATATAAATGAAGAGACATTAATGAGTTCAGAAAATCTACCAACTTATGCCAGAGTAAAAGTGATTAGCGTTGATGCACGAGCTCAAAAAGCTGTATTTGAAGTTGAGGCTACTCTATTAAATTTAGATACTGGTGAGTTGAAAAAGTTAGATAGGGTGGAAGTTATTGTCAGAGGTGATGATTTCTTGTTGCTTATATAATTAAAATCACCCAAGTAAACTTGTTGTTCTATGCATTCTGATTGGCAACAAATAGATTTATGATATCGAATCACAACATCCTAAAAATTGTATTGAACACAAATATATAACTCAATAATGAAATTGTATCTTTGGGTAGTACCTGCTAGATTTGTAAACTCTTGATGTTTTTAGCAGACGAATAATAATAATAAATAAGGAAGTTATATAATGCGGTTACTTAAACTAAAAATAGATAAAATTATAATTCACCAAGTTTATCAGAGAGATGCTGAGGGTCGCAGAGTCAAACCAATGCAAATCCGTGAGTATACAAGATTTGATCCAGAAGCGATGGAAACATTCAAGCAACGTATCTTTGAAGCTTTGGGTGAAAGTTCGAAAGCAGTTGAAATGGAAATAGTTAAGCAAGAAGAGAACGACGTTTCTTTTTTAGTTAACCGCTCCATTGATGAAGATGATGCTACGTTTGCTGTTTCATCATATGATTTTGCAGTAAAACTAAGTGATTCTCAATTAAGCAAGGGAATACCAGGAGGTATTGTTGTTGTTTTTACAGGAACTCATGGGCGTTCTGCTAATAGATTTTTAGGTATTATCAAAGCAGAAACACATAGTGCATATGAAGCTAAAAAAGATAAGTTTACTGGAGAGATATCACTAGAGTTTGTTAAACAAGTTTTATTAACGCCAAGCTCTAAGCTTTATAAAACGGCCGCTTTTTTTGAAAAAACTGATTTTGATGGAAAATCTAAGGACTTGAATGATAAATGGCTTGTGATGGTGTCAGATACACAAATTAGTAAAGCTGATGGTAAAGCCGCAGCAAAGTATTTTTATGATAGTTTTCTCGGTTTTGGTTATCCTCAAACAAGTGCTAGAACTACCCAACAATTCTATGAAAAAACAAAAAAATTCATAAAAGGATTAGAAATAGAAGAATTCAAGAAAAATGATTACTTTAATGCATTAAATACTTACTTAAAAGTTGATACCTCATCAACAATCAGCACAGCAGATTTTGCATCTAAATATTTTGATCAAGACACTCAGGAAGAATTTTCTGAGTATATGGATGATGCAGGTATTCCTACAGCATCCTTTACTAAAGATATAGAATTCATATCGAGTAGTTTAAAGTTTAGAAAAGTCAGTTTTAGTAAAAATATAAAAATATCTGCGCCGTCAGACTCCTTTAAACATTTAATTAGTATGTCTACTATAGATGGGGATATTGGAAAGTCTGGCGTTCCAGAAGAATGGACTCAAGTCATAATTAAGGACAAAATAGTGAAGCAAGAATGACAGAGGAAGAGTTCCAACAGCACTGGGATAGGGATAAACTAGCTTATGATACTTGGGGCGAGTTTATTGTTTCAGAAATCTGCAAAGAACTAATTAAAGCGGAAAAGTCTATTGATGTATTTTTAAAAATACCGCCAAAGCATAGACTCAAAGGTGATCAGTCGTTAATAGATAAAGCTTTTTATCGACCGGACAAATCTTACACTGACCCATATAACGAGATCGAGGATAAAGTTGGTGCTCGTTTTGTAGTTTTATTGATTGAAGATATTAAACTCATTATTGATATTGTAAAACGTTCTGAGTTTTGGACATTCGACGCATGTAAACATTTTGATGAAGATAAAGAAAGGGAGCCGCTGTTATTTACTTATCAATCAGTACATTTTATTCTTCGGCCAAAAAATGCATTAAATGTCGAAGGTTGTAGTATCACAACGGAAATTCCTTGTGAAGTACAGATTAGAACTTTACTTCAACATGCGCATGCTGAGTTAACTCATGATGCTATCTATAAAGCGAAAAGAGCCATAAAGCCTAGTGTGCACCGCACAGTTGCTAAAAGCATGGCTCTTATTGAAACAACAGATGGCTTTTTCAATGAAGTATCCTTACAATTAAATCATGGGCCTGTTGAAGAGCTTGGTATCGTATCTAAGTTAGATGCTCTATATTTTTCTAGTACAAGAATAAAACCTAATACCCAGAAATCTATTTTAACTATTTTAGATGAATTTGAAGACTTAGTTAATGATAATCTGATTCATTCAATTGAATCTTATATCAAGAAAACCCCTGAAATAGCCGAAATAATCCAGGAAAAGTATTCTGAAAGTGCTTTATATAAACAAAGTACCGTACTTTTTTTATATTGGATGTTAAAAAGGAAAAAGAAAAAGCTTTTATCAGGGTGGCCTTTTGATAGAAGTTTGCTTGAACCATTAGCAAATGATATTGGTGTTGGTATTATGGATGATTACTAGAAGTCGTTTGTACTTCCCCATTATACTTAAAGCTATAAACCATTTATAAGAATTATTCGCTTATATAGAAAAGCAGCCCGCATTAGCGGGCTTTTAAATATCTAAACTGTTGGGCTATGGCCCAGTAAATTCACTTGATTTCATAACAACCTCAAAAATATTAACTCACAAACATATAACGTGCGGCAGCAAGACCAAGGCCAACGGCAGAGAATACAATACCAATACCCCAAATCAGCATTTTAACTTGCAACTGGGGGACCATTACTTTGATATCAGTTAAGTCTTTCTTCATATCTTTAATATCAGCTTTAACAGCAGTCATATCACTTTTAGAATCACTGCGAGTTGTTGATAATTCTGTTTTAAATTCATTCCGAAATGATGTCATATCGGCTTTAAACTCATTACGGGACGCAGTTATCTCAGCCTTAAATTCTTCGCGTAATAATGCCATTTCAGTTTTAAAGTCACTACGCTGGCCTTTTAAATCGTCCTTAATCTCACTAATGTCGCGTTTGATATATTCAACGTCTGATTCAAGCTTTGCAATTCTTGTTTCCATATCGCCACCACCGCCGTTGCCGCCGTGTTTAACATCTGTGCGTTCATTATCGCTGGTAATAAATAAATCAACAACCTTATCTTGAGTATGTTTTGCCATAGCGGTTACTTCTTCTTTTTATCGTGCATTATTTCAGCTAGTTTTTTTGCATTTATAAATTGCTGGCTACCGCAGTTTTCACACATCACCACGTATGACATAAACACACCTTTATCTTTACCACCAATTGCAGACGGGTTAAAAACACTTACCTCATGGTCAACTGTGATCAACGCGGTTTCATCACCCAAAATAAGAAGCTCGCCCGTACCGCATAAACTGCATGGGTTAACACCAATATGCTCGTTAAAATATTCAACCACTTCATCGCGTTTTATATGTGTATAGAGTTCAAAATCATTCATTGCATTATCCTTAATTTATTAAAGCGATTTACCAGTAAATATGACTTTGCCAACCAATGTGCAGTTGCCGTTTATTGGGATGAGTTGCTCTGGCCAGTTGGGGTTGGCGGCTTTTAAGAATTTGTGGCCACCTTCAATAATAAGCTGTTTAAATGTGGCTTGGTTGTCGTCGTCTAGGCGGGCTACTACGTATGAGCCGTGGATGCATTCGGCTTCAGGGTCTACAAAAATCAAATCACCTTCATGGAATTTAGGTTCCATGCTCACACCTTGCACCTTTAAAACAAAGGTTAGGTCACTGCAATTAACAGGGCACATATAACGCTCTGCATCATACGCTTTAATTTCGCTTATTTCTGACCAAGCACCGGCTTGCACCCAGCTGATAAGCGGGGCTGTGGCTTTAATTGATGGGCCTGTTGATACATTACTGTTGATATCTTTGCTGTCACCAATGCCAAACCGCAAATATTCAGGTGTACACTTTAATGCTCTAGCAAGCGCTTCAATATTTCGTGGGTTTTTGGTTTCCCCGCTTTCTAATTTTTGTATTGAATTTTGCGCGACACCAACTTGTTCGGCTAATTGATACTGAGTTAAAGATAGAGCTTTCCTCTGCTCTCTGACGCGATTTGCAATGTCCATATTATCTCCAAAAGTTATTCGATTAAAACGCTTTAATTATCTGTTCGGAAGATTATCACAACTTTAAGTGGTTTTGGTCAAATCGCTATTATTGGTTTTATTTTTAAAAATACAACCTAAAGTGGTTTACAAGCTAATGTAATGGATCGTATTATAGAAAAAAGTGGTTAGCAGCTAGTGGAGATTAAAATGTCAGCCATAGATAAAGCAGTAAAAATAATTGGTGGGCAAACCAAGCTCGCTACAGTACTAGGTACTAAGCAATCCGTTGTGCATCACTGGGTTAGCCGCCACGGACAAGCTCCAGCGAAGTACATTCCACGTATTTCAGAACTAACTAACGGTGAGGTATCGGTAAACGATTTACTGGCCGATCATCAAAAAAGCAACAAGGAAGATGCAGCATGAGCACTGAACAACAAATCATCTTATTAGATATTCACCCAGACGCAAAAGCCGTGTTGTTTGCGCTACTGCAAGAAAACAATCAACTACGTGCTGAGCTTGAAGAGCAAAAAGACCGCCTAGTAAGCAAAGTAGAAGCGATGGAAGTTTTAGGCTGTGCCCACGCCAAGTTTTGGAAACTCAGTAAGTTTGACGGCTTCCCAAAACCAGTGCAATTCGGCAAAAGCAATTACTACCGCATTAACGAGCTAATAGCGTTTAGAACAAAGCACCAACAGCAAGTAAATAACTAGGAGCAAGTGATGAGTGAAGAATTAACTTTTGATGAAAAACAAGAATGAGCAAAGCAAAAACAAAAACTTTTAAACGCAAAAATTGATGCGTTTATAAGCGACTCAGAAGATGATTTGATTTTACTTGTCAGTCTTTTAAGGCGTTTGGAGATGAAGCGCGACAAAGAGGTTAACGGCCATAGTAATGCTCAATTCGTTGCCCTTTGTCGCGAGTGTATAAAACGGGTAGGGATAGCTACTTAATTATTATTTTCATTGGATTTAAAGGGGATGCAGTCTTTATTTTTGCCAGTGTAGTTTCAGTTAAGTAATAGATATTTTCTTCTGGAGAAAATAAGTAATCACTATGGACTAAGTACGCTAATACACCTTCAAGGCATTCATTGCTTACACCGAAATTTTTCGCTGTTGGGTGAATGCCTATAGGAAATATATCAGCAAGTGATTTTAGTATTTTTTCAGCAAGGTCGTTAACTTGCTTTTTATTGGATTCAGAGATTTTTATGTCCATAGATTTTTCCTCTTTGTTTTGGTTGGTTGTTTTTCGCACTTATAACTTATCAGAACAAAGAGGACTTTTATATAAATAGAGTGAGGTGAATAAGTTATGGCACATACAACAGCTAACAAGATTGAAGTAATAAACGATAAAGCACTATTAAAAGCGGTAGAAGGGCGCCAAATACCAAAAGGCCTAGCTGAAATAAAAGCATTGATGGGCACCGACCGTCATACCCCTGAATATGTTTATAACCGTGTGCTAACCAACAATGAACGAACAATTATTTGCTTTACTGCGGGTATTCAGCCAATGCAGCAAAAAGATAATTTTCGTGATTACAGCGGTGAAGTTCGCATAAAAATTCACAAAGCTATTTTGCAGTTGCAAGCACTGGTTAAAGCATTTACCGATGCCAACGCCATGGCACCGGCTAAGTTTGTGCAAAACGCCCCGCGTGAACATGCCAGCACCGACTATTCACACTTAACCGTTAGTTCGCACTAAGGATTGATCATGAGCTCAAGAAATCGTGGCACGATAAGTAATAAAGATGATTATTATGTAACACCTCATTGGTTGATTAGTGAATTTTTAGATGCTGTAAATCCTGCAAGCCCACATGCTAAAACGCCACTAGATTTGGGTAACGACATACTCGACCCAAGTGCCGGCGGTTGTGAAAAGTACGAAATGAGCTACCCAGCTGTATTAAATACGCATGGTTATTTTAATGTTGAAAGTTGGGATATTCGTACAGATAGCCGCGCCAGTAAAAAAGGGCACGACTTTTTAAGTTGTGAAGGCCAAGAGCAATACGACACTGTGATCACTAATCCTCCGTTTAGTATCTCTCAAGAGTTTTTAAATAACGCGCTTACGTATGTTAAACCACACGGTTTAGTGATCATGCTGCAACGCCTTAATTGGCTGGGCACACAAAAGCGTTTTGAAATGTGGCAAACCATGCCGCTGCACTCTGTGTTTGTTCACCACAAGCGCCCGGGCTTTAACCCTGAATGCCCATGGAAAACTGATTCAATTGAATACGCCCACTTTGTATTTTGCAAAACGGCAAAAGAAAACCTCACACCAAACCTGTTTGTAATTTAACCCCCAAGGACTACTGAAAATGAACACTATCAAAGACCAAGATCTATCTAAAAATCAGCAATTACTACGCAATATCGTTTTACATGCTGTAGACCAAGCTAATTTTACGATTCGTAATTTAGCCAAACGTCCAACAGTTGTCATGCTTATGGAATGCGAAAACTGCCTCACTGACTTTATGCCTGTGATTAAGTTAATTGCAGACGAGCATATTGAATTCGCGCCAGTGTACGACCAAATGGCGATGGCATTAGATGCCGCCCAAGTTCACGGCGAACCTGAGTTAATCGACTTAGACGGCGGTGCAGCATGAATAATGTAATGGTGCATTTAACCCGTTTAGATAATCGCTCAAGCGCAATGGTCGTTGAAATTGCGGCGGTATTTTTTGACCCAAAAACAGGTGTAATTGGCGCTGAGTTTCACGAGGTTATATCGCCAGAAAAGCAGGATAGGTTAGGCACTGCGACAGCGGCGTTTAACTCACAGTGGGGGCATTACTTACGAACCAATTATCCTGATGATGAAGGCTTAGGCACTGATATTGATTTTGCATTAGGTTCGTTTGCTGAATGGCTGTGCCAAATTGAGCCTATGAGCGCTCGTATTATTTGGAGCACAGGCAATGATTTTAGTGACGCAGGAATATTGCATCAATTGCTTTTAGATTACATTGGCAATAGTGATCACATTACTGGCCGATATTGGTATTCAAGTTCAACAATGGAGCTAAGCACTATATCAAAAGTGGTTTTTAGCAATCTTGATGAACTTACTTT
>NZ_DRGM01000155.1 GCF_011050055.1 Pseudoalteromonas prydzensis | reverse complement strand
TGCCGAACTCAGTAGTGAAACGAAACAGCGCCGATGATAGTGTAGCATTTGTTATGTGAAAGTAGGTCATCGCCAGGCTCCAAATTAAAGAAACCCGTTACAGCAATGTGACGGGTTTTTTGTTGCCTAAAATAAAGTATAGCTCTCAGTTTTAAGCCGTCAGCTATCAGTTGCACAGTGTCAACCATAAAAAGAATGCCACAACTACCTCGCAGTGCAATCTATCCCTTAAACAACAGACCCTTTTTGCAGGCTTTTTAAACTCGCGCTCCCCATAATGAAATTTAAACTCGCAAACTATTTCTCTGCATTTGATTTTTCCTAAATTATCATCTTGTTGCAATTTCATTGTTGGTTTAATAAGTAAGCTGTGTAAAACTAGCGGGGTTAATTTAGTAAATCAGGTGACATGAATGTCGAATATAAAAGCTTGGAAACTTATCAGTTTATTTTGTTTGGTAAGCTTACTTATGGGCTGTCAATCGAAAGAAGAGCAGTTACAAGAAACAATTAAACAATCTATAGCTAAAGCTGAAGTTGAGTTAGCAGGACTTGGTAAAGCGTTAGATAATGGCTCAATTCGCAACGCGGCTTTATTAGGTGAATATGGCCGTATAATCAGTAATGAAAAACCAGAACTGACACAAATCGCAACGGTACTTGCACAGGATGCAACTCGCAAAGGTGCGCTCTATACTGGCTTAACGCAGCGTTTAGCTGATATTAAAAGTACTTATTTAATCCCCCCTTATGAAGAAACGTTACTTAATATTGACCTGTTACGCGATGCTGTAAAGCCTGCGCTATTTTCTGATGCGCTGACCGATCCAATTAATATGCTTGCTGATATGTCAGGCGGTTCATTGGCCCGTGTGGGTGCAATTAGCAAGCAGGCGGAAGGTGAAGGTGAAGGCAATCAGTTAGTCGGCAATCCTAATTATGGTAATTGGCAAACTAACAGTAACGGTATCAGCTTTTGGCAATGGTATGGTATGTACCGTATTTTAGGCGATGTATTTGATCGTGTGGAATATGGCAGTTGGAGCAAGCGCCGTAAATATAGCTATTATAATGATTATGGTCGTGCCCGCTATACCAGCCCGAAACAGATGAAAGCACAAACGGCAGTAGAAACACGAACACGCCAGTCTTATCAACGTCAAGGTAAGCAGTTTACCAGTCCTTATGCGTCGAAAAAGAGCGGTGCTTCAGGGTTAAGTCGTAGCAGTTATACCCCACCGAAAACACGCAGTAGTTACTCTAAAAGCAGTAGTTACAGTAAAAGTTCGGGCTCGGTAAGAGACAGCAGCAGCAGAACCTCTCGCGGTGTTAGTCGCGGTAAGTAAACGGCTATTTAAAAGATTTAGTGTTGGAGTTATAAGAATATGTATGAATTTAATGGAATAACTATGTGGTCGCTGCAAGCAATCGCGATTGATTTTGCAATTATTATTGCACTGTTTGTGAGCCTGAAATTTATTAAAGGTTGGGTATCTAATTTACATGCCAATGATGAAATCACCGAGCGTGATAACTTCGCGTTTGGCATTAGCTTTGCCGCAGGCTTAGTTGCATTAGCAATAGTGCTTACAGGTGTCAGTAGCGGTGCGTTTGCTGCATCTTTACAGCAAGAAGCACTGCAAATGGGCGGATACGGTTTGTTAGCGATTGCGCTGATCAAACTGGGTCACTTTTTTCAAGATAAAGTTGCACTGCGTAAAGTAAGCCTGCATGACGAAATCGTTAAGGGCAATGTAACAGCGGCAGTGATTGATTTTGGCCATGTTGTCAGTGTGGCAATTGTTATACGCTCAGCGTTGTTCTGGGTGGCTACAGAAGGCTGGCATGGTATCCCAATTGTCATTGCGGCGTTTATTATTGGCAGCATCGCATTGTTGTTAGTGAGCCAGTATCGCGTACAGTTGTTTAAGCGTACTAATCGCAGTGGAGACTGCTTACAGCAGGCTATTGTTGATGGCAATTTAGCGGTTGGTATTCGTTATGCGGGCTTTTTGGTTGGTAGCGCGCTTGCTATTACCGCAGCCTCAGGTATTGCACCTTATGTAGCAGATAGTATTAATGCTAGCTTAGTTTACTGGGCGATTAGTGCACTTGTTTGCATCCTTGTATTCATTGCGCTGCATTTAATTACCATCAAAATCATCTTATCAGGTTGTGATATTTCTGATGAAGTAAATCGCCAAAAGAATATTGGTGTAGCCACTATTTCTGCTGCAGTTTCATTTGCAGTGGGTATTACTATGGCAACTCTATTAGGCGCATAAACCTTGTCACACACAAAGCAAAGCCCAAGTAAGTTTGCCTTACTTGGGCATGATTTTTTATTAATAACTGTTATGGCTGTACTCGCTGGGTGTGGCCTTATTTATGAGTATCTTTTATCTCACTACGCAGGACGTGTTCTGGGTTCAGTAGAGAGCGCTATTTACGCCATGATTGGCACTATGATCGTCGCTATGGGTATGGGTGCTTTCTTAGCTCGTTGGTTTAAAGACCCTTTTACCGCGTTTGCTTGGCTTGAGAGTCTGATTGCTTTGGTTGGCATGGGTTGCATATTAGCTATTGCCAGCGTAATTGCTGTTAGCTATTCATTACCGCATATTTTTTCAGAGATTTTTAATCTGCCCGCCGATGTGGTGCTTAACGGTTATGTGTTTCAGAAACTCCAAGAGTGGTCACGTTTTCTACCGTATGTATTTGGTTTATTGCTCGGCCTATTGATTGGTATGGAAATACCCTTGATCGCGCGTATTCGTCAGCATGTTTATGGCCGGTTTTTAGAAAATAATGCCGGTACAATTTATGGTGCCGATTACATTGGGGCAGGGATTGGCGCAGCCATCTGGGTGAGCATTATGTTGGCGATGCCAATTATGCAAGCAGCTGCTTGGACTGCGCTATTTAATATTATTGCCGGTTTGGCTTTCTTGTGGCGCTATCACAGTCACGTACGTTATGCCAAGTTACTGCTTGTTTGCCATATTGGTTTATTAGTATTGTTTGCTTTTATCCTTGTACTTGGTAGTAGCTGGATGAAAGATTTAAGTAACGTACTTTATAAAGATAAAGTTATTTACTCTGAAGCCACTAAATATCAGCATCTTGTGTTAACCGAGCGGTTAAGTCGTAATCAACCAGAGCCAATCACTGATCTTTACTTAAATGGTCGCTTACAGTTCTCCAGCGTTGATGAGCAAATCTATCATTCAATGCTGGTGTATCCGCCGCTGTTAGCTTCTAATCGTCATGATAACGTGTTGATCATTGGTGGCGGTGACGGGCTTGCTCTGCGCGATGTATTGAAATGGCCAGTACAAGAAGTTACGCTGATTGATTTGGATGGCCAGTTACTTAACTTATTTGGTCACCCAAGCAACGAATTTACAGCACCAGCACAGATCAATGCGCGTTTGCGCAAACTCAATGGCAATTCTATGCTTGATCCTCGAGCGAACGTGATCGTGGGCGATGCATTTTTAGAAGTTGAGCGACTGCTCGATGAAGGTAAGCGTTTTGACACTATCATTATTGACCTACCCGATCCTAACCACCCTGACTTAAATAAGATGTACAGTGATTATTTTTATAATCATATTCGTCAGTTACTCGCCGCAGATGGTGCGATGGCAGTGCAGTCTACCTCGCCTTATCATGCGAAAAAGGCCTTTTTAAGTATTGGTAAAACGGTTAAAGCCGCAGGGTTTAAGCATGTCGAGCAATACCAGCAAAATATCCCTTCATTTGGGCAATGGGGTTGGACAATTGCAACGACGACAGGCAAATCAGCCAGTGCGCGAATTGAACAGGCAACAGCACTTCCGGTTGCTTCGCGGTGGATTAGCCAAAAATATTTATTGGCTGCATTTGTATTTCCTAATCATTATTTTGAACAAATAAATGATATTGAAGTCAATCAATTAGGGTCAGGTACTTTGTATGATTACTACCGAAGTGCATGGCAGATAGAAAGTGAATTGTATAAAAATTAATAAAACATGGTTGACATAATATGTCGGCTATGCGAATCTTAACTCAGACATAATATGTCAAATGACAAAAAGGCAGAGACATGGAATTAAATGAACTTTCAATAAAACTAGCATCCTTTGAAACCGAAGGCGCTAACTTTGAGTCTTTCTTGATTGCCAACCCAGGTGAGCAAGATGTGTTGCAAGTCATAGTTGATGGCAATGATGAGCTTCCAATTTTTGTTACGCAAACACAAGAGCAGCTGCTATGTATCAGTTACTTATTTGCGGATGAGGAAGTTAAATCGGAATTGCGTGGTGAGTTAAACGAAACACTATTACGTTTAAATGTCCCAATCCCACTGAGTGCATTTGCAAAGATTGATGATAAGTATGCGATTTTTGGTGCTTTGTCGGTTAATTCATCGTTTGATGACATTACCCATGAGCTAGTTACATTAGCTGATAATGCCATTGATGCATTAGAAGCGGTAACCATTTATTTAAACGATTAATAGCTAGCTATTTTACGTGGAGTTAAGATTATGAGTATTTTAAAGAAATTATTTACAGCAGTACGTGGCGGCGCCCGTGAAGCCGGCGAAGCAATTGTTGATGCTAATGGCATTCGTATTTTTGAGCAAGAAATTGCTGACGCACAAAATGCCTTACAACGTGCCAAAAAGAGCTTAACTGAAGTGATGGCAAAAGAAATGCAAACTAAGCGTAAAATTAGCGCATTAGATGCATCAATTGCTGAGCACGAAGCGTATGCTGGTCAAGCCCTTGAAAAAGGCAACGAAACCTTGGCACTAGAAATTGCTGAAAAAATCGGTGATTTTGAAAGCGAGAAAGCAGAGCATGATCAAGTGTTAGCGGGTTTTAGCAATCACATTGTGACGCTTAAGCAGCAGGTAAAAGACGCTGAAAAGTCGATTAAAGAAAATCAACGTCAGCTTACTATGGTTAAAACCACTGAAAGCGTGCAACAAGCGACTATGGCTGTAAACAGTACACTTAATACCAACAGCTCGTCGATGACTAATGCACGTCAGTCACTGGAGCGTATTAAGCAGCGCCAACAAGATCGTCAAGATCAATTAGGTGCAGCTAAAGTGCTTGAAGCAGACACTAACGGTGATGATCTAAAAGCAAAAATGGCTGAAGCCGGGATTGGCGACAGCAGTCCGAAAAGTGCAGATATCCTAGCGCGTATTAAAGCTAAGCAAAACGGCTAACGCGGTATTATTGATTATTAAAAAGGTAACCGAGCAACGTTTGGTTACCTTTTTTGCTTATGAGGCAGTCTATGTTTAACTTCTTTAAATCTAAAAAAGCGCCTGAACGCCAATTAAACCATCCTAGTGAACTTAAAGTAGGCGATATGTTCACTGTGATCGATTCGTTTGCTTATCCAAGTTGGTTAAAAGGCCAAACTCTGCGTGTTACTGATGTGCAAACTTATCAATATCAGCATAGTGCTGATTATGAGCTAGTGCTTGAAAGTGATGCCGGTAAAGTTATATTTTTGCAAATTGAGCGTAGTGATGGTGAAGAATGGGCGAACTTTTCAATCAAAATTCAGCGCGATGAAGTGGATGAAATTTTCACTCTTGATGAATTTGCACGCATTTTTGATGAAGAGCAACTGACCTTTATCGAAGTAAAAAATACCCCAGAACGTTATATGCAGTTTTTAGGTAGCAGCTACCAACAAACTGAAACACCGTTTGTGTGTTATTTTCATAATAAAGATTACCGTGATCAAGCGCTTCCTCAGTATGAGCAACAAGGTGGTGAGCCTTGTGAGATGATCTGCCTTGAATCAAGTGATGAAAGCCATGGCCTCAATATTGAAATTTGGGATGGTGGTGAAACCGAAGTATCACTGACTTTAACTCGCCCTATCACTGATATTGTTGATCTGTTTCCAGGAGATGCACAGTGAGCAATACCAAAGATAAATGGTTACGCCAAGAGCAAGCCGTCAGAGCGACGCAAATGGCATTCGACCTTAGCAGTGAAGTGCAAAAGTCGATAAAAAAACAAGCCATTGATCAAGAGCTCACGCCATCAGATATGATCCGCAAAATTTTAGCGCTTGAAGTAAAATCAAAAAAAACGCGTCAGCGCCTTTCATTTAATTTAAATGATGAGGAAATCGCATTACTTGCTGAGCGGTTTGGTGTAGATGTAGATGATAAACGAGCTGTAAAGCAACAAGTTGCAGAGTTACTAATTGCCCACACTAATAAGCGCTGAGCCACCCATATTTTGCCTTCTTTAAATTAAGCCCTTACACTGTGGGCTTAATTCCTTATAAAAATGAGTTGCTGTGAATATAGTTTTAATCGCGTACTTAATTATCTTCGCCTTGTTTGGCACTGCCGCAAGCTATTTTGTGCGATTTATTTATGCTTACTGGGTGAAAAAACAAATGCCAATGCAGCATATTTTTAAGGCGGGAATTTGTATTATTGCAGTATTAATTATCTCTGCGCTAATTCCACTGCTGGTTTAGCGCAGATACAAGATTCTCTATTTTAGATCAAACGCCTGACAAGTTTGATTTATACACAGAGCTTGCACGGGTAAAACGGGCAAACAATCAGTTAAGCCATTGCTTTTATTGTTATCGGCCTCAAGTGCATTGATTTGCTGTGCTAGTTGCTCGGCTTTTTCTTGCTCAGTGTTGAGCGTAGAATAAACCATATAACGACTTGGCCCGCCGCATGCGCGTTGGCCCACTTCAAGTACTTTACATTGAAAGCTCGCTGTACAGCTGGTGTCTTGCACTAATTCATTTAAGGCATTATTTGACTGAGCTAAGCTGGCACTACCCGTTGTGGTTGACTCTGTGGTGCTCATACAGCCACTAACAGTCATAAAACAGGCTGTTGTAACTAAACATTTAAAATATGATAAACGACTCATATAGCTATCCCTTAATAAACACTTGCCGCAGAGCTGTCTAGTTTAACACATTTATTTTCAACACATTGAGCCCCAGGTGCCATTAAATGCTGACAAATACTGATCATCGAATTTTCGGCGTTAAATTGGCTCTCTAACGAGGTAATTTTTTTGCTTAGCTGCTCTACTGCTTGCTCGTTTGCGGTTTTATTCGAATACACGAGATAGCTACTTGGGCCACCGCAAGCACGGCTACCTACCGCTAATACTTTACATTGCGCACTGCTATCACATTGCGGGTCTGCCGTTAAGGCTTGTAATTGTTGGTGGGCCTTTTGGATATTCTCTCTCGTTGGTTGTTCCTGCATTTGCGGGTCTAACTTAGTCGCTTGATTGTCTTTCACTAGTGCTGCAGGGGCAGGACTAAGTTGGTCGCTATTAGAGGTTGCCGCATCCGAACAAGCAGATAAGCAAAGTGGGAGTAGTACAGCAGCGATAACAGATAAGCGCATGATAAACCTTCACAGTGATGAACAAGTAACCACTATCATACACTTTGCACATAACACAGCAATAAAAACTATGACATTCAAAGGTTAAACCCGCCACATTGACGGGTTTAATATTGCTTATAACCCGCCTTGAGTTAATTTAGCTGGATTGAGTAACGTTTCTAGCTCACTACGGGAAAGCTCGGTTTCTTGCTCGGCAACATCTACGATTGGGCGGCCTTGCTGGTAAGCTTGCTTGGCAATTTTGGCTGCTTTTTCATAGCCAATCACCGGATTAAGAGCGGTCACTAAAATCGGATTTTTAGCGAGTGCTTTGTCGATATTACTTTGATTAACTTTAAAGGAACGCAGCGCTTTATCGGCTAATGCTTGGCTACTGTTGGCAAGCAACTCGATACTCTGCAAGATGTTATAAGCGATTACTGGCAGCATGACGTTGAGTTCAAAGTTACCAGATTGGCCAGCGACAGTAATAGTGGCGTCATTGCCGATAACTTGGGCACTTACCATCGCCGCCGCTTCTGGGATCACTGGATTAACTTTACCGGGCATGATTGAAGAGCCCGGTTGCAGTGCTTCAAGCTCAATTTCACCCAATCCGGCAAGTGGGCCTGAATTCATCCAGCGTAGATCGTTCGCTATCTTCATTTGTGCCACAGCAAGTACTTTTAACTGTCCTGAAAGTGACACTATGGCGTCTTGTGAACCAATATTGTAGAAAAAGTTTTTACTTGGTACAAAGCGTACACCAACATTAGCACTGAGGTTTTTACAGAATTGCTCAGCAAACAGTGGATCGGCATTGACGCCAGTGCCTACTGCTGTGCCACCTTGGGCTAACGCTGAAACCCCTTCGAGGCTATAGCGAATACCAGCCATAGCAGTATCAACTTGATGTTGCCAAGTGTTGAGAGTCTGCGCGAATGTGACTGGCATGGCATCCATTAAGTGGGTACGGCCCGTTTTTACAATGCCACCAATTTCTGACTTTTTGCGCTCCAAGGTTTGTGATAGTTGATCCAACGCCGGAAATAATTCATATACCACGTTAATCACACTGCTTACCGCAATGGCTGTGGGGATCACGTCGTTAGAGCTTTGCCCCATATTTACATCATCATTCGGATGAATCGTGTCATCGCCATAGCTACTTGCTAACGTTGCGATCACTTCATTGGCATTCATATTAGTGCTGGTACCAGAACCGGTTTGAAAGACATCAATAGGGAAATGCGCTAAATGTTGGCCATCAATGATCTCTTGGCAGGCACGCTCGATTAACTGCGCTTTATTTTGACTTAAGTGGCCAAGTTCGTAGTTACTTTGCGCTGCCGCTTGTTTGATATAGGCAAGGGCGCTAATAAACTGTTTTGGCATCACTAGGCCGCTAATACGAAAGTTATTTACAGCACGTTGGGTTTGGGCTTGATAAAGTGCATCAGCAGGGACTTGTAATTCGCCCATACTGTCTGATTCGATTCTAAATTCGCTCATAAAAGCTCCTAAAAAGGGTTGAATTCGTGGCTGAGAATACGCGCTTCTCGCTCCAAGATAAGATATTTTCTGGTACTGTTATGGGTTTTATAAAAGCGCTTTAAGGCCATCAGAGGTTTATAAAGTTGCTCTAAACATTGTTTGCGAATTGCACAATGAATTAAAGAATCGCACATTTTGTTGAGAATTTCATGGAAAGTACGTCTTAAATACAGTTCTTGTAGCAGCATGCACTGCTTTTTCTCGTAATAGCGGGCCGCATTTAACCCAGCTTCAATATAGTCAGCCACTAAAGCAGGGGCGTGTAGACCAGGGCGCTGGCAAATGCACTTCATTTGTTGTTGATAGAAAAGCATGGCTTGATGGTCGTGCATAAGAAAACCGATTAGCTGTAACGATAATTGTTATCATTACAGCTAATCGGTTTTAGTGCAAGTCACAAATTGAAAATTTTGACGTGAGAGTAACTGTTTAATTGTAACCAAGAATAAATATTTGATCAGTTTCATGTTTTCTCAAGACTTGTGTATGTTGATTCGATTGCGAAAGTAAGTCGATGATAGTGCCTCGTTCATCACAGCTTGTTTTATCTGCGTCTGATTTTTCACTCGCAGCTAAAGCAGCATCAAGTGCGGTATAGGGTGAGATATACATAGTTTTCTCCATTAGGTTGATTCACACTCATAAAAGCATAACTCGTACCAATGATGATTAAAAAGCTTAACTATATGAATTATAGGGCGTTATTTTATTGACAATAAATTAGAACGGGACATTGTTTTATATTTTTGCTTTACTGTTGTGCATTAATTACCAAACATGGTGCACAAATTTGCATGGAAAAACCTTTCTCTCAGGCCTGTGAAAATAATAAATCTCCTATTCTTAGCGAGCTAAAAAGCTGTTTTGCTGATGTTGACAACGTGTTAGAGATTGGCTCAGGCACCGGCCAGCATAGTGTGTACTTTGCTGAACATTTACCGCATTTACAATGGCACACAAGTGATCGGCCAATCAATCACTATGGCATAAAACAATGGCTTGCTGAAGCACAGTTAGCTAATTTACATGAGCCGCTTGAGCTTGATTTAAATGCTCCTTGGCCGGTCAAAAAGGTCAGCGCTCTTTACACCGCCAATACGTTGCATATCGTAAGTAGCGCGCTCGTTGAGAGGTTTTTTAATGGGGTTGAGCAGCATTTAGCAGCGCAGGGCGTATTATGTATTTATGGACCATTTAAATATCAGGGGCATTTTACTAGCGAGAGCAACCAACGCTTTGATGAGTTTTTAAAACAACAAGATAGCCAAAGCGGCATTCGTGATTTTGAGTGGATCCAACAATTAGCAACGGCTGCAGGCTTAACGTTAGTAAATGACATTGCTATGCCTGCTAATAATCAATTATTGATTTTTAAACGGCATTTTTAAAAGGTAATAACTCAGTACATTGGCGGTGATAAATACGTAAATGTTGTTGCTCACGCTGTAAGTAATCGGCAATTGCGGGACTAAAATCTGCATCGAGCACATGGTGTACTGAGTGAGTAAATACCGGAGCGAATCCGCGGGCAATTTTATGCTCGCCTTGTGCGCCGGAGTGAAAGCAGCTTAATTGTTGGTTAATACAATACTCAATCCCTTGGTAATAACACAGCTCAAAGTGTAAGCAGTCTACTTCCTCTAGCGCTCCCCAATAGCGTCCATATAAGGTGTTATTACTTTTAAAGCTCAGTGTGGCAGCGATCACCTCACCGTCGCGTATTGCATGCATGATCACCAGTTTATCCGCCATAAGTGCATGCAGTAGCACAAAAAAATCATGACTTAAATACCCCAGATGACCAGATCGCTTTAAGTAAGTACGTTGATAAAACTCACAAAATTGGCTCATAACAGCAAGCGTAATTTGTTCACCTTGCAGCCACTTAATAGTAATGTTTTGCTGAGCTATTTTACTGCGCTCTTTTTTCAACGCTTTACGTTTACGTGCTGTTAATTGCGCTAAAAAGTCATCAAAATCAGCATAGCCTTGATTTTGCCATTGGAATTGTACGCCAATGCGATGCATGCCTTGTTGTGCTGTCAGGTGTGAGGCTTGTTGTTGCGTACAAAAATTAATATGCCAACCCGACCATCCCTGCTGCTGGCAGTGAGCCGTTAATAGTGCGGTTATGTACTGATATATTTGCTCTGGCTGTGCGTAATCAACTGCAATACGTGGTCCTTCAATCGGGCTAAAAGGAGCGCCACAAAGCCATTTGGGGTAATAGTCTAAGCCATGTTGCTGGTATGCTTCTGCCCATGCCCAATCGAATACATATTCGCCATAAGAGTGACTTTTTAGATAACCTGGCGCAAGTGCAACTAGGGTGTCATTTTGATACACCGCTAAATGATACGGTTGCCAGCCTGTCGCAGCTGATACGCATTGGCTCTGCTCTAGGGCAAATAAGAATGCATGATCAGTAAATGGATTATCTGCAAAAAATGATTGCCAAACGTCAGCATCTATTTCACTAATGCTGGCTAACCAGCGATGACGCAATGCAGTCATTGTTGCTTCCCCTGCAAACCTTCAACCTGCTGAATGAATTGCCTGATATAGCCTGCTTGCTCATCAAAGTAGGGGTTATAAGTGAGTCGTTGCAAGGTTGCAAATGCCGCGACATTTTCTGCAGTGCGCTCACCAATATTTGGCTTCTTCGTGGTTTTGCAGTGTGCATATAAGGCATCGTCATCAAGGTAACTGCCACAATTGCGGTAGTGACCTTGGGCGCCATAATGCGGGTTGTTAGGTGAATTAACCACGGCAATATGAGATATGCCATGGATTTTTTTGCAGGCAGTATTTTTACACTGCGGATTTAAGATAATGTAGTCGGCAGGGAAGTCACTCGTTATGGTGTTTTTATCGCCATAATAAATCAGTGTATCTAAGCGATTGGCAGGGCGGGCTGTGGCATCATGTAAAGTGCTTAATAATTGCAGGGAAGCACGGGTATCAATGGTGGTATCTACATCACTCATTACGGAGAAAATAGGCAAATTAGGGAGTGGGCGTTGCATAAGTTTATGCAGTGTAATATTGCTCATTGCATCATCAGCCGCTGCTGCGGCATTAAAAGGAAAAGATTCATATTTAGCAAAATCGATGTCGGCGTCTTTATCTATCCAATTAACAAAAGGAATATAGTCAATCCACTTAGCAAGCCAGCCATTTTTATTGTGTGGCGCAGTGGCGGGTGAAAACAACATCAACGCGGTTATTTTTGGGTTGCTGGGCTGCACAGCTAAATAATTAACTAAAAGTGTAGCACCTGTTGAATAGCCCCCTAAAATAACCTGATCAAAATCTTTGCTGGTGCGCGCAATTGCATAGTTTACAGCTTGCTGCCATTGTTTGGCCGTAACCCGACTCAGTGCGTCAGCGGCCGTGCCATGGCCAGGTAACAATAAAGTACGCACGTTGTAACCTTGCTCAAAGTAAATTTCTGCTAAGTCATGAAAGGTAAACGGTGAGTCAGTCAGGCCATGGATCAATAGCACTGCTTTGCGAGCATTGTTTTGGCGCAGCTCAAAAGGTGCTATAAGGTCGCTAATGTTCGCCATGCTGGGTCGGAGTTGTTGTTTAACTAATAGCTGATAGGTTGCGGTTTGAATTGGACAAGGCATTAAGGCGCGCGGGTTTGCCGTCAAAATGTGCTGATATGCAAAGCTCAAGTAGTCACTATATGTTTGCGTACTTTGATAGCTAAACTCTGTAGTTGGCTTACTATTTTCGAATCGCAACAACCCTTGCTGTTTACTTTTCATAATATAGTCTAAATCAGTTAACTGAGTTACACAGTCGGTTTGGCTGATTGTAAAGCTAGAGGTGGTTAGTAAAACAACGGCTAGTAATATTCCATTAAGGCTCATAAACATCTACATAATTGATTAGGCACTCGGTTAGCTTATCGAGTTCGAGTCGTTTTGCAAGATGTAGAACTCAAGTCAACGGGTTGTGGTGGTTTCGCTAACGTTAAAGCCCTATCACGGCATTAAGTGGAGTACGAATTACAGGGCTGATATTTGCTAAAAATCGGCTTTTGGAATGCACATAAATAGAGATATTAAACATTTTGCTCTGTGCGATCATATTTTCCAGTCTTTAGCGTAGCCGCTAAATGGTGTTGTTGTTTAAAGCGGCAGTTGCTTTTTGCTAAATGTTTGCTTTAAAACCACTGTAGACTCAATATTGGCAATGCAATTAATACTACCAAGCTTATGTTTTACAAAGCTTTCATAGCTTTCTAGATCGGCCGCAATAATTTTCAATAAATAATCATAGCTACCAGATATTACAGAACATTCTAGTACATGATTAAGTTTTTCAACTTGCTCTTCAAACATATTAGCTGCGCTGACCGAATTTTGACTTAATCGCACAAATGCATAAACCAATACGTTTAAGCCAAGTGCGCGGGGGTTTAGAGCCGCATGATAGCCGCTGATCACTTTGCTTGCTTCAAGCTTTTTGATGCGCCGTAAGCAAGGGGTATCCGATAGGCTTACCGTTGTTGCAAGTTCTGATACTGAGGTGCGCGCATTGCTTTGTAATAGCGTTAGTAATTGTTGATCTTTTTTATCTAAACTCATAAATATGACAATAAATTGTATTTAATTGTGATTATAGAGTGAATTTCACTAATCATGTGCTTTTTTATTCGCAGTTTTGCTGATTTGCGCTCTATATTATCTGTTAACATAAATGCAATAAATATTTGATATGGAGTTATGCCAATGAGCAGCAATACTCAGGCATTTGACGAGTGGCTCAGAACCCGCTTTGTAGAGATCAACAGTCAGCTAGAGACTATTTATTGGCAACAAGCAGACAAAGCCAATGTGGAATTTGTTGGCGAGCAATTCAAGCATCAATTAGAAGCGCAAGGTAATGCCCATATTCGTAAGCTACTAGCTGAAGGCAATACCGATGAAGGTTTTGAGCGTGCCTTTGATTTACTGGGCAATGTTGGCTTATTTATGGCTGCGTGTCGACGCCATGAAATCACCGAACCATCACGGGAGACAACCTCGCCGCTGGTGGAAGCATCAGCACTGGCAATGCATATTGGTGCATCAATTGGGGTAACGCCACGCTTTGCGACCGCCCATTTAACCACCCATAACAAAGCGATTAATGGCCTTTATAAGCGCTTTACTGATCTGAGCGATGAAAAATTATTCATTGATTACAATACCAAAGGTATTTTAGCGTATAAGCGCGCCGCTGATGCCTTATTAAAAATTCAGCCGTTAGGGATTTCGCATCCGCTATGCGGTGATTTACTTAAAGTTGCCAAGCAGGCCTTGGTCGATGTGATCGAATCAAATACGGCGTTATATAATCAGCTCGATACCGAGCGATTCTTCTTTTGTGTGCGCCCATATTATAAGCCATATCGAGTGGGTAAAGAGATTTACCGCGGCGCTAATGCTGGCGATTTTGCCGGTATTAACGTGATTGATATGCTGCTAGGGCTGTGCTTTGCCAACGAGCCGAGTTATTCACAAATGCTGGTGGACAAATTTTTATATATGATGCCTGAAGATCAGCAAATACTGCGTGAGTCAATGCGCATGCCAAGTTTAATGGATGACTTTTTAGCCGCAGGTGAGGCGCGCCACAGCCCATGGTTTAAAACCAATGCCAAATTATTTATTCAAGTGTGCAAACTCCATGGTGATACGGCAATTGGCCACCACAACCAATTAGTAAGCAAGTTTATTGCTCAGCCTGCGCAGCAAATGCAACAGCAACATATGAATAAAGTGACAGCCAGCGGCCCGCCATTACATGTGTTATTAGACTCTCTAGAGCAATTAAGAGATCGCCGAGCAGCAGCTAAGCGTGATGATATCAAAACGCGTTACCATGATTTAATGCAGCTCAAACAGTGGGTGGGCAATTAAAATGTATAAAGATGACTTTCACTTGGCTGCTGGGTGTTATTTACTTAATCACTCTGTTGGCCGCGCATTGAAAAGTAGCCAAGATGATTTTAACCAACACTTTTTTGCTCCTTGGCAGGCGAGTAATAAAGAGCCATGGCAGCAGTGGCTAGCTGTTATTAGTCGTTTTACAACTGCGCTGAGCTTACTGTTTAATTCTCCAAGTGAGCAGTTTTGCCCGCAAGTTAATCTGTCTAGCGCATTAACTAAGCTCGTTATGTCACACCCTCGGCTGCAACAAGCAGGCTGTAAAGTGTTAATGGCGCAAAGTGATTTTCCTAGTATGGGCTTTGCGATGCAAAAAGCCTTAGCCAGTGGTGCTAAAATAGAGTTTATTCCTGAACACGTTGACTTAACAGACAGTGCGCAGTGGCAGCCGTTCATAAAAGCAGATATCGATTTAGTGTTTATTAGTCATGCATATTCAAATACGGGTCAGCAAGCGCCAGTGGCTGAAATTAGCAAACTTTGCAAGCAAGTCGGGTGCTTAAGTATTGTTGATGTCGCGCAATCGGCTGGTGTGTTGCCGTTAAACTTAAGCCAAGTTGACGTTGATTTTATGATTGGCTCAAGCGTTAAATGGCTATGTTCTGGTCCTGGTGCAGCATACTTATGGGTCAGTAAAGCACAGTTAAGTATTTGTGAGCCACAAGATGTGGGTTGGTTTTCCCACCAAAATCCATTTGAGTTTGATATTCACCATTTTGCTTATCATGATACCGCGCTGCGCTTTTGGGGAGGCACACCTGCAATTGCGCCATTTGTGATTGCAGGGCACAGCATGCAATATTTTGCTCGCTTAGGTATTGATAAGGTGCGCGCTCATAACTTAGCGTTACTAGCGCAATTAACAACAGAGCTCGCTCCTTATGTGGTATCGCCAGTTGCACCGACTAAATGCAGTGGTACGGCAATTATAAATTTTGCCGAGCAACAAACTGCGATTTTAGCTGCTTTGACAGCGGCTGATATAAGTGTTGATATGCGGGCATACGGGGTGCGGGTGTCACCGCATATCTATAACGACAGTGCCGATATCGAGCGGCTAATAAAAGTCGTGAAACGGGTTTTAAATAAATAAATAATTATTGGCTTAGTTGCGCTTTCATGGCGTTCAACGCCTCGATCTGTTGTTGATACTGCTCGATTTGCGGTTTGATGTGCCGCTCAACTTGTGCGGTTCGTTGTGCTATCGCATCTGCAATTGAGCTTGCCCCCATTCTATTGGCAGTATCTTGAGTCATATAGCTTATTTTAGTTTTTTGTGCTGCCAGAGTATCTTGTAGTTGTTTGATTTCGCGCTGGAGCAGTGCAATGTCTCGGTCAATTTTTTGCATCGTAATATAGCTATCAACTTCTCCATCAACAGCTTTGCTCTGCTTTGGTATACCTTGTGCTACGTTGGTTTCGGGAATGGTTATTTCTTGGGCGTTTTCACCACATGGCAGTTGGCTAAAAATGGCTACACCATCAATCGTACAGCGATACACTTCAGTAGCCGATGCCGGTGCGATGAGCAGCGTAATAACGTACACGAATGTTAAACTAAGTAGTTGCAAATGCACTTATAATCCTTAAATTTCCAGTGCTGCTAGTTTAGCAAGTTTGTTTATTAAGTCGCCAGTTTTTAGCGACTCTGCAGTATTTATAGCTATTTCGTTATAGCGGTATTTTCTGCAGTGAAAAATAACCAAGCATGTGACGCATGGTGTTGGCCTGATCAGCCATTTGCTTTGCCGCCGCCATCGTTTCTTCTGTCATTGCGGAGTTCTCTTGGATCAAGGTGGTAAGTCGTTGCACCACAATATCCACTTCTTTTATCGCTTGTTGCTGGGTAATAGAAGAGCCATTAATCGACACTATCATCTGGTTGACATCGGCTACGGCACTGACAATTTGTTTTAGTTTTTCACCGGATGAATTAGCCAATGCCGTGCCTTGGCTAATTTTTTGATTACTGTTACTAATGATCGCTTTTATTTGTTTTGCAGAGGTTGCACTGCGCCCAGCTAACTCTCTCACTTCATTGGCAACCACTGCAAACCCGCGACCATGTTCTCCCGCTCTAGCTGCTTCAACCGCTGCGTTAAGTGCCAGTAAATTGGTTTGGAATGCAATTTCGTCAATCACTGAGACAATTTCATTAATATCTTTACTTGAGCTGTTCACTTCGATAATGGCATTGACGGTTTGTGACGACAGCTCTCCACCTTCAGTGGCGGTTATTTTGGCGTTTTCTGCAAGTGCAACCGCCTCGTTTGCTTGTTTGGTAATCGTAGCTATTTCATCCAGCATATTGCTACTACTGGCGCTCGCTTCTTCTAGGTTAGCTGCTTGTTCTTCGGTACGCTGGCTTATTTCAGTGTTACTGGCGGCTATTTCTGCGGCACTTTGTGAAACTTTATTAGCAGACTCTTGAATGCTACTGATAACCGTGGTTAGTTTTTCGATGGTTTGATTAACATCTGCCTTTAAGGTCGCAAATACACCTTGATAATCTTGCCGTAGTTGTTGATTTAAATTACCTTGGGCGAGTCCACTCAAAACAGCCGTTACTTCTGTAATTGCATTTGCGGTGATGGTTAAAGAGCAATTCACGTCATCTTGTAGTTGGGCTAGTTGCCCTTGCATGGATGTTTCCAGTTGTTGACTAAAGTCGCCGTTGCGCATCGCGGTCATCACCCGTGCCAGCTCTGCAATAACAATGCTTAAATTACTAATTGAGCTATTTACATCTTCTTTGAGGGCATTCAGCTGGCCATGCATATTACTATCTATTGTTTGCTCAAAATTACCTTTACTAATCGCCAGCATCACGTTCGATATTTCAGTCACTGCATTATCTAAGCCCATAATTGAGTTATTAATATTGCTTTTTAATGTTGCTAATTGGCCATTTGCATTGCAGTTTACGTGTTGTTTAAAGTTACCGGCACTGACCGCTGCCATCACATTATTAATATCCTTAATGATCAACGCGAGGTTATCTACACTGGTATTGATATCATTTTTAAGAATGGCTAGTTGTCCTTGTAAAGGTTGCTCGATATGCCGAGTAAAATCCCCTTCGTGTAATGCACTCATCACTCGGCTAATATCACTTACGGCACCAGCTAAACTATGCACTGAATTATTTACACTGTTTTTTAATTGCGCCAAAGCGCCTTGTGCAGCAACGTTAACCTGCTGCTGAAAATCGCCATGTTCAATATGCTTCATCACAGTAACAATTTCAGTAATTGTGGTGTTTAATGATTGCAGTGAGCCATTAATATTATGCTTTAAAGTGCCCAGCTGCCCTTGCATAGGCGTGGTTATTTGGCTGTTAAAATTCCCTTGGCTCATCTCATCTATAATATGATTCAACTCGTTCATAGCTTGCTCTAATGAGTCAGCGCAATTATTGGTAGCTTGTTTTAAGGAATCTAACTCGCCTTTACAGGTAACATTAATTCGATGATTAAATTCACCGGCAGCCATTTTGTTCATCACAGTATTGGTTTGTGAAATAGAACTTTGCAGTGCATCAAGCAAGCAGTTAAAGGCGTTTGCGGAGGAGCCTATTTCATCATTTGAAAGCACCGGAGTTCGTACTGAAAAATCTCCCTGTTGTTCAACGTGACGCATGGTATCTACCAATAACTGCACAGGATGAGTTAATGAACGAGCAAACCACATCGCAATTAATGTAATGGCAATGATTGATACAATTAAAGTCACGACTAAAATAGTGGTTAATTGACTAACTGCAGCAAATGCTTCTTGTTGATCTATTTCTGCTAGTAGCGACCATTGCGTGCCGAGCACATTGATAGGCTGATAAGACGACAGCACCAAAGAGCCATTATAATCAGTGATCACTTGTTGGCCTTTTTTACCTTGCTGGGCAAGTTCAACAGCATGCGTTTTGACTTGGCCTGCGGCTGGGTTACGAAATGAGTTCACCACTGAGCGTTTTTCAGGGTCCAGAAAAGAATCTGAACGCATTAAAAAATCAGGCCCGACCAAATAAGTCTCACCACTGACACCAAGGCCTGCCCGCTCAGTCATAATAATGTTGAGGGCATCGATGGATAGTTGAAAGATCAGCGTATTGGTATGCACGCCGCGGCTGTATATAGGGGTTGCGATAAAACTTGCAGGCGCATCATAGGAGGGCAGATATTGTTGGTAATCGACAAAGGTTATTTCATCTTCATTGAGCGTCTTTGCTTGCTTAAAGGCGCGTGCTAGATTGCTATCGTTAAAAGGGCCATCAAGCAATGAGGTTGCAAAGTCGACCTCTTTATAAACAGAATACACGATGTCGGCGCTGTGATTATCGACAATAAAAATATCGTAAAAATCAAATTTTTCAGCGAAATTTAGTAGGAAGCCATGATACTTGCTGTGCAGTAAATTGTAGTTGTTATCCGCACTTGCTTGCATTAATTGCGCTTTTTCACCAATTGGATAGGGGTTGTCTGCTAAATATTGTGATTGCCAATATCGCGCTGCGGGAGACAGTGCTGCCAGTAGCTCAGCTTTGGCTGGCGCGTCTTTATTTTCAAGGCGGTACTTAGCGTTAAAGTCGTTATTATAATAATCAGCCAAGCGTTGTTGCGCGCTATTGTCGAGGGTATTTATAGTCGGCTCTTTAAACGCGAGGCTAAGTTCCTCTGCTGCTGAGTGTAGCAGTGGGCTTTGTGCCAAAAATAATAATTGCGCTTTAATATCGATAAAGTGTCTTTCAATGGCGCTTTTTTTTATTTCACTTACGGCTTCTAATTGCGCGTATGTTTGCTTATTTAGCGAGGCCGCCGAATTATATAAGGCAAGGCTGATACTGATTGTCAAAGGAATTAACGCAACCAGTAAAAAAGCAATAACTAGCTTTTTAGTCAAGCCAATGCTACGTACAAAATGCCCAAATGAGTGGGTAGGGTGAGCCATAACAACATCCTTATCAAAGCAAAGCTGTAAACCTAATATAGGTAATTAAGATTTAGTGTAGAACAGCTGGCCTCAAAAGCGAGTCGCGAGAGAAAATTGATTTTTTAGTCGCTGTAATGCAGCCGCGATACTCTGTTAAACTAAACGCATTCAAATTAAAAGTGTGTTTGCTATGAAGAACGCGATTATTCCTGTTGTGTTAGCCGGTGGCATAGGTTCACGGTTATGGCCATTGTCACGCCAAGCTATGCCAAAGCAGTTTTTACCTTTACTTGGGGATGAATCGTTATTGCAGAGCACCCTAAAGCGTTGCGAAGATGAGTGTTTTTCTGATGCTATTTTGGTGTGTAACGAGCAACATCGCTTTATTGCCAGTAGCCAATGTCAGCAGATAAATGTGCAACCACAGGCGTTACTATTAGAGCCTGAGGGGAAAAATACTGCACCGGCAATCGCACTGGCCGCGCAATATGTATTACAGCAAGGGCTTGATACGCCTTTATTGGTGATGCCAGCGGATCATCATATTGATAATTTTGAATTATTGATTGCACAGCTGCCAGATGCGATAACGTTGGCGCAGCAGGGCAAACTAATTACGTTTGCAATCGAGCCTAATACTGCTCACTGTGGCTACGGTTATATCAAAAGGGGGGCTAAAATAGCAGCCTCAAACTGTTATGACGTTGATGAGTTTAAAGAAAAACCTAGCTTACTGATGGCGCAGCAATATCTAGCCAGTGGTGGATACAGCTGGAACAGCGGCATGTTTTTATTTACCCCGAGGGCATACCTTGCTGAGTTGGCACGGTTTGCACCAAAAATAGCGAACTGCATTGCACAAGCTGCCAATTTTACAGGTGATTTAGGTTTTACTCGCGCCGATAACAATATCTTAAAAAATTGCCCCAGTAATTCTATCGATTACGCTATTTTAGAGCGTAGCGCTAATGTGGCGGTGCTGCCGTTAGCACTGAATTGGAATGACGTCGGCGGCTTTAATGCGCTATGGCAAAGTACCGATAAAGACGAGCAAGGTAATAACCCAAGCGCAGATACCGTGTTGTTAAATAGTGAAAACAACTTATTCAATAGCGAAAGCGGCCATACTATTGCCGCTTTAGGAGTCAGAGATTTAGCTATTATTCACACTCATGATGCCACCTTAGTGGCGGATAAAAATCAGCTTGAGCAACTACCAGAATTATTAAAATTATTGGCTGTTAAGCACGGCGATAAGTTGTTACATCATCAAGCTATGTATCGACCATGGGGTAGCTATCAAGTGTTAGTCGAAGGGCTTGGCTTTAAAGTCAAAAAGATTAGTGTACACCCTAGTGGCAGACTATCAACTCAACGTCATCAACATCGTGCCGAGCATTGGGTGGTGGTATCTGGTGTGGCTGATATTAGTATTGCTGGACATATTCAGACGTTAACCGCAGATCAGTCATGTTATATAGCGCCAGGTCAGATCCACAGTTTAGCAAATACCCACAGCGAGCCGCTTATTCTCATCGAAGTGCAAACCGGCAGTATTTTAGATGAAACAGATATAGAGCGTTTTGATGATCAGTATGGTAGATAGCGGCAAGTTAACAAGGCTAAAGTAACAAGGTTAAAGTGAGATTGTACAATTAACTTAATCTGGCAGAAATGATTTTTAGGTTTAGCTCAAATCTGGCTGTCCATATGTGCCATGAGCTGACCTTCAACCGTAACTCGTTTCTGCCCCAAGACGTGTTTTGGCGAATGCCTCAAAAGAGCGAGTTACAGCCGCCCATACTTACCATTCCTAGCAAATGCTATCTCCAAAAAGCTGACGCTCAGGAAAAATATCCTAAGGCAAGAGCTGGCAGTCGACTTATTGGAGTTGTTTACTCAAGAGGCTTGGACTGTTCGAATATCGGCACCATTTTGCAGTAAATGGGTGGCAAACGAGTGGCGTAATTAACTTTTTTAATCCCGCTGCTTTAACGGCTTTTTTATCTCTTTTCTGATGCTGGTGTGATGACAATGATGGCGTCTTATTTCACCGGTTTCAGGATCTGCGCTTAACAGATGTGACGGGAATAAATATTGCCAACCATGTGATTTATTGGCAGACGGGTATTTTTTTTAGCTAAAGCATGTGGCATCCATACTCCTGAATATTATTCGTTTTTTAAATCAAGTTTAAGGTATTCATCCTCTTGTAAAATTTGATTTCTAAGCAAGGGGATAAGCTCCAAAGCTAAAGTGACAATTCGGTGCCTGTTGCTTTTTCCATTCCAGATCTGAATACACTTATAATCAAAATCAATATCTTTTACTTCTGTGATACTACCACACTCAGAGTCTGGAAAAATTCTGCAAAGCCTGTTGTTGTTAGGCATTTTATGTTTTCCAGAAAATCTTGTGTTTTTGCTACTTTCCCAAAATTTTGTCTTTTAACCTATTACTTTTCCTGATTTTTAATGCTCGGAATAGCATTGAATACTGAACTAACTAAGCAATACATCTGAGGTTATTCAATCATTTGTCACAAATACCATTATCTTGCTTGAAATATTGTGCTAGTGTTCCCATATAGCAGTAAATGGCATGCTGGTTAATTGAACAATTTAGATGTTGAGATGGTAGCGTTCGGAGCTCAAGTCGACGAAATGATGTGAGCATAAAATATCCAAGAGAGATAATCATGGAAAACGATTTGATGCTGGCATCGCGCCACATTCTACTTGCTGGTAGCGTATCAAACACTACTGAAAATGAGCTTATTGATCGAGCTCATACATTTGTTAAGGAGTTTGTTGGCGAAGTGATAAATGCTGGCGGCGGTTTTGTGATTTATGTGGCTGCTGAACCTGTCAATGCCGATAACAAACCACTTTTGTTTGATTGGACGGTGGCTGAAGCTATTGACAAGCTGCTCCCTGGCGAGAGTTCTCTGGTTCGCTTAAAGATTGTAGCTTCACGTGAGCGTCTCCAGTCCAAGGCTAATCCTGAGCAACGTAGGCTTTTATACGGGATGATTGCGCGTGGTGTCGCCGAGCTCGTACCTCTTGAAGACGAAGTGCTGACTGGTGGCAATGTTGGCGATGAGCAAATTGAGCACGCCACTGCAATGGTGGCCTTAGGTGGAGGGAAGGGAGTTTTGGACCGCGCTCAAAAAATGGTCAAAAGGTCATTGCCTGTACTTCCACTTGATATGCAACTAGGTGCAAATAGTGAAGACGGAGCTGGAGCACTAGGTGTTCTGAAACGTTTTCAATCTAATCCACTTACTTATATGCCGAATAGCGGTAATAAAGTCGTTAAAGTTTTACCTTCTCTGTCTTTGCAAGAGCCCGTGCTTTCGTTGCAAGAAATAAGTAAACGTATAGTCAAAGTCTTTTATGAGGAAGAAAAGGCTAGGATCGAGGCTTTACCCCCTGATGTACTTGTGCTCACCGCTTTAGACGTGGAGTTGGCTGCTGCTAAGCAAGCATTCGGTATCGCGGAAGATGCCGAGCACGTTACAACAAAGAACGGTTTGCATGTATGGAAGGCTCCCGTCTCCAAACGTGGCGGTAAGACGGCCAGCTGTGTGGTGGCATGCTTTGCGGGTGCAGGTAATGTAGACGCGGCTTCTGTGACCACTATGCTTTTGGGAGAACTGGAACCAGCTAACGTGATGATGATGGGTATAGCGGCTGGTCTTCGAGATAAATGTGCACTGGGAGAGGTCATCCTCGCAGAGCGAGTCGTCGCCTATGAAGGTGCCGCTCTTATTGAGGGAGGTAAGTCTGAAGTTAGACCAGAAGTAACCAGGTTGAACATGCGGGTTCGTCAAGATGTCAGCGCCTATCTTTCTAACCGAGCGACTCTCGAATCTCGCCTCACGGATAGTTACAAGATGCTGGGTATTGAATTCCCAGACCACGTCGACGCAGGCCCTGTTGCTCAGGGTGTGATACCGAAGACTGCTACTGTTGCTAGTGGAGAAAAACTTCTTCGCGACCCAGACAAGTTTCTTGGTATGCGTGAGCTTCATGGCAAAATTGAGATTGCTGAAATGGAAGGCGCGGGTCTTTTTGCCGCATGTGAAAATTTCGGCAAGCCTGTACTAATGGTGCGTGGCATTAGTGATTTCGGTGATTCGAAGAAAGACAACAGGTTCCATCTTTTGGCTGCGAAAGCTGCCGCCGGAGTAACTGTCGACTATATAGCTAACGGTATGACGTTGCAAAACTAAACGCCATGCCATTCATGAGACTAATTTACAAAAAGATTAGAAAACAATGCCACTGACAAACACTAACCTCATTTATTACGACAGCAATGTGCTAAGGCTATCGGCAGAAAAGCGAACTGAGTATCACGCTCAGGTCGACCGACTCATTGAGGAACTACGTAAACACGTTACCCAAAAGTCCGATCTCAAGATTACTAAAGTGGTCAAAGCAGGCTCATTCGCTAAATACACAATTTTGCAAAAGACGACAGACGATCCCATCGACGTGGATGTTGTCTTCTACATCAGCGGTCAAGATGTAACTAAGTCCACATTGGCTGGACTGACAGAGCTTATTCACTCATTATTGATAGCTATTTATCCCACTAAGTCCGTTGAAGATTTTGAAATCCAACGCCGAGCAGCTACGGTAACATTTGTTAAAAGTGGATTAAGCGTGGATGTTGTGCCTGTTATTCAGGACAACTCCAATTCCGATCACGGTTGGCAATACGACCTGACTACGGGAGAGCGCAATCTTACCTGCGCCCCATGTCAGATAAAATTTGTCAAAGACCGTAAAGATACTGACAAACACTATCGGACTCTTGTACGGATGGCTAAGCGTTGGAAGAATTTTGCTAAGCCCCCAGGCCTAAAATCATTCCATATTGAGCTCATCCTTGCTTATCTGGTTGACAAGAATGGCAAGACTGAGAATATCGAACAGCGCTTTCGGGATTTCTTACTTTTCATCGCGAATACAGAGTTAAAGGAACGCATCGATTTTCCAGAGAATGCGTTCAAATCCCAAAAGAGCTTTACAGATCCTGTGGTTATAATCGACCCGGCCAACCACGAGAACAATGTCGCCTCGCGTATTATGGAAGAGGAGCGAAAGGAAATTGTGCAAATGGCGGATGCTGCATGGGAAACCGCAAATTACGCCTCACTTCAGGAAAATGAAGAAGCCTGGAAGGAAATTTTCGGCCCACGATTCAAAATTAAGGACTAAACATGAGCTCTTCATATTCAAGTACCTACTCATCTTCTTATACCGAGGCGGACGTAGAACAAGTTGTGTTGAACGTAAAGGCTGACCTGATCATGATTGCCGACAGTTCTAAGGCAATGAATAGGGATGAAGCAGAGAAGTATGCACATGATATTGAATTAGCAGCTAAGAACGGCTACCTCAATAAAGTCGATGTGACACTTTTAAACGCGTTTGGTAGCGAAGTCAAAGCCACCACCTACTCTTTCACAGATGGAGATGATGCCACTGACACCTCCCGGCCGGGAGGTGTCCGTTGGCCCGAGACTCCATCCGGCCAAATTCGTGTTGTTCTCCATCCTAAAGCAGCTTGGGATAATGAGCCCGAAAAGGCTTCCAAGTTGCCTTGGAAAATGAATTGGGGGCCAACTAACGTGGACATAAGTCATAGTGGGCTTACACCTTCTGGAAACCGCGGCTATAGCAGCAACGGTTTCGGTGCAAATAGGAATGATTTTTCATGACAAGATCGACAGCTTTTGAAGCACAGTTCGTGCTGCCAGACACCAATCTCACTTATCAAGCTGAGCGTCTCTTGGGGTTCGAGCCTAGATATTTACGAATCAAGAAGCAGTTGCAGCTCATGATTCAATCGGATGAGCTTGAGAAATGGAGCAAGACTCACCATGGTAAAAGGCTCGATGTAGTGGGGCTACTCAACGAGCAGTATCCTTTAGCAATCTTCCATGGTGATGTTGGTACGGGAAAAACTGCCAATGCTGAAGCCATCGCTAATCGTCTTGCTCGCGATGCAAAAATTGAAGATGCAATTCTCTTCAAACTGAGCAATAAAGTTCGTGGTACAGGTAAGGTTGGTGAGATGGGGTCGCTTATTGCAGATGCCTTTAGCGAAATCCAACGGTCCATTGGTACAGGAAAAGGTCGCGCATTCCTAATCATCGATGAAGGCGATTCGTTGGGAGCATCTCGTAGTCAGGAGCATAGCCATCACGAAGATAAGGTGGGGGTTAATACCTTGATTCAGGCCATTGATAACCTGCGCAAACATGAAGGTCGCATTTTCACTATTTTGTGTACTAATCGCTTGGGAGTTCTTGACGCAGCAGTGGTCAGGCGTGCTTCGATTGTAGAAGAGTTTCAACGCCCTAACGACCTAGAGCGTAAACAATTGTTTGAGAAAGATCTCGCCGATTTGGCTTTCAACCCTGCTGATATTGCTAAGCTTGTTGAGGCGACAGCGGCGAAAGGAACAAACCCTACATGGACGTACTCCGATATTCGTACACGCCTCTATCCAGCAGCAGTTTCTATGGCTTTTCCTGATTCACCTTTGACTGCGCAGCATTTTCACCAAGCAGCAAATAACTTGAAGCCATCACCAATCATGCATGGGTAAATAGTGACTCATACGGGAGTTGAATAATGAGTAAAAAAGATGAAATATTTATCTCGGTTGATGTCGAAACTGCCGGCCCCGTCGTAAGTGAACACAGCATGCTCTCTATAGGAGCTTGCTTGGTGTTTCAACCAGAGGTCTCTTTTTCTACGATGTTAAAACCTATTAGTGAGAAATCAATCGAAGAAGCACTAGCGGTTACAGGTTTGACATTAGAGAAGGCTGAAAGAGACGGACTTACTCCAACTGAGGCCATGAGGCAGTTTGCTGATTGGATCGTTCATAACACACCCGAAAATAGCACCCCTGTGTTTGTGGGCTTGAATGCCCCGTTTGATTGGGGGTTTGTCAATTACTACTTCTTGAAATACTTTGGGAGCAATCCATTCGGATTTTCAGCACTAGACATCAAAGCTCTCTTCATGGGGGCCACAGGATGTACATGGCATGATACCAAATCCAGTTCTATTGATAAGGTTGTAAATCCACGTCAAAAAGGGAACCACGATGCTCTTGACGATGCGAGATATCAAGCGGAACTATTCCGGTTAATTTACAGATTGTGCCAGAATTAGCAGAAGAACTAAGTTTATATAGTTATTCTGATGAGGTGAGTTTACTAAGAAACTCTGTCTATCAGATGATGCTACACAGGCAATGAAGAGTGCTTCTTAAATGTTCTCTATAGCGTTGAAATTAAACATTCTGATAATCTTTGCAGGCTAATCTTGCTGGTAAAAATGCTCTTTCTAAGACAATATAAATACAAATAAAGGAAGACGAAATGTCTGAAGATGAAAAATCTCTAGCAGAAAAATATGCTATAGAACAGGTAAACCATTACAAAGAAAAAGCAAATCATAACAAGTTTGAAAGTATTTGGTGTTTCAAAAGTGCAATGGTGTGCTCGCTCTTATGCCCTTTATTTGTAAGCCTTGGAGAAGGGATTTGGTTGTCAAAAGTTATACCATCTTTATTGTCTGCGTTTGCAGCTTTTTCCACAGCATGGCTTCAATTAAGAAAACCTCACGCACTTTGGGCAGTATATCGAACTGCACAACGCAAAATTGAGACTTCCTTAGCTCATTATCAATTTAGGGTGGGAAAATATTCTGGCATGTCGGATTCTATAAAGGAAGCAGATAAATTGCTTATTTCTGAAGTTACCAACTTTGCATCTGAAGCTCACAATACTTGGGCAAAGAATGTACCAGATGCATCAAGTCTCAATAAAATGGTCCTTACTGGTAAAGAGTAAGTTATTTTGAGCTCGGCAATTCTATTCACAACCTGAAACCGTAGCTTGAGCCGTCTGGCAGGTCAACATGAAAGCGGATTTTTCCTCCACTTGATTCAGCAGTTTGTTTCAACTGCTGTAGGCTATCGATAGTACAGCTATCAATTTGGTAACTTGCAAATGTCTGCTTATGAGCCGGCTGCCGGTTTTTAAAATTTTAAAGTCAACTTCCGCAAATGGCACAGAGCCGCTGGTCAGCTCTAACTCATTTATGTCCAAAAATGAGTTAGATTGACCATCTGCTTTTCGCTCATAACCGTCTCTCTGATAAGGTGTGAACCAATTCGTCAAAACTGTAAGACCCTATATGAGCTGCTAAAACTAAAGAGCATGGAATAATTTTGTCTTTTAAACTTTAACCTTGCTACTTTTTCCTTGAAACTTCACTCTCGCTAACTCGCCAACTCGCCAACTCGCCAACTCGCTAATTCATCTGCTCTCTTACATACTTTAAATACTGCTCAAGGCTATTTTGCCACAGTACCAATGCTGCGGTGAGTGACTCTTTAAGTGGTTTGTTATCGAGCAAGCGTCGCTCGATTTTTTTTAGTTCGCTACCGTAGCGGTTAAAGCCAAGCTGCAAAGCGGTACTGGCTTGACGATGTAGTAGCTTTATACATTGTTCTTTATCTTCGTCTAGCAATTGCTGAGCACGGATCAGTTTATTGCGAGCGGATAATACAAACTCGTTATAAATAGAAGACACTTCATCTTCACTAAAAGAGCTTTTTAATGTGTCTGCTGCGGTATCATCATACAAAACATCACTGAGTTCTACGGCAATGCTGGGAGCTTGACTGTTTTGCGAGTCACTTAACGCTTGGCGTAACTTTTGTTGTTTAATCGGCTTGCCAACAATGTCTTTTATGCCAAGTGTAAAATATTCCTTTATTTCGTCAGGACTTAAACTAGCAGTAAATGCCAGCACCGGCGTACGCTGGTTTTTATGTTCGATCCCTTTAAGGGTTTTCAGCACCTCTTGGCCGGTTAGATCTGGCAGATTCATGTCCAATAGCACCACATCAAAGTGATAAGTTTGCATCAGCTCAATGGCACTTTTACCATCGCGGGCGAGTTTGATTTTATGTTCATCATCAGCCATAAACTCGATGGCTATTTTTTGATTTAAATCTAAATCTTCAACCAGTAACACATCTAAGCCGGTTAAGTAGTCTTTTGATTGATGGCGTTGCTCAACTAAGCTTAATTCACCAAGCGCCAAGGTGATATCAAAGCTAAACGAACTACCTTTATCGAGCTCACTGATGATATCGAGTTGTGAGCCGAGTTTAGCCAGTAGGCGGCTGGTGATAGCAAGGCCAAGGCCTGTTCCGCCTTTTTCTTTCCCTGCACTGCTTTGTACGTAAGGCTCTGTGAGATACTCTATTTCGTCATCTTCAATACCCGGTCCTGAGTCAATTACACTAATCCGCACATGATGCTCAAGTTGACGCTCTTCGAGTAGTTCAACACGGATCTTAACTTCACCTTTATCAGTGAATTTAATCGCATTACCAACGAGATTAATGATGATTTGCCGAAGTTTTTGTTGGTCACAGTAATAACAAGCTTGCTCTGGTAGGTTATAAATTAACTCAAACTTTAAGCGCTTTTGCTCGGCTAGTGGACTCAGTAGTAAACAGAGATTGTGGAGCCAGGTTTTAAATTCGACATCTTCTTCATAAAGCGCTTCGTTGTGTTGATCAAGGCTTGCGTAATCAAGCACTTTATCGACTAACAAGTTAAGAGACTCGGCTGAGTTTATAATGGCTTCGCAGTAAGGTTTGTCCCGTGGATCCGTTGATTGATTCAAGATCAATTGTGCGCTGCCTAAAATGCCATTTAGGGGAGTGCGAATTTCATGGCTGATGGTTGATAAAAATAAGCCTCTTATTTCAAGATCTTTTTGCGCTTTATTGGTTAACTGATTGAGGTTTTGCTCTCTGCGCTCATTACATAATAATGCCATGCCGGTAGTATAAAATATCGGTGCGATCACGCCATTGATCAGCAAGGTAACGCTAAACCAGTTTTCTTTTAACAGTGTGAAATTGTTCACATCTTCCATTAAAAAAGCGCGTCCGACAAAAACACTGCTAATAATGGTAAGAATCAAAATATAGACAATACTGCCGTTGGGGTAAGGCTTACGGGCAAAGCGAATAAATAAGTACAGTAGAAATAGTGCTTCGCTGATATGTTGTAAATCAGAGGCAAGTACTCGATTGCGTAAGTTTGAATCGACCACCGTAAAGTACATTAACAATGCACCGCAAAATAACGTTGCCAATACAAAAAATCGAAATTCTTTACCGCGATAACCTAAAAATTGGCTGATCGCTGATGCATGAATGATGGATGCGCTAAACCACAAGCAATTCGCTAAGATAATGGTAATGAGATTATCGATATAGCCATGCAAAGCAAAGCTCAATAATGCAGTAAAGAGCACTAACGGATAGAATATATATAACACAGTGCCAGGAGTATGTTTGTTTGCGCGCCAAGTTAAAAAATTAAGCAGTGCCATTACGGCCATCATGGCGGCGCTAGCACAATACAGAGTGAGGGAGTCGAGCATTTATATTCCAAGCTGATCGGGTAACGAGATTAGAATAATGGCAATTGCCAAGGTTAGCAAATAAGGTGTGGCATAGAAATGCAAAAACAGGTAGTAAAGTACCTGTTTTTTATAGTTAAATGAAAGTCGCTAGCTCAGCGAATTTCATCAGGAATATTTTGCTGTGCCCATGACAGTAGTTCAATACGGTTACGGCATTTTGTTTTTCTAAATGCACTGTATAAATGTGTTTTTACCGTGTGTGGACTAATGCTTAACGCTTCTGCGATCTCTTTGTTTTTCGAGCCATTACTCATCAGTGAGATAATCGCTTTCTCGCGTTTAGTGAGTTTTACTGGTTCAATATCACCGTCGGTGAGTTTGTGTAAGGCATCTTTATTAAATTGCAGCATGCGGTTTAACGCGTTACACATGATATCACGGCGATACCAGAGTTGGTCTTCAAGTAATAAGCGAATGCCTTTCATTAGTACGTCAGCGTTGTCTGTGGTGTAAAATACACCACGAATGCCGCTTAACAGCGCACGATTAGCAAGCTCTGGATTTTCATTTAGGTTGAATAATACGATATCGCATTTTACACGCAGGTTTACCAGTTGCTCTTTTAGTTTCCCCCAAGCGTCTTGGCTTGATGTTTCAATAAACAATAAGCGCGTTCCCTCAGGCACGTCTAATATGTTTGTTCCGGTAGTAACATTGAGCCCTTGGGTTTTTAATAAAGGCTCTAATACATTAATACCAATTGTATTAATTGGCTCTAGATCTAGTAACAAAAAGGCTGAACTACTCATACTTATATACTCTTGAATAAAGTTGACTAATCAATCCTAACATGCAATCCGCCCCTTTCGTATTAGAAATTTCCTATCTTGGGGTAGGATAAACATAGTTTTATAACGTTTTGTACATTAGTCATTAAAAAATACATTTTAAAAACTTTTCAAGCTTTTGATATTTATAAAAAATAACATCAAAAGCCAGAGGGGTGTGCTTTTCACAAATATTTACACTGTAATTTTATAAATCAGCCTTTCTTCTTATCTTGATAAGGTGGCCATCCCATTATTTTACCAGCTAACATGTGTAAATGAATGTGGTAAACAGTTTGACCGCCATGTTCATTACAATTCATTACAACTCTAAAACCATCGTCTGCAAAGCCCTGTTGTTTGGCAATTTTGGCAGCTACTACATAAAGATGACCGACAATAGGTGCATCTTGTTCGGTAATGTCATTAATGGTCGCAATCTCTTTTTTTGGGATAATCAGGATATGAAAAGGAGCTTGTGGGTTGATGTCTCTAAAGGCCAAACTCAGCTCATCTTCGTAGACGATGTCAGCTGGAATTTCGCGATTGATAATTTTAGTAAAAATAGTTTCTTGGCTCACGTTAAAATCAGTCCCATTGTAATCTAATAAATATCACTAATGACAAACTTTGCTTGCAGTGTCAAACTGAAATCAAACCACAAGGAGTTATTATGCGTAAAAATTTATTATTGAGCAGTATTGTTGCATTGTTTTTCAGTGTTCCCAGTATTGCTGAAACCGTTAATTTCCCTGAAGAAATCGTGCCGTTACAAGTGGGCGATAAAAAAATAGAACATTCATTTTTCAATCGGGTTGATGAAGTTGAGCTTACTCCCGGTGTTTATCAGTTCAAACTTAAGTACACAGATCTCTATGAGCAAGGCTACGATGAGCATCAAGTTATTGACTCAGAACCATTTTGGGTAACGATGACCATTGCTGCCAATACGGATTACGATGTGGTGTTTAATCGTGCTGATAATGCGGTGGCGGCGAAAGTGTTTGCCGAGGCCCCACAAGTGAGTTTGCAAGTGAAGGGAGAGTCATTAGGTATACCTTTAGCGATTATACCTGAACCAAATCTAAGCAGCGGTGCTGTATCTCCAGTTGCGACAGCAGCACCTGCAGCGAGCACTACCGCCATTGCTTCGGCGACGACAGCGCAAGCTCCAGTCTCTGGTCCTGCGCCAAACGCTGCAGCTATGCTCGATTTTTGGTGGCAACAAGCCAGTGTCCAAGAGCAGCAAGCTTTCATTGATAAAGTCACGAAAAGTAAATAAACAAGGTTATTTAAATAGCAAAAAGGGCGATTGATTCGCCCTTTCTTGTGTGCTAGTTCAGCTTACTTAGCAAATAAGTCGTCAATAGTACCTTGTGCTAGTGGGTGATAGCCAGGGCGAGCTTTAAGGTAAACATCGTGAGCCCACTCACGCTTACCGTTTTTGATCAATGCTTTGTATAACGGCACAATCAATTTACGACGACCAATACCAGATAAGTGCTTATCAAGAGATGGATAAATTGGTTGATAGCCATTGCCTACCGCAAGCATATACCATGCAAATGCACGCTCAGCATTGGTGGATTGAGTTAAGTTAAACTCTGCATCTAATGCTGCCATTTTTTCTAGGCTTAAATCGCGTGGTAAGTTATTTAAAAAGTGTAGCCACTCATGCACTGTCCAATTAGTCGTAGGAAGTTGCGCGGCAGTTGTTTCACCTTTTAACCATGCTTGAGTTGCGCTATCTACTTTATCAAACGCATCAGAGGTTGGATTTGGTGCATCATTTGGTAAACCAGGCTGGAAAATCCACTCATTTACTTTGTCCATGCTCACCACGCCTGGGTATTTTTCAATTAAGTTGGCTTTTAAATAAGTCACAAATTCGGCAGTGGTTAATGACTTGAAAGCAAATTCATTAAAGTAAGTTTTAACAAAGTCATCAAATTTTTCACGGCCGTATTGGTTTTCTAAATAGACTAAAAATAGCTGGCCTTTAGTATAAGGCACTGAGCTGAAAGCATCGTCTGGATCGCGGCCATTAAGTTTTAAGTTAAGACGCGTATCAGGTGCATCAATGGTTTTTAGTTGCGCACGTAAACCCGCTGCATCAAGTGCTTGTTCCATAACCGCACGGTCACGACCAAATACTTCTTCCATAATGCGGTTTTCAACGTATGAGGTAAAACCTTCGTTTAGCCATAAGTCTTCCCAGGTTGCATTGGTTACTAAGTTACCAGACCAAGAATGTGCAAGTTCGTGAGCAATTAGGTTTACTAAGCTTTTATCACCAGCAACCACCGTTGGTGTGATAAATGAAAGGCGTGGGTTTTCCATACCACCAAATGGGAAGCTTGGCGGTAGCATGAGTAAATCGTAACGACCCCATGCGTACTCGCCATACATGGCATTGGTTTTATCGATCATCGCTTGGGTGTCGTTAAATTCGGCAACCGACGCAGCTAAAATAGTTGGCTCCGCAAAAATACCGGTTTGCTTAGACATGGCTTTAAATTCTAAGTTACCCGCACCAATAGCAATTAAGTACGGCGAGATAGCTTGTGGCATATCAAACATGTAATCGCCGTCTTTATACAAAGCATCTTTGTTATCAGCACTCATTACAGCACGTATATCTTTAGGTGTGTGGATACGGGCTGAGTAAGTTACCCGCATCGCTGGTGTATCTTGTACTGGGATCCAACTACGAGCATGAATTGCTTGTGATTGGCTGTACATAAATGGGTGGCTTTTGCTGGCTGTTTGCTCTGGAGTTAACCATTGTAAGCCAGATGCTTCAGGGCGGCTGTTATAATAAATACGTACTTTAGGCGCTTGGCTTTTAAACGTAATGGTAAGTTTAGAGCCTTTAACATCATCGCGCTTAGCAAGAGTGAAGTTAGCTTTGTGCCAGCTGCCATTTTGACCTTGGTACATTACTTTATCGATATCTAGATCACGAGTATCAAGCACTAAGGTTTTGCTAGTGGTGTTTTGCCATGCTAGCGTGTGTTCAACAAAGCCCTCTAATTGTTTATCGGCAAAGTCGACATCTAAATCAAGGTTTAAATGCGTAGTGATGACGTCATCAAGATTGGCATAGGAGTTTTGATCAATGGCACTGGCCATTGCTTGAGAGCACATTCCAGCCAAAGCGAGGCTTAAAAAGAGAGGTTTGATTTTCATAAATACCCTGAACACGAATAAAAAGTGCAGGTTTTATATCATGATTGTGATTCTTGTTTGAGCATTTTTTACAATCTAGTGCAACATTTGCGACTAAGAGTTACACTAGTGCGATTAGTGACAATTAACCTTTGAGGCGCTTTGTGGCTCAGTCCCTACAATCTTTTCATACCTTTTCTTTACAGAGTCAGTGCTCGCAACTCATCGAAATTACTGACTTAGCGCAATTGCAGCAACTAGCGTTTGCTAGCCCTTTTTGTATTTTAGGCGCAGGCAGTAACACCGTTTTTTTAAGTACTTATCAAGGTACTGTGATCAAAATGGCGACTCGCGGTGTGAATACCAGCGAACGTAAAGATGACTATTTACTAGAGGTTGCTGCCGGTGAAAATTGGCACCAACTTGTTAGTGATAGTTTAGCGCAAGCTATACCAGGGCTGGAAAACTTAGCGTTGATCCCAGGAACCGTAGGTGCAGCCCCAGTGCAAAATATTGGAGCGTATGGTGTTGAACTGGCGAAATTTATTGAATATGTAGAATATTTTGATATTGCCAGTAAGCAAATAAAACGCTTAAACAAACTCCAGTGTCAGTTTGGCTATCGTGATTCTATTTTTAAGCAGCAACTAAAAAATAAAGCGGTGATCACCACAGTGGCATTAGCATTACCAAAACAATGGCAGCCGGAGCTAAGTTACGGGCCCTTACAGCAGCTTGAATCGGTAACTCCGCAAACTGTTTTTGAGCAAGTAATTAAAACTCGTAACAGTAAACTGCCTGATCCTTATGTGTTGGCTAATGCCGGCAGCTTTTTTAAAAACCCAATAATAGCGAATCAGCAATTACAGACCTTGTTACAAGCGCATCCGCAATTACCGCATTATGTTTATGATGATCAACATCACAAAGTGGCGGCAGGTTGGTTGATTGAGCAGGCGGGGCTAAAAGGGCATCGTATTGCTGGCATCGAAGTGCATCAGCAACAAGCGCTGGTGCTGGTGAACCATGGTGATAGCAATGGCGACGATCTTATTGCCATGATCACACATATTCAACAACAAATTTGGCAGCGTTATCAAATAGAGTTACATCATGAAGTGCGGTTAATGGCAGCCTTTGATGAGTGCCATATTAGCTTAGAGGGCAGATTATGAAAGCACCGGATGGCAATAAACTGGCTATTTTAAATGCGCTTAATCAAGGTGGCTTTATCTCTGGGCAATTGCTGGGTGAGCAATTGGGTATTAGCCGCGCGGCGGTGAGTAAACATATGCAAAGTTTGCAAGAGATGGGTTTAGACATTTTTAAAGTCAGCGGTAAAGGCTATAGCTTAAATAATAACGTCGGCTTATTAGAGCAAACTAAGATCCAACACTATTATCAAAGCTTAGGGGCACACACCGCGCAAGTGGAGGTTCAGCCAATTATAGATTCGACTAACAGTGAGTTAATGCGCCGTATTGCAGCTAAACAAGCACTGGAGTCGGGAACTGTGGTTGTTGCTGAAATGCAGCAGGCAGGACGGGGGCGCCGTGGTCGCGTGTGGCAATCCCCCTTTGGCGCTAACTTATATTATAGTTACTACTGGCGCTTAGATGATGGCTTGCAAGCGGCGATGGGAATGTCGATTGCAGTGGGGTTAGCGGTCTACGATACCTTAAACGCACTGTATAAGCTGGAGATCCAACTTAAGTGGCCGAATGATATTTATCTTAATAATGAAAAGCTCGCCGGCGTGTTAGTGGAATTAGATGGTCAGCCACAAGGACCGTGTCAGTTAGTTATCGGGATTGGCATTAATTTACAAATGCCCGAAAGCTTTAGTCAGCAAATCGACCAAGCGTGGACCGATTTAAGTCAGCATAGTCAGCAGATTGATAAAAATCAGCTGGTGGCCTATTTAACCTATCACCTTGAACAGCGGTTAGCGCAGTACAGTCAAACTGGCTTAAATGATATGTATCAACAATGGAATAGTTTAAACGTATTCGCTGGGCAATGCGTTGAACTTAACACTGGGCATCGCAGTTGGGGTGGTATTTGTGAAGGCATTGATGCTAACGGTGGTATTCGTATTCGCCAAGACGGTGAAGTGAAAAGTTATTATGGCGGCGAAATATCATTACGTAAGGCAAGCGTATGAGGCTATTAATTGATGTAGGTAACACGGCACTAAAAGCCGCTGTATGGCAAGATGGGCAAATTAAGCCATGTGATCTTAACGCACTGCCGTGGTCGCAAATTAACGAGGTTGTTTATGCAAGTGTTGGTAACAGTGAGCAACTCAATGAGCTCTTGGCACAAGCATGCTTATTTCAGGTGCCATGTTTTGAAGCGAAAGTAACTAAACAACTAAGTAATTTAAGCTGTGCATATCAACAATTTAGTAATTTAGGTATTGATCGTTGGCTTGCTTTAATTGCCGCTTTTCAATTATGGCCGCAGCAAGATTGCATAGTGATAGATACCGGCACTGCCACAACAATTGATGTACTTACAGCGCAAGGGCAACATTTGGGCGGCTGGATATTACCCGGCCTTGATCTAATGACGCGCTCATTAACACAAAATACGCAGCGCGTTTTTGATGATGCCAACACGCCTTTTGCAAATGAGTTGGGCCTAAACACACCGAATGGTTTAAAAAATGGCGCGCTAGTGGCAACCTTAGGGGCTGTTGAGCAAGCAAAATTACATTTAACCAATAAAACCCCTCGGCTAATTTTTGCTGGTGGCTATGGTGCACTACTGAAAGCGCAATTTTTAGATGCGATTTATGATCCGCAACTAGTGATGAAGGGACTCAATTACTGGTATGAATTGAGCGAAAAGTAACAGAAATAGCTTGTTTTGCCTGATTTGTGAGCGTTCAAGCTAAAAAATTACATTTTTTTCAAATTTATTGTTGCATCACCACCAACCTTCCTCTAATATCTCGCCCCGTACTAAAGCAGTGCCGACTTAGCTCAGCTGGTAGAGCAACTGACTTGTAATCAGTAGGTCAACCGTTCGACTCGGTTAGTCGGCACCACTTTCCTTTTACCGAAAGTGCTTAGTAAAGAATTATCGTGGAGGGGTTCCCG
>NZ_DRGM01000154.1 GCF_011050055.1 Pseudoalteromonas prydzensis | reverse complement strand
TATTTTTTGCTTTTAACGGTCATTTAATGATGATTCAAATGGTGGTGCATAGTTTTCAAGTGCTACCCATTGATGGCACATGGTGGTCTGTAGATCATTACTGGGACATAGTGACCTGGGGTGGCTGGATGTTTACTACAGCACTGGTACTCTCACTTGCACCGCTTACCGCGATGCTCGTTATTAATATGTCGTTTGGTATTATGACGCGTGCAGCACCGCAATTAAATATTTTCTCTATTGGTTTTCCGTTTACCTTGGTCGCGGGACTTATTATTATTTGGGCGACACTAGGTAACTTTGTTACTCAGTTTGAGTTTCAATGGTTAAAAATGGTTGAGCTAATGTGTACTTTAGTTGGTTGCTCGCCTTAGGAGAAAGTCATGTCTGAAGACTCAGGACAAGAAAAAACAGAAGAACCCACATCCAAAAAACTTGAAGAATCTAAAAAGAAAGGCCAAATAGCGCGCTCAAAAGAGCTAGGTACCATGTTTGTACTTATTTTTTCGGCTATATCGCTTTTGATGTATGGGCCAGAAATTGGCAAAGGTTTATACAATGTAATGGGCCGAACCCTTAGCTTAAATCGCAACGAAGCCTTTGATACTACTAAAATGTTTGCCGTATGGGGAGAGGTTGCAGACGCTTTAATGTTTCCTATGGCTATGTTTGTATTAATTATAGTTTTGGCTGCATTTATTGGTAATACGTTACTAGGTGGTTTTAATTTTAGCTGGGAAGCCGCTGCACCGAAAGCAAGTAAAATGTCGCCAATGAAAGGTTTTAAACGTATGTTTGGCCCGCAAGCGGCTATTGAGCTTGTAAAGTCACTTTTAAAATTTGGCTTGGTTGCAAGTTTTGCTATATTTTTAATTAATACCTATTTTGATGAAATACTGCATTTAAGTTTAGAAAGTGCGCCAGGTAATATTATCCATGCCTTAGAGATTTTAGGCTGGATGTTTTTAGGTCTTTCGTGCACTTTAATTATTATTGCGGCTATTGATGCACCATTTCAAAGTTATAACCATAACAAACAACTTAAAATGACAATGCAAGAGATTAAAGATGAGTATAAAAACTCTGAAGGTGACCCACAAATAAAAGCGCGTATTAGGCAAACTCAAAGGCAAATGTCGCAAAACCGTATGATGCAAGATGTCCCTGACGCTGATGTTATTGTTACCAACCCAACTCACTACTCAGTAGCATTAAAATACGATACAGAGCGCGCAGGAGCGCCAATAGTGCTTGCTAAGGGTATCGATGAAATGGCGATGCAAATTAGAAAAGTAGCAATAGGGAATGAAGTACCTATTTTAGAATCCCCCATGTTGACCCGAGCGCTTTATCATACGGCTGAAGTAGGAGAGCAAATACCCGATCAGCTATTTACTGCAGTAGCGCAAGTTTTAGCGTATGTATTTCAGCTTAAGCGCTTTAATAAAGGGCGCGGTAAACGTCCAACTAAGCTCAATAACAAGCTCCCAATCCCCGATGCCTACAAGTATTAAACCGTTAACTTAGTAACTTGGAATAGTTATTGCAAATTCTACGTAGTGTCAATTTTTTGAAATTGTAGAATTATGAGTTTTAAAGCGGTATTACAACAACTTAACAGAGACAAAAAAGACTATGCCAAAGGGGTAGGTACTCCTTTGCTTGTGCTTGCAGCCTTGGGAATGGTGATCTTACCGTTACCGCCATTTTTACTCGATATCCTTTTCTCGTTTAATATTGCCCTCGCATTAGTGGTTTTACTCGTGACTGTTTACACGATGAAGCCGGTTGAGTTTGGTATATTTCCCTCTGTATTACTAATCGCTACGATTATGCGCTTAGCGCTTAACGTTGCCAGCACTCGAGTTGTATTACTTGAAGGTCATAATGGTGGTGATTCTGCCGGTAAAGTAATTGAAGCGTTTGGCTCAGTTGTTATTGGTGGTAACTACGCAGTTGGTTTGGTCGTATTTTTAATTCTGATCATTATTAACTTTGTGGTAATTACTAAAGGTGCTGGGCGTATATCTGAGGTATCTGCACGTTTCACCCTTGATGCAATGCCGGGTAAACAAATGGCAATTGACGCCGATTTAAACGCTGGTTTTATCAGTGCTGAGCAAGCGCGTGACCGCCGCGAGGAAGTAACTCGCGAAGCTGATTTTTACGGCTCAATGGATGGTGCGAGTAAATTTGTAAAAGGCGATGCCATTGCAGGTATTGTTATATTAATCATCAATATTGTTGGTGGTTTATTTGTCGGTATGATTCAACATAATTTGAGTTTTGGCAACGCAATGGAAGTATATACATTACTTACCATTGGTGATGGCTTAGTTGCTCAACTCCCTTCTTTACTACTTTCAATTGGTACCGCGATTGTTGTAACACGTCAAAATGAGTCGCTCAATATGGGTGACCAATTTAAGAAACAACTAGGTAACGAAAAATCACTCTTTATTGCTTCAGGTATTTTGATCATCATGGGCTTAGTACCTGGTATGCCGCATATTGCTTTTTTAAGTTTAGGTGCGTTACTGGGTTATTTAGCTTACTACACACAGCAAACTAAGTTAAAAGCCGCTGCAGCAGAAGCCGAAGAAGCCGCCAGTGGCGGAAGCGCTGCAACAGGTATTGCCAATAAACAAGAGCAAAAAGAACTTGGTTGGGATGATGTTCAGCAGGTTGACGTAATTGGCCTAGAAGTAGGTTACAGATTAATTCCGTTGGTAGATCAATCTCAAGGTGGTGAGCTACTTAATCGTATTAAAGGTGTACGTAAAAAGCTTTCTCAAGAACTTGGTTTTTTAGTACCACCTGTTCATATTCGCGATAATTTAGAGCTTGATCCAAATGCTTACAGAATAACGCTAATGGGTGTTTCAACCGGTGAAAGCGAACTTAAACATGGCGACGAGCTAGCGATTAACCCAGGGCAAGTATTTGGTCCTATTAAAGGGGTTGAAACTAAAGATCCTGCGTTTGGCCTTGATGCAGTATGGATCAAGCCTGATCAAAAAGATGAAGCGCAATCACTAGGTTATACCGTTGTAGATTCAGCCACGGTAGTTGCCACTCATATTAGCCAGTTATTAACTAACAGTGCGGCGTTGCTACTAGGGCATGAAGAAGTTCAAAACCTGCTTGATATGCTTGCTAAAAGCCATCCTCGCTTAGTAGAAGGACTAGTACCTGATGTGTTGCCATTAACTGCAATTGTAAAAGTACTGCAAAATTTATTGAATGAAGGTGTAGCTATTCGCGATATGCGCTCAATTGTTCAAACCCTTGTTGAATATGGTCCGCGTAGCCAAGACCCTGATGTATTAACGGCTGCAGTGCGTATTTCCCTGCGTAGATTAATTGTTCAAGATGCGGTGGGAATGTCATCAGAAATTCCTGTCATAACCTTGGCGCCTGAGTTGGAACAGATGTTGCATCAGTCATTACAAAATGCAGGTGATGAAGGTGCCGGTATTGAGCCAGGACTTGCAGAGCGACTTCAAGTGTCATTAACACAAGCGCATCAAAATCAAGAAATGGCCGGTGAACCTTCTATATTGCTAACGTCAGGAATGTTACGCACTGTGTTATCTCGTTTTGTTAAGTACACCATTCCAGGATTGAGAGTGATGTCTTATCAAGAGGTACCAGATGAAAGACAGATAAAGATTGTTAGCTCTGTAGGGCAACAATAAGATTTTAACAGGGGTTGAATCATGAAAATTAAACGTTTTTTTGCTAAAGATATGCGCACAGCACTTAAAGAAGTTAAAGATGAATTAGGTGTTGATGCGGTTATTATGTCAAATAAGAAGCTGGCTAACGGTGTAGAAATTGTAGCGGCAGTTGATTATGACAAAGCAGCCCCTAAAGTAGCAGCGCAACCACAACGTAATGCTGAACCTCGTGCTCAAGCGCCACAGCAAAGCATGCATAACTTTGTAAGACCAGAGCCACAGCGTGCTAAGCCTGAGCCACAAGCAAAGGTTGCTGACAGCTTACAAGCATTACTAGAGCGACAATCACCGCGTCCTCGCTCCCCTGAACTTGCTTCTATGTTTTCACAATCGGGTATTGATACTACCGATAACTATCAAGAGCCGGCTGCGCAGCCGCGTACTAAAAATATGTTTATTCCTGAAAGTGCAGCGCCAGTTCGCCCACAAACTCAAGCCGATAGTTTAGGTTTTGATGATTTAGACCGCGATTTTGATGATTTAGATAGCCCGGTAACTGCTCGCCCACAAAATAAAAATAATGAAAGCGAAGAAATGACAACAATGCGTGAAGAAATGAACGCGATTCGTCAGTTACTTGAACATCAAGTATCAGGTTTAATGCAACAAGATATGGCGCGTCGCGATCCAACGCGTGCGTGCATGGTTGACCGTTTAGTCGGTATGGGTATTGATAAAGAAGTCGCGCAACAAATGGCATGTTTCGTACCTGACGACGTGTCTCGTCAGCAAGGCTGGAAAGCATTGCTAACAATGGTTGAAGATCAAATGCAAACAACCAATAACGAAATACTTCGCCAAGGTGGTGTATATGCGTTAGTGGGTCCAACAGGTGTGGGCAAAACCACGACAGTTGCTAAGCTTGCAGCTCTAGGTGCACAAAAGTATGGCGCCGATAAAGTTGCCTTAATAACCACTGATACGTACAGAATTGGTGCTTATGAGCAGCTTGCAACTTACGGTCGTATTATTGGTTGTGGTGTAAAACAAGTTAAAGATGCTAATGAGTTAGCTGAAGTTTTATATCATTTACGAAATAAACGTCTAGTGTTAATTGATACGGCAGGTATGAGCCAGCGAGATTTACGCTTAACTGAGCAGTTAAATACGTTAATGCGCAACCAGCGTGTGGATATTCGCAGCTACTTAGTACTCAGTGCCACAGCGCAAATTAATGTACTACAAGAAACTGTACGCCACTTTAAAAAAGTACAGTTAAGTGGTTGTATTTTTACCAAGTTGGATGAATCATTAAGTTTGGGTGAGATTATTAGTATTGCGATTCAAAATCGCCTTCCAATAGGGTATCTTACTAACGGACAACGAGTACCAGAAGATATTCGTGTTGCAAATGCTGAAAAACTAGTAAAAAAGGCTGAGCAATTATATTTAAAAAGAACAAAAGCACAACATTCAAGGCATCAAGCAGTGGCGCCAAGTACAGTAGGGATGTATGATTAACACAGTATTAGATCAAGCAAGCGGCCTGCGCAAAATGAGTCAAAACAATAACAACGGCGTTAAAGTTATCGCTGTAACCGGTGGTAAAGGTGGGGTGGGGAAAACAAATGTTTCTCTAAATACTGCTATAGCACTAGGGCAACAAGGTAACAGAGTACTAGTACTGGATGCTGACTTAGGTTTAGCAAATTGTGATGTGATGCTTGGTTTACGTGTAGAGCGTAATTTGTCACACGTTTTGTCTGGTGAATGTGAGCTTGACGAAATTTTGGTTGAAGGTCCTGCTGGTATTAAAATTGTACCCGCTACGTCTGGTTCGCAAAGTATGGTTGAGTTATCACCATCTGAGCATGCTGGACTAATTCGTGCGTTTAGCGAATTGAATACCGAATTTGATATTTTAATTGTGGATACTGCCGCTGGTATTTCAGACATGGTGCTGAGCTTTTCGCGTGCAGCACAAGATGTAATGGTTGTGGTATGTGATGAACCAACATCAATCACGGATGCTTACGCACTTATTAAAGTATTAAGCCGTGAGCACGGCGTTTATAAATTTAAAATTGTTGCCAATATGGTTCGCAGTATGCGTGAAGGCACTGAGTTGTTTGCAAAGCTATCTAAGGTTACCGATCGCTTTTTAGATGTTTCAATGGAGCTAGTAGCAACAGTTCCTTATGACGAAAATATGCGCAAAGCAACACGTCGTCAAAAAGTAATCGTAGAACTCTTTCCTAATTCGCCAGCCGCTCTTGCGTTTAAAACGCTGGCAACAAAAGCAGTTAAATGGCCAATACCAAACCAACCATCTGGGCATTTAGAGTTTTTCATTGAGAAACTAGTAAACGGCTAATTATGACAATATTGGTGAATAGAGCTATGGGATATCAATCAACACAAAACTTAAATGTGATTGTTGAGAAACATGCATCACTTGTCAAAAAAGTGGCATGTCATCTAATTGCTCGATTACCACCTAGCGTTCAGCTTGATGATTTAATTCAATCAGGAATGATAGGTTTAATAGAAGCTTCAAAAAACTTTGATGCAACAAAAGGCGCAAGCTTTGAAACCTTCGCCGGTATTCGTATTCGTGGGGCTATGCTTGATGAAATGCGCCGTGGTGATTGGGCTCCTCGTTCAGTACACCGTAAAAGCCGACAAGTTGCAGAAGCAATTACTGGGCTCGAAAGCAGTCTGAATCGCGAACCAACAGATACAGAAGTTGCTGAAAAACTTGAAATTTCACTCAATGAGTATCATCATATTTTAAATGATGTTAATACTAGTAAAGTATTAGGTTTAGAAGACCTTGGTGTAGATGAGGATGTTATTACTCCCGTAGGCCAAGATTTAGCGCTAGACAAACCTTTTAATAATGTTAAGAATGATCGGTTTAATGAGTCTTTGCTAAATGCAATAAAGTCATTACCAGAGCGTGATGCAATGGTACTTTCTTTGTACTATAACGATGAAATGAATTTAAAAGAAATAGGACATATACTCGATGTAAGCGAATCGCGTGTAAGTCAGATACATGGTCAGGCGATGATTAAGCTTAAAGCTAAAATCAATGACTGGATAAACTAGTAGTAAGTAAACTAAGGTTAATACCTCACTGGGGGATGTTTTGGATAAAAACATGAAAATTCTTGTAGTTGATGATTTTTCAACGATGAGACGAATTATAAAAAACCTATTACGTGACTTAGGTTTCACTAATGTTCAAGAAGCTGATGACGGGTCTACAGCTTTGCCTATGTTACAAAATCAAGTATTTGATTTTGTAGTTACTGATTGGAATATGCCTGGAATGCAAGGTATTGACCTTTTAAGAGCAATTCGTGCAGATGATAAGTTAAAACATATCCCTGTATTAATGGTAACGGCAGAAGCTAAAAAAGAACAAATAATAGCTGCAGCGCAAGCTGGCGTTAATGGTTATATTGTTAAGCCTTTTACGGCTGGAACATTAAAAACTAAGTTAGAAAAAGTATTTGAACGCTTAGGCTAATGATGGGGGAGAGGCTTATGCCAGCACAAGCTGCGCCTCAAATAACGTTAGAACAAGCTCGTCAGCTCGTTGCTTTTTTAGAAAATGATGAGCAAGATAAAGCAAACCAGTTGATCTTAGAGACTGCCTCGCGAGAGCAGTCTGAATTATTTGCTGAAGTTGGAAAGTTGACCCGTCAATTGCACGAAGCCCTTAAAAGTTTTGATCTTGATACTCGTTTAACTGATTTAACAACAGATGCTATTCCAGATGCTAAAAAGCGGCTTAATTATGTTATAGAAATGACAGAAAATGCGGCTAATAAAACAATGGATGCAGTGGAAGCGAGTCTTCCTATAGCTCAACAACTGGCAGATGAAATATCTCATATCAAACCGACATGGGATCGTTTAATGAGTCGCGAAATTGAGCTGGGTGAGTTTAAACAACTTTGCCATAGTATCGATAAGTTTATGAATAACTCTCATCATAAAACCGATGAGCTTCAAAGCTTAATGACGAATGTACTAATGGCTCAAGATTATCAAGACTTAACGGGTCAAGTTATTCGTCGTGTTATAGAACTTGTTAGAGAAGTAGAAGAAAGCTTACTTCATCTTTTAACAGCTTTTGCTGAACAAGATGATAGTGACAACACAGCGAATAAAGTAGAACAACAAAAAATAAAAGAACCAGTTGCCACACAAACTTTAGCAGGTCCTGAAGGCCCTATTATTGATAAAGAATCGCGTAATGATGTTGTATCTGATCAAGATGAAGTCGATGATCTTTTATCAAGTTTGGGCTTCTAAGAGGAGAGTAACTGCATGTTTGAAGTCGATGAAGATATTTTACAAGACTTTCTTGTAGAGGCAGGAGAAATCCTAGAGCTTTTATCTGAACAGTTAGTTGAACTGGAAAATAATCCAGAAGATACAGAGTTACTAAACGCTATATTTAGAGGCTTTCACACTGTAAAAGGTGGAGCAGGCTTTTTAGC
>NZ_DRGM01000153.1 GCF_011050055.1 Pseudoalteromonas prydzensis | reverse complement strand
CCTATTACTAGCAAGCCGCTAGAAGTAAGACAGGGTAAGGGTAAGGGTAATGTTGAATACTGGGTGGCAAATGTTCAGCCAGGTCGCATGCTCTATGAGATGGAAGGTGTGTCAGAAGAAATTGCAAGAGAAGCTTTTAGATTAGGCGCTGCAAAACTTCCAGTTAAAACAACATTTGTAACGCGGGCGATACTGTAATGAAAGCGAGCGAGATCAGACAGAAATCTGTTGAAGATATGGCACAAGAGCTTGAGGCTCTTCATAAAGAACAGTTTAGTTTGCGTATGCAAAATGCGACAGGTCAATTAACACGCTCTAGCGAGATGAGACGTGTGCGCCGTGACATTGCTCGTATTAAAACTGTACTTAACGAAAAGAAATAGGGTACGAATATGAGTGAGCAGGAAAAAAGTACACGTTTAGTCACTGGTCGCGTTGTTAGCGATAAAATGGACAAAACTATAACAGTTTTGGTTGAGCGTAAAGTTGCTCATCCTATCTATAAAAAATACATGAAGCGTTCAACTAAGTTGCATGCTCATGATGAAGCGAACGAATGTAATGTTGGTGATGTTGTAACGATTACATCGTCACGACCTTTGTCAAAGACTAAAAGCTGGAACTTGGTCGAAGTTATTGACCGAGCCAAGTAGTCCGCTGGTTACAATTGGAGTTTAGACAATGATTCAAATGCAAAGTAGTCTTGACGCTGCGGATAATAGCGGCGCAAAGCGTGTAGAGTGTATTAAAGTTTTAGGTGGTTCACACCGTCGTTATGCCAGTATTGGTGATGTTATTAAAGTAACGATTAAAGAAGCTGCGCCACGTGGTAAGGTTAAAAAAGGCCAAGTTCATAACGCAGTAATCGTTAGAACTAGAAAAGGTGTGCGTCGTCCTGATGGATCTGTGATTCGTTTTGATGGAAATGCTGCTGTATTATTAAATGCTAATCTTCAACCGATTGGTACTCGAATTTTTGGCCCAGTTACTCGTGAACTTCGTGGTGAAAAATTCATGAAGATTATATCGTTAGCACCTGAAGTGCTATAAGATTGGAGTTCTGAGATGGAAAGATTAGTAAAAGGTGACCAAGTTGTTGTTGTAGTCGGTAAAGACCGCGGCAAAACGGGTGAGATTGTAGGTCGTGGACAAGATGGTAAGTTTGTTGTTCAAGGTATAAATCTAGCCAAAAAACATGTTAAACCAAATCCAGCGCAAGGTCAGGCTGGTGGTATTCTTGATAAAGAAATGCCGATTGAGGGTTCTAACCTAGCTTTATTAAATCCTGCTACTGGCAAGGGTGATAAAGTGGGTTTTAAAATTTTAGATGATGGCCGCAAGGTTCGCTTTTTCAAATCAAACGGCGAAGTTGTTGGCGCTTAGGCGACAAGATTAGGTATTTACAGTGAGCAGATTAAAAGATTTTTATCGTGATACTGTAGTCAAACAGTTAATTGAACAGTTTGGTTATAAGTCGGTCATGGAAGTTCCAAGAATTACAAAGATATCCTTAAATATGGGTGTCGGTGAAGCGTTGACTGATAAGAAGGTTTTGGATAATGCTGTTGCTGATATGGAAAAAATTTCCGGTCAGAAAGTAGTTATTACGAAAGCAAGAAAATCAATTGCAGGCTTTAAATTACGTGAAGGTTGGCCCGTAGGTTGTAAGGTGACTTTACGTTCTGAGCGTATGTATGATTTTCTTGATCGTTTAGTAACTGTTTCCATCCCAAGGATCCGTGACTTTCGTGGATTAAATCCTAAGTCATTTGACGGGCAAGGAAATTACAGTATGGGGGTGAAAGAACAAATCATCTTCCCAGAAATTGAATATGATAAAATAGATAAGTTACGCGGAATGGATATTACCATTACGACGACTGCTAAAACAGCAGAAGAGTCTCGTGCGCTATTATTAGCATTCAAGTTTCCTTTTAAAAAATAGATTCAGATTGGGTGGAATTAAGTTATGGCTAAACAATGCATGATTAATCGTGAGATTAAAAGAGCAAAATTGGTAGAAAAATATGCTACCAAAAGAGCAGAGTTGAAAAAACAGATCGTAGACATGTCATTAAGTTTTGATGAGCGTCAAGAAGCTGCAAAGAAATTTCATGCGTTACCTCGTAACTCGAGTGCAGTACGTATGAGAAATCGTTGTGAAATTACGGGTCGCCCACATGGCTACTACCGTAAATTCGGCCTTTCTAGGAATAAGTTGCGTGAACATGCAATGGCAGGTGATATTCCTGGCCTAGTAATGGCAAGCTGGTAGTTTGTCAATTTATAGTGCGGAGCTAAAATAAAATGAGTATGACCGATCCTGTTGCAGATATGCTTACACGCATACGTAATGCACAACAAGCAAAAAAATCAGATGTAACAATGCCTTCTTCTAAAGTAAAGCTAAGTATTGCAGATGTATTGAAAAACGAAGGTTACATCGCGACATATAATGTAACTGATGTGGATGGTAAATCAGTACTTTCAATCGCTTTGAAATACTTTGAAGGAAAACCTGTTATATCAAAAATTGATCGCGTTAGCCGTCCAGGTTTGCGTGTATACAAATCAGCGAAAGACCTACCAAAAGTAATTGGTGGTTTAGGTGTAGCAATCGTGTCGACATCTAAAGGTGTAATGGCCGATCGTAAGGCAAGAGAACTAGGTCAGGGCGGTGAAGTCCTGTGTTCAGTTAGCTAAGCCAGATATATTTGGAGATTTAAGAATGTCACGAATTGCAAACGCACCCGTAGAAATTCCAGCTGGCGTAGAAGTGTCGCTGAATGGTGCTGAAGTTTCTATAAAAGGTAGCAAAGGCACGTTAAGTCGTGCAATACATGCGGAAGTTGAAGTGGCGCAGCAAGGTAATACATTAGTTACTACAGCGCGTAGCCAGTCAAAACAAGCCGTTGCTCAAGCAGGTACCTCACGTGCCTTGTTAAATAATATGGTAATCGGTGTTTCCGAAGGATTCCAAAAGAAGCTTACATTGGTTGGGGTGGGTTATCGTGCTAAAGCACAAGGTGACACATTGGATCTTACATTAGGTTTCTCGCACCCAGTTCAATATGCTGTCCCTGCGGGTATCACAATTGAAACACCAACTCAGACTGAAATTCTTATTTCAGGAACTGATAAGCAAATAGTAGGTCAGGTTGCGGCAAATATTCGCGCTTATCGTCCACCAGAACCTTATAAAGGTAAAGGCGTTCGTTATGCAGATGAGCATGTTGCTCGTAAAGAAGCTAAAAAGAAATAATTAGGCTGAACAATGGATAAGAAAATATCACGATTACGTAGAGCGGCTAAAACAAGAGCTAAATTAAGAGAGCTCGAAGTCTATAGGTTGACTGTTCACAGAACACCTCGCCACATCTACGCACAAATTGTCACTCATGACAGCTCAAAGGTTATTGCTTCAGCATCGACATTAGATGGTGAACTAAGAAAAGAACTTTCTAGCACGGGTAATATTTCAGCGGCTGAAGCAGTTGGTAAAGCAGTTGCTTTACGAGCAGTTAAAGCAGGTGTTGAGCAAGTCTCTTTTGACCGGTCTGGTTTTCGTTTTCACGGCCGAGTTAAAGCGCTAGCTGATGCTGCACGCGAAAACGGCCTGCAGTTCTAAATTTTAAAGGTATTATCACATGGCACAAAATGATCAACGACAAGCCCCATCTGATGGTTTGATTGAGAAGTTAGTCGGAATTCGCAGGGTTGCTAAGGTTGTTAAAGGTGGTCGCGTATTTGGTTTTTCTGCATTAACCGTAGTAGGTGATGGAGAAGGCCGAGTAGGTTTCGGTCAAGGTAAAGCTCGCGAAGTTCCTGTTGCGATTCAAAAAGCAATGGACGAAGCTAGAAGAAACATGAAAACGGTTACATTAAACGGGCACACGTTACAGCATGCTCTAACTGCTCGTCACGGTGCTGCTAAAGTTTATATGCAACCCGCATCTGAAGGTACTGGCGTTATCGCCGGTGGTGCGATGCGTGCTGTATTTGACGTTGTTGGTGTTCATAATGTGCTGGCAAAATCTATCGGTTCAACTAATCCTTTGAACGTAGTTCGCGCTACAATTATCGGGCTTACTGATATGAATAACCCTGAAGCAGTTGCAGCCAAACGTGGCAAGTCAGTTGCTGAGATTATGGAATAAGATAATGACAACTCAAGCTAAATTAAAAGTGACATTGGTCAAAAGTACGATCGGTCGCTTAGCTAAACATAAGGCATGCGTAGTAGGCTTAGGTCTGAGAAAGACTGGTAGCAGCGCTATTGTTATTGATACACCTGAAAACAGAGGTATGATTAATCATGTCTCATATATGTTAAAGGTTGAGGAAGCATAAAATGTTTTTAAATACTATTGCACCTGCACCTGGTGCAACAAAAGATGCAAAACGTGTTGGTCGCGGAATCGGTTCTGGTCTAGGTAAAACATGTGGTCGTGGCCACAAAGGTCAAAAAGCACGGTCAGGTGGTTTTCACAAGCGTGGTTTTGAAGGTGGTCAAATGCCTTTACAACGTCGCTTACCTAAAGTTGGTTTTAAATCTCGTGTAGGTTCTAAATCTACTGAGGTTAGGCTAGATGTACTCGCAGGGCTAGATGTCGAAGTAATCGATTTGTTCGCACTTAGAGCGCTAGGGATTATCTCTGGTAATATCCAAAAAGTTAAAGTTATTAACTCTGGTGAACTTACTAAAGCCCTATCTATTAAAGGGTTGTCTGTAACTGCTGGAGCTAAGTCGACTATTGAGTCTGCTGGCGGAAAAATCGAAGAGTAATCTGCGTGGAAAAAAATAAACAACAATTGCTAGAAAATAAAGGTAAGTATGCTGAATTAAAAAGCAGACTACTTTTTGTATTAGGCGCTTTGCTCGTGTATCGAATGGGTACATTTATGCCTGTTCCTGGTATCGATCCTGCTGCACTAGCAATTATGTTTGAACAACAAAAAGGTACTATCCTCGACATGTTTAACATGTTCTCGGGTGGTGCCTTGTCACGCTTATCAGTATTTGCGTTAGGTATCATGCCCTACATATCTGCATCTATTATTATGCAGTTGTTGACAGTTGTACACCCAAAACTTGCACAAATGAAAAAAGAAGGTGCTGCGGGTAAAAGAAAAATTACTCAATACACACGATATGGCACTCTAGTACTTGCTACGTTTCAAGCTTTAGGTATTGCTGTAGCACTTGAAAGTCAAAGTGCATCAGGTATTGGTGTGGTAGTTGATCCTGGTATGTTGTTTAGGTTTACAGCTGTTATCACGCTTGTTACTGGCACAATGTTTTTGATGTGGCTAGGAGAGCAGATCACAGAACGTGGCATAGGTAATGGTATATCGCTGATTATTTTTGCTGGTATTGTTGCAGGATTACCAGCTGCTATCGGTGGAACATTGGAGTTAGCTAGAACTGGTCAATTGCATTCGTTTTTAGTCATAACGATACTTGTTTTAGCGATTGCAGTTACAGCATTTGTTGTATTTGTTGAGCGCGCACAGCGCAGAATACCTGTCCATTATGCTAAACGCCAACAAGGTAGAAAAATGATGTCAGGTCAAGTGACTCATTTACCATTGAAGCTCAATATGGCGGGAGTTATTCCACCAATTTTTGCTTCAAGTATTATTCTGTTTCCTGCTACAATAGCAGGCTGGTTTGGAACGTCTGAAGGAATGGGCTGGCTAAAAGATATTTCTACGTTAATGTCTCCAGGCCAACCGATGTATGTTATAGCTTATGCAATTGCAATAGTGTTCTTTTGTTTTTTCTATACGGCTTTAGTTTTTAATCCTAAAGAAACAGCCGAAAATTTACAGAAATCTGGTGCATTTATTCCTGGTATAAGACCTGGCGCTCAAACAAGTAAATATATTGATGGTGTTATGGGCCGTTTGACATTGGCAGGTGCTGTATATATCACTGCAGTCTGTCTATTGCCAGAGTTTTTGATCTTGTACTGGAATGTTCCGTTTTATTTTGGTGGTACATCCTTACTAATTATCGTTGTTGTTGTAATGGATTTTGTGTCTCAAGTGCAATCACATATGATGTCTCAGCAATATGAAGGTTTGATGAAAAAATCAAACAAAAAAAATAATAACAGTGTGTCAGGGTTCTTAAATTAAGTTCAACGCACATCATTTGGTGGAGAAGTTCGATGAAAGTTCAAGCGTCGGTTAAGAAGATTTGCCGTAATTGTAAAGTTGTGAAGCGTAAGGGTGTTGTTCGCATCATTTGCACTGAAGCAAAACATAAACAGCGTCAAGGTTGATTGACGTTACATAAATTAATTTATTGTTGGATAGAGATAATATATGTTACAATTCTCTGTTCACTTATGAAGAACTTAGGGTAGCTCAATGGCTCGTATTGCTGGTATAAATGTCCCTGTGCAAAAGCACACGGTGATCGCGTTAACCTCTATCTATGGTATTGGTAACACACGCGCACAGAAAATCTGTGCCGCATCAGGTATCGCACCAGATGCAAAAATTAGAGATTTAACAGAGCAGGAAGTGGAATCACTCCGTAGTGAAGTTGCAAAATTCACTGTAGAAGGCGACTTGCGACGTGAGGTTTCAATGGATATCAAGCGCTTGAGAGATCTCGGCTGCTATCGTGGTATTCGTCATCGTAGAGGTTTACCTCTTCGTGGACAAAGAACTAAAACTAATGCAAGGACTCGTAAAGGTCCTAGACGCATGATTAAATAACGAAGAGAACTTTCATGGCAAATTCAACTGCGCGTCAGCGTAAGCGTGTAAAAAAGAATGTTGTTGATGGTGTTGCCCATGTGCATGCATCATTCAATAACACTATTATTACAATCACAGACCGCCAAGGTAATGCTCTATCATGGGCAACATCTGGTGGTTGTGGATTCCGTGGATCACGGAAAAGCACTCCTTTTGCAGCTCAAGTAGCAGCTGAGAAAGCGGGTGAAGTAGTCAAGGGTTTCGGTATGAAAAACCTTGATGTCGAAATTAAAGGTCCAGGTCCTGGTCGTGAATCAGCTGTTCGCGCATTGAATAACTTGGGTTTTAAAATTAACAATATTACAGACGTAACACCTATTCCGCATAATGGTTGTCGTCCGCCTAAACGGCGCAGAGTCTGATTTAGGAGATTATTATGGCTAGATATATTGGTGCAAAATGTCGTTTGTGTCGTCGCGAAGGTGAGAAGTTATTCCTGAAAGGCGAAAAATGTTATACATCTAAATGTGCAATCGAAAATCGTGCGTTCCCACCTGGCCAACATGGCCAACGTCGTGGACGTCTTTCGGACTACGCAACGCAGTTACGTGAAAAGCAAAAATTACGTCGTGTGTATGGTGTACTTGAAAAGCAATTTAGATCTTATTACAAATTGGCTGATAACAAGAAAGGTGCTACAGGTGAGAACCTTCTTCAATTGTTAGAAAACCGTTTGGATAATGTTACATATCGTATGGGGTTTGGTGTTTCACGTAGTGAAGCTCGCCAGTTAGTACGTCATAACGCGATTACTGTTAACGGTAAGAAAGTAAATATTCCTTCTTATCAGGTAAGCGCTTCTGATGTGATCGCAGTTAGAGATGCCGGTAAAAACCAAATTCGAATCAAAGGCGCGCTAGATTTAGCTGCTCAAAACGGATTCGCAGATTGGGTTGAAGTTGATGCTGCTAAAATGTCAGGAACATACAAGCATGTACCTGAACGTTCTGATTTGTCAGCGGATATCAATGAGCATTTAATTGTTGAGCTCTACTCGAAATAAGTAAAGATAATCCTCATGAAAGTGAGGATTGATTAGAGGAATTTTAATGACAATCTATACTAGTCAGTTTCTAAAGCCACGGATGGTTGATATACAGAGATTTAGTAATACACGTACACGTTTAGTATTGGAACCACTCGAAAGAGGATTTGGTCATACACTAGGCAGCGCAATGCGTAGAGTACTATTATCTTCAATGGAAGGCTCAGCAGTAGTTGAAGCCCAAATTGATGGTGTAGTACATGAATACTCTGCGATTGATGGCGTTCAAGAAGATGTCTTGGATATACTTCTAAACATGAAAGGTCTTGCCGTTAAATTGCATGATCTTAATGAAGTAGTATTGACGCTTAGTAAAAGTGGTGTTGGTCCTGTTACTGCTGGCGATATACAACTTCCTCATAATGTTGAAATTGTTAATCCTGAGCATGTAATTGCTAACTTAACCGGTGGTAGTTTATCTATTACTTTTAAAGTTGCTAAAGGCAGAGGTTATTCCCCATCTAATACACGTCAAACTGCAGAAGATGAAGATCGTTCAATCGGTCAGCTTTATCTAGATGCTTCATTCAGCCCAGTTAATATGGTTACATATGCTGTTGAGAGTGCGCGGGTAGAAAATCGAACTGATTTGGATAAGCTTATTATTGATGTAGATACTGATGGCACATTGGATGCTGAAGATGCAATCAAGTTTGCTTCAACTATCTTAAGCGATCAACTTTCATCTTTTGTTGACTTCACTGTTATTGAAGAAAAGAAAGTTGAGCCAGAAGTTGCTCAAATCGCACCAGAATTGCTACAAGCAATTGACGAACTTGATTTAACTGTTCGTTCTGCTAACTGTTTAAAAGCAGAGAATATCTATTATGTTGGTGATTTAATTCAACGTTCTGAAATGGAATTATTGAAAACACCAAACTTAGGTAAAAAATCATTAACTGAGATTAAAGATGTTTTGGCATCAAAAGGCTTATCATTAGGAATGCATCTTGATAACTGGCCGCCAACATCATTAGAACAAAAATAAAACTGAATTAATTCAGCATAAAAAATAGGGTAGTTAAAATGCGTCATCGTAATTCTGGTCGTAAATTAAACCGCAATAGCAGTCACAGAACAGCAATGTTCAAAAATATGGCGGTCTCATTGGTGGAACATGAAGTCATTCGCACAACTTTGCCAAAAGCAAAAGAGTTACGTGGCGTGATTGAACCATTAATAACATTGGGTAAAGTTGATTCTGTAGCAAATAGAAGACTTGCTTTTGCTCGTTTAGAAGACAGAGCTGCAGTAACTAAACTTTTTAATGACATTAGCCCTCGTTCTTTAACTAGACCTGGTGGTTATGTGCGTATTTTAAAGTGTGGTTACCGTGAAGGTGATAAAGCACCTATGGCTATCGTCGAACTAGTAGATAGAAAAACTGAAGCTGTTGCTGAATAAGCAAGTATAAAAATATCAAAATAAAAAAACCGACCTTAGTCGGTTTTTTTATGTCAAAAATTAATGTCATTTAGAATATAAGCGTTTATACATAATATAGTACTTTATTCAGAATAGATCTGGTTATTTAGACCTAGGTTTTCAAAGATGAAATTCAGTTGTATTATTTTGATATACTTTCGCCGATCATTGTTTCTACTAATTAAAACAATATTCACTTTTATCTTGAATAATGATATTTATGTTCGTAATACGCTTACATCCAACGCCAAACTAATATTTGTAATTTTTTCATCAAAATTGTATTTATTTTATGATTTGAAGATAGGAATAATTAGTTTTTTAGGTTGTCATAAGCTGAAATGACCATAATACAGTATGTATCATGGATTATGAGACAAAGAAATAAAATGAAATTTATACTGATTTCATAAGCTTATAGTCTGGTTGCGAAAATAAGATAAGTTTTCTGTTGACGAAGTCATTTTAGGCTGTAGAATGCACCACTTCTTAAGGCATTCAACCAGCACCACGGCGAAATGGTTAAGAAATAAAGTTTGACAGTTTAGTGAGAGCCTGTATAATTCTCGCTTCTTTGTTGCAGGCAGTAGTGGCAACAAACGCTCTTTAAAAAAATAGTATCAAGTAATTTGTGTGGGTACTTTCGTTAGGTCGATTCTT
>NZ_DRGM01000152.1 GCF_011050055.1 Pseudoalteromonas prydzensis | reverse complement strand
TCTCGTTACCTATTTGAATTTCTCTAAAGGCGCTCACATGCGATTACTAATATTTTTATTGGCGCTTAGTAGCGCTTTTTTTGTTTCTGTGTCTCATTCATCAGTGCCTGATTTTTATGACCCTGACCCTGTTCCGGCTGAAACAAAATATACATCATCTTTTGAATGTGTTTCAAATGGGCATGTTGTCGGTACTACTTCAATAACTGGCTCATTAACAGAGTCACCTCATTCTGCATGTATTTCAGTTGTAATAGACCACGCTAAATCACAAATTGAATTATATAATCAATTTTGTAGTTTTCATGCTGATATTGTAAATGAAGATACTCGAACAATTAGCGTTGAATGGAAAAAGAAAACTTGGGATTCATGTTCAAATCCAACCGTTACAAGTTCTAAATATCCTTATGGGGCGAGAGCTGTCGGCGAACCACAAGAAACAACTTATTGCCCTCCTGAAGATTATCCAGATTATACAATTTCAGTAACTGACCCAAGCGGTCAGGCTCTTTGCTATAGGCTTAAATCTCACTGCCCTGAACCCACACCCAATGACCCCTTTGTTTTTGGCACTGGCGGACAGACTGAGAAGTGCTTTAAAAATCCAGATGGCACTCAGTGTAAAATAGAGACTGACCAAGATGGCGGTTACTACATACCTATTTCTTATGGCTCTGCCGAACCTGTCCAGTGTAAACGCCCACCTGATAAAGAAGTTGATAAAACGTCACCACCAGATGACAAGCCAGCACCTGAAGAAACCGATGACGCACCAGAAATGGCAGAGCTCGATGCTCTTAATAAAATCAACGACAACCTTGATGCAATGAATGAAAACCAAGTTGCGGCAAGCGATTCTAACGATGAACGCCTAGACCGTGTTGCTGAAGAAATTCAAATAGGTAACGAGATACTTGGTGAAATCAGATATAACACAGATTTAACCCAATCCAATACCGATGATACAAACGATTTGTTAAGTGAAACAAACGGATTATTAGCTGACATTTTAGACAATACAGGTGGCACACCTGATAACGGTGGTGAAGAACCTTGCACTGGTGATGACTGTCAAGAACCTGAGAAATTCACTATTTCAGTTCAACGAAAAAATGCAGAGAAAGGATTAAATTCAATATTCACAGACGAACAACGCCAAGTTATTACCGATGAAATAGACGAGAAAAAACAAGAAATTGAAGACTACTTCGAACAAATAGAAAGTGAGTCATCAGCTCTTTTTGATATTAACCCATCGTTGGGTGGTGGTTATGAGGAGCGAATCGAAGTAATTAAAGGTGTTGAGGTTGATATGGGTTTGGGTCGTCTATCATCCTTTTTTCAACTAATTGCAGCAGCAGTAATGCTCTGCTCAACACTAACCGCGCTTTATATTTTATTGGGGCCTTAATGTGAAAACTAAAATATTCATTTTAATCACTTTTTTCTTACCGCTTTTTGTCTTAGCTACGCCAACAAACTACGAAGGTTTTGAAGGCACAGCTAATGCAATAGGTGACTTCTTTAGCGATATTTGGTCGTTTCTTGATGATGATGTACCAAACTTTTTTGAAAGGATGCTTGCTTACGTTGTTGAAAAAATCACCCTTATGAAAATAGCAGCACAACTTGAGGCGTTAAAGCTCGCTTGGTCAGTTGCTAAAACCATTATGGAAAATTTTCAGCTTGCATCTAAAGTTCTATCTGCTGCAAACGGCCTACCTCAAGACGTAAAAGCTGCACTTGTTGATATGCGTTTCTTTGATGGTTTTAACATCATTATCCAAGCACTTTTAGCCCGATATGTAATGAGGTTTATATAAAATGGCATCATCAATTTTTCATGGTGCGCCAGGTTCTTTTAAATCGGCCAGCGCCACATGGTTTGAGGTATTACCCGCTCTAAGAAAAGGTCGCTTAGTTGTTACTAATATCGAAGGAATTTTACCTATCGAAGAAATCAAAACCGAGCTACAGGAGACATTTCCAGAGTCAGCACAGCTTTGGCGCTTATCATCACAAAATGAGGAAGGCCAAGCACTATGGCGAAATTGGTATCACTGGATGCCAACGGGTGCGCTCGTTTTAATTGATGAGGTGCAAGACGTTTACCCAACGGAAGCCACTTTCAAACCCGAAAGTTGTAACTATAAACACATCGATAACTACAAAGATTTGATACCCGTTCACTGGTATGAATACCATTACGAGCAGCTAGAAAAGTTCAAACCTGAGAACTTAACCAGCGGTGATACTGACGATTTAGGTAAGGAGTTATTCAACGAACATGGCCATATTATTTACCCCAAAACACTCAAAGAATGTTACATGCGACACCGCAAATACAACTGGGATATTATCGTCTGTACACCCGATATTACCTCAGTCCATAAGTACATTCGAAACGTCAGCCAGTACGCCTACTCGCATAAATACTTTGACGGACTCGCAAGCATCCCTTACTACAACCGCAGGCCGCGAATCTTCGAGCACAACCCAAAACTTGACGGTAAAACCCCAGTTAAGGGAAGTGTTACAACGTGGAAGAAAATCCCAGTCGAAGTACACAAGTGCTACAAATCGACAGCTACCGGAGGTATTACAAAAGGACAAGGTAAAAATCTCTTACTCAATCCTGTTTTTGCCTTTCCAATTGCTATGTTCTTTTTGTGCATATTGTATTGGTTATGGTATTTCACCAGTCATGAAAGCCCTGTTCAAAATGTCGAAGAAACCGCTAAAGTGGGTGTGGTCAATACTCAAAAAGATACTAGTTCTAATACTGATAATGGTGCTTTTCAGGTTCTTGATGGTCAACTTATTTCTGTAGGTTTACCCTATGGCGCTACTGATATTTTTGTTACTGGTGTTCAAGAGGTGAAGCGGCCAGACAGAACTCACCGTGAATTTATATTTGAATTCATCACTGAAAAGTACGGTAATTTTAGTATTGATTCTTACGAACTGGCGAGTATGGGCTTTAGTATTCAGTATTTCAGCCCGTGCAACGTAATCATTAGGCAGTCACAAACAAACTTTGCTTATCGGGCTTTTTGCAGCCCTAACCCTTATTCACAACCAGAACCAGATAATAATACCGATTCATCTATAGCACTTAACTCATTAATTTAGATTTTAACAAGCCGCCAAGCGAAGCCTGAGCGTAGCGGCTTGTTTAATCTATATACATTCATCTACTACCCGTCACTGGTGACACTATGACTAGAAATCAAAAGTATGAAGAAAAACAAAAATCCAAAGGTTTAAAGAAAATAACCCTTTGGATACCTGATGATTCCGAGGTTGAAATTAAGCAAATGATAGAGTTCTTAATTGATAACCCAGACCACATACCCTTTATGGCGCGCAACGTTAAAACGGGTCGTATGAAAAAGGCCGTTTAGTGGTACGTAACTTATTACGTACTTTTTACCTTGGTACGTAATAATCAACTCAATTATCACGTACCAGTACCTAGCTAAGCATACGAACCTATCACTTATGGCTTTAGCCATGTAGACCGCACACCGTTATTAATTCAGCATTGTTGTTGGTCGGTCGTAACCAAGCGCAGCGCAAACCATTTATTTAGTTACACATAACCCGCGCTTGCGCCCTTGATAAACAATTACGGAAATTCAGATAATGATGAAGCCGAGATTAACACCCCTCCCCCCGTATACTAATAGGGGGGGAGCGAAAATTAACACCTATGCCGATTTTGCATTGTGATTTTTAATAAAGGAGTAAATCACAATGGGAAATTTTAAAATGCAGTTTTTATCATTATTCGGCTTTGATTATGCAAAAGGCGCTAAAGAACTGGGTGTAAGTGAACGTCAAGTAAGGCGGTATGTGAAAGCAAATAAAGCATCTAAGCCAATTGAAAAGTTGATCTCAATTATGTATCGGGGCTACTTACCCCCTACTGGCCCGTGGGCAGATTGCAGAATTTCATACCATGACAACACAATGTCTACACCTTGGGGTAAAGTGAAACCGTCTGATGTTCAACTAGTTCACCGATATAAATGGTCAGCAAGGGAATCCGAAACCATGTACAAAATACTTAAGGAGCAAAATAAAACACAAGATGTATATTTATCTGACCTACAAAGCCAACTTTTAGATATAATCGGAGAAATATCACAAAGGACAGGCAGTTAAAATGGAACTAAATTATTTAAAATTATATTTTTCACTCACTCTTACTGGTTTAACAATATGGGGCGCTGACGAATCGCTTGATATTTACCGCGCCCATGTTGTTCAGCAAAAAGCTGAAGCCTTTGCTAAAAAACTAGAACTTGAAGCTAAATCACTAGCAATAAGAGCCCAAACCGATGCTTTACGACTAAAAAACGAAATGGCTGAGAACTCTAGAAAGCAAAGAGAACTTAACGCCGCTCGTAAAAATAATAATGAAATTTGTCGTTTTTGGACAAAGGAATACAAGGAAGTTAAGTCTGAAAGAAATAAACTAATGATGGATGGAGCTTGCGAAAGAGCAAGAAAAGATTGACGTACTGTCATACTTGACAGTAAAGGTAAGCACCTAATAAAAAAGGGCTTTTCGCCCTTTTCTTCATTATTACGTACGATAGATTATAGGATATCAGCTATCAGCTATCAGCTATCAGCTATCAGCTATCAGCTATCAGCTATCAGCTATCAGCTATCAGCTATCAGCTATCAGCTATCAGCTAT
>NZ_DRGM01000151.1 GCF_011050055.1 Pseudoalteromonas prydzensis | reverse complement strand
AGATGTGTATAAGAGACAGAGCCAATAGTATTGCTTAATGATGGCCAAACGACCGGCGGCTACCCGTTACTTGGCACCGTTATCAGTGCCGATCTTTATCATTTTGCGCAGCTAAAACCGGGTGATAGTATTAACTTCTGCTATGTCGATTTAGCAACCGCAAATGCTGCACAAGCCAAGCTAAATGCGCACTTACAACAACTTGCTATTGCACTTAAAAATAAGCATTAACATCAGTGCGGTACTTTAAATGCACAGACCATGCTATAAAGGTGCAAGTGCCGCTGTTGGCAATTAATATTATTCTGATCTATAGGGTGGTTTGTAATGACTAAACTGACATCAAGTATGCCTTGTGTATTGATCACCGGCTTTGCGCCATTTGCAGGGGAGTCAATTAACCCCTCTTGGCAAGCTGTCAGCAAATTGGAGGACAGTTTAATAGCAAAACACCGCGTTATCACTTTAGAATTACCTTGTGAATTTAAGCATTCATTAGATGTGCTATACCAAGCGATAGAGCAACACCATCCAGTCTTAGTGCTCTGTACTGGCCAAGCTGGTGGACGCAGCGAAATTAGCATAGAGCGCATTGCTATTAATATTGATGATGCACGCATGAAAGACAATGCCGGGCAACAACCGATTGATGCGCCAGTCATCGCAAACGCGCCTATTGCCTACCTTGCAAACCTACCAATTAAACGTATGTTGCTGGCATTACATCAAGCTGAGATCCCTGCCGCTATTTCAAATAGCGCTGGCACCTATGTCTGTAATCACGTGATGTATGGCCTATTGCACCATATTAATCAGCACGAACCACATATCAAGGGTGGCTTCATTCATATTCCGTATTTACCCAGTCAAGCGGTGCACCATAATGGCGCACCAAGTATGAGTAAAGACACTGTTATAAGTGCTCTAAAAGTGATGATCAACGAAGCGATCAGTGCAAAACAGGATATAAAAGTAGCAGCAGGCACCACTCACTGATCAAGTTGGTGCAAGCATGCTCGCGGTGGTGCATAAATTATTCTAAAAATATTGTAAAAGCTATGTGACTTAGTTAATTATTTCTGTTAAAACAAAGGTGAATAGTTAGGTATTTTAGGCCTAACTAACACACATGATAGGAATGAGGAGTTACTATGTGTTCAATTTTTGGTGTATTAGATATAAAGTCTGATCCCGCCCCATTGCGTACGCAAGCAATTGAAATGTCAAAATTATTACGTCACCGCGGGCCTGATTGGTCTGGCGTATATTCATCAGAAAAAGCTATTTTAGTGCATGAACGCTTAGCCATCGTTGGCGTTTCAAGCGGCGCACAACCTTTATATAACCCAGAAAAAACTCATATTCTAGCGGTTAATGGCGAAATTTATAACCACAAAGAGTTAGCGGCTAATTTAGAGACTGATTTTACCTTTCAAACACAATCAGATTGTGAAGTTATCTTAGCGTTATACAAACAGAAAGGGCCTGAGTTTTTAGACGACCTAAACGGTATTTTTGCCTTTTGTTTATACGATGAAGAACAAGACGCCTATTTAATCGGCCGTGACCATATCGGTATTATTCCACTTTATACTGGCCACGATGAGCATGGTAACTTTTATGTTGCCTCAGAATTAAAAGCATTATCGCCTATTTGTAAACACATTGAAGAATTCCCTCCAGGGCATTTTTTATGGAGCAAAGATGGTCAATTGCGCCCATATTATGCCCGTGATTGGCAAAGCTTCGATGCCGTTAAAGATAACAGCGCAAAAGCCGAAGACGTCAAAGATGCACTTGAAGCCGCCGTTAAACGTCAATTAATGTGTGACGTACCTTATGGCGTGTTGTTGTCAGGTGGTTTAGATTCATCCGTTATTTCAGCTATTACCCAACGTTTTGCAGCAAAACGTATTGAAGATAATGATGAAAGCGATGCATGGTGGCCTAAGCTGCACTCTTTCTCAGTTGGCCTTGAGGGCTCCCCAGATCTAGCGGCTGCACAAAAAGTAGCGGATATGATAGGGACGGTTCATCACCCGATTATATTTACGATCCAAGAAGGGATTGATGCCCTGCGTGAGGTGATTTATCACATTGAAACCTACGATGTAACCACCATTCGTGCCTCTACGCCAATGTACTTAATGGCGCGCCAAATCAAAGCGATGGGTATTAAAATGGTGCTCTCTGGTGAAGGCGCCGATGAGCTATTTGGTGGTTACTTATATTTCCATAAAGCACCAAATGCACAAGAATTCCATGAAGAGCTAAACCGCAAAGTGTCTAAACTGCACATGTTTGATTGCTTACGCGCCAATAAATCAATGGCGGCATGGGGTGTAGAAGCCCGCGTCCCTTTCCTTGATAAAGAGTTTGTTGATGTTGCAATGCGTATCAACCCTGAAGCTAAAATGTGTAAAGATGGCAAAATTGAAAAACATATTTTACGTGAAGGCTTTGACGGCTACTTACCTGATGAAGTGTTATGGCGGCAAAAAGAGCAGTTTTCGGATGGTGTTGGCTACAGCTGGATTGATACATTAAAAGAGTATGTAAACGAGCAAGTAACCGATCAAGAGCTTGAAAACGCAAAATTTAAATACCCTATTAATACACCCGATTCAAAAGAAGCGTATTACTACCGCAGTATTTTTGAATCTCACTTCCCAGGTGATGCAGCCGCCAAATGCGTACCACATGGTAAGTCAGTCGCCTGTTCAACACCTGAAGCGTTATTATGGGATGCATCATTTCAAAATAATGCCGATCCATCAGGTCGTGCCGCAGGTATTCATAACGACGCCTATGCGCAAAAGAAATAATAAGCCTAGTCGCTTATTAAATCTGGCATTAACTCACAGACTGCACAAAGCCCCGCGCTTTGTGCAGTTTTTTGCTATTGAGCAAGTTTTTAACGATACAGCGAGACGCTGTAAAGGCTCGTCTGCGTTAATTGTTATTTATAAAACCGGGTTAACAACTCGACTAATGCAGCGCATTGCAAACAACACCGCTCAGCCCGCCACCGTATTTTTAAATCAAGCCAATATCAAAAAAAATCACTGCCCTATTCGTTGGTTTAATCACAGCCATGAGATCAGCCGCTGTGGTCATGGGACACTCGCCGCAGCACTGTTTTTACAAAAATGGCAAGGGTTTAGCCCAAACGCTTTTTATACAAAGACAGGGGAAGTATTTAACATCAGAATACATCAACGGGCACTGCAACTACAATTAGCCACCATTGATAGCACCGAGGTACAAACAGAGGCTCTACTGCAACAAGCCATTGCGGCCACAATAATGCAAAGCTATAAAACCGCAGAAATTAACGGCTACAGTACTGTGATGATTAACAGTGATCAGCCTTTAAAAACACTCGCGGTAAATACAGCACAATTACGACACTACCCAAATGCAGTGATTGTATTGCAACAGCGCCAAATAGCTAATCAAACCACACAGTGGCATTTTCGATATTTTGCTCCCTACTATGGCGTTGATGAAGATAGCGCCACAGGTTCAGCCATCAGTATCATTGCCCCCATAATCAAACAATACTCTGCACAAACACATGGCCAGCTTTGCCAAGATTCTGGTGCAGGGGCAACCATTAATTACCGCTTAAAAAACAGTAGCGTCATTATCGGTTAAATAATAAATGATGAACTGTACATTGTTTAAATTGGCCTCAATAAACACAATGCAAAATACCCCTGCTCGTCTTGCCACGTTTGCTCTAAACGTAATTCAGCTTGGGCGCTAAGTTGAGTAAATGCCTGTAGTGCGTATTTATGGGAGTTTTCCGTATGGATACTTTCACCTTGAGAAAAGCTAAATAATTCGCCATTGACGCTGACTGTTTGTTCACAGTTACTGATCAAATGCATTTCAATGCGGCTTAATTTTTCATTAAACCGTGATTGGTGATGAAACTGGCTAAGATCAAAATCAGCATTTAATTCAGCATTAATACGCTGGAGCAAATTTTTATTAAATGCCGCGGTGACGCCTTGTTTATCATCATAAGCATCAAGCAATACTTGGCGGTCTTTGAGCAAATCAATGCCAATCAGGACATAGCCGTTAATACCACATAAGCGATGGAAATTTTTCATGATCTCAATGGCTTTTAGCGGTGAAAAATTGCCTATTGTTGAGCCTGGAAAATACACGAGATTCGTTTGACTATCCAATTGTGTTGCACGGCTTAACTGCTTTACCATTTGGCTATGAGTAAAGTCCCCCAACAACGGCGAAATAGCTAACTCAGGAAATAGTGGAGATAAATGAGCCAGTGAGTAATTAAGCATTTCACTAGAGATCTCAAATGGCACAAAACTTTTCACATTCACTAAGTGCGCTAACAAATAAGCAATTTTTTTACCTGAGCCACAACCAGGCTCTATGATTGATAAGTTATCAGGAAGCAACTTGGCGATTGCTTGGCTGTGCTTGGTTAAAATGCTGAGCTCTGTGCGTGTTACATAGTACTCATCAAGCTCAGTGATCTGCTCAAACAAAGCAGCCCCGTTATCATCATAAAAGTACTTACAGGGTAGATTTTTTTGCTGCTGTGACAGCCCTGCGATAACATCGTCTAAAAAGCGGTTATCAATTTCAGTTGTCGTTAATGTTGTTACTTGGCTCATGCTCAATCCTTAGCGAGTCTAATACCACTGCGCATCCATGCTTGGTGTGGATAATAGAAATTGCGATAAGTTAGTCTTAAATGATTTTGCGGGGTAAGTTTACAGCCTCCGCGCAAGACCATTTGGTTCGCCATAAATTTACCATTGTACTCCCCTGCCACACCTGCTATTGGCTTAAAGCCTGGATACGGTAAATAGGCACTGTTTGTCCACTGCCAACAGTTATCAGTGAGCTGGGTGATAGTTTGCGCCGCATTACTGTTAGCCACGCTTTCCCATTCAAATTCGGTTGGGAGGCGTGCTTGTGAGTAATGTGCAAAAGCGTTTGCTTCATAAAAGGTAACATGGCTTAGCGGCTCATTTAGCGCCAAAGGCTGTAGTCCAGCTAATGTAAATTCAAACCACTCATTATTTATTTTATGCCAATAGAGTGGCGCGGTTTGCCGAGCATTATTTATCTGCGCCCAACCATCACTGAGCCAATGCTCTGGGTTTTGGTAACCACCATCTTGTATAAACGCCAAATACTCACCATTGGTAGTTAGCCGATTAGCAAATTGAAATGGCTGTATAAGCACTTGATGGGTTGGTCGTTCATTGTCGTAGCTAAATGTTTGCTCAGTAGCACCAATATTTGCAGTATGCTTTGAAAATGCCACAAAGCAAAGAGGACTGGCTTGCGAAACAGGATTTTCTCTACGGTTATTGCTAGTGTCGCAATAAGCAGGAAACAATGGATTAACTGAAAAGTTATATTGAATGTCCATCAGCATTAGTTCTTGGTGCTGTTGTTCATGGTTTAGTCCTAACTCAATAACGTGCTTTATAGACTCGCTGCACGGTGCACTCAGTAATGCAATCACCGCCCGGTCTACATATTCTCTATAGGCAATCACGTCATCTAAACTAGGCCGCGATAAACTTCCTCTGCAGGCGCGCTTAAATTGTTCACCTATACCGTTATAATAGGAGTTAAATAAAGTTTTAAAGTTAGGATTAAATACGCTGTAGTGTGAGCTGTGGGCAATTAGCAAAAAAGTTTCGAAAAACCACGTCGTATGCGCAAGGTGCCATTTACTTGGGCTTACATCTGCCATAGCTTGTAATTGGCAATCTTCTGCTGATAATGAGTTTATTATCGTCACGCTATGGTGTCGAACACACTGGTAATGCTGAGCTAATTGATGCTCATCAGCGGTGTTTTTAGTGTTCTCTTTGCCATGGTTACTCATAGTAATGACTAAATTCCTTATCGCTACTGATTAGTGATATAGCTCACCCTACTGTTAAATCATATTCATATTACGCTTTCATTACTGCGTCTATAAAACGCCAATCCCGTGCAACTGCCTTTTAAAACTACAAAAAAATAATAGCTCAATTAACCACAAAAAACAGCTGCGATTACTTTAACAAGCAAACTAATTTTTGACCTTTGCCGAATTTTGTACTTTTATATAAAAACATAAAAATAGTCACAACGGCCATATAAGCCGCTCTTTAACGACAAAATCATTTACATTTGGTATTTAACTCATACACTAGTAGCTGTATGATCATCTTTTAAATTAGTTAGTCTTCAAATAAATTAGAGTATCAATTATTACCTAACCTGAACTTTGCTTTAAAGATTTACTCACATAGTGATTTATTATCCGAAGCTCAAGTTACTTAGACTAATTAAATTAGGTATGTTGCTGGTAACAAGCAGCTTGTTAGGACAACAAAAGAGGTATTGCATGAAGGATAATCATGACAAGTATAGTATCGACAATACGGATTACACCGTAGGTCAGGATAACGTGCAAAAATGGGGGTTTGATATACATAATCCTGTTTTTGGCATTAGCGCGGGCCTGATTGTCATCTTTTTAATCGCCATTCTCGCTACCGATCCACAAACTGCAAAAGCAGCACTTGATGGTGTGAAACTCGATATAATTAATAATTTTGATGCCTTGTTTATGTGGGCTGCAAACTTCTTCGTTATTTTTTGTTTAGCACTGATTGTTTCTCCTTACGGAAAAATCCGTTTAGGAGGCAGTGATGCTAAGCCTGCATATAATCGTGTGTCATGGCTCGCGATGTTATTCGCTGCGGGCATGGGTATTGGCTTAATGTTTTGGGGAGTCGCTGAACCGGTTGCATATTTTACTGGTTGGTATGAAACACCACTGAATGTAACCCCCAACACCCCTGAAGCTGCAAAGCTGGCTATGGGGGCGACTATGTTCCATTGGGGCCTGCACCCTTGGGCTATTTATGCTGTAGTTGGCTTATCACTCTCATTCTTTGCGTATAACAAAGGCTTACCACTGTCTATTCGGTCAATTTTTTACCCAATATTGGGCGATAAAGCATGGGGCTGGCCTGGTCATATCATTGATATTTTAGCGGTACTGGCAACTTTATTTGGCTTGGCAACCTCATTGGGCTTAGGCGCTCAGCAAGCGTCTGCGGGGATAAACCACGTATTTGGTCTCGAAGGTGGCATTGGCTCACAAATACTCGTTATTGTCGGCGTCACCCTACTGGCTGTTATTTCTGTTATACGTGGCATCGATGGCGGTGTAAAACTCCTTAGTAATATCAACATGCTAATTGCTTTTGCCTTATTGGTATTTGTTTGCTTAGTTGGCTTTGCTGTTGCGATGGGTAATATTCCTAGAACCTTTATGGGTTATGTAGAAAATATCATTCCATTAAGTAACCCACATGGCCGTGAAGACGAAACATGGATGCATGGCTGGACTGTATTTTACTGGGCTTGGTGGATTTCGTGGTCACCGTTTGTAGGCATGTTTATCGCTCGCGTATCGCGTGGTCGTACTATTCGTGAATTTTTGATTGCGGTATTACTTATTCCAACATTGGTTACAGTATTATGGATGTCAATTTACGGCGGTATTGCAATTGATCAAGTAGTCAATGGTATTGGTGCACTTGGTCTAAATGGGTTAACCGATGTCCCGATGGCTATGTTTCAGATGCTAGATGAATTACCTATGTCTAATATTTTGTCTGTTATTGCTGTGCTATTAGTTTTAGTGTTTTTTATCACTTCATCTGATTCAGGATCATTAGTAATAGACTCTATCACTGCTGGCGGGAAAATCGATGCGCCAGTACCACAACGTATATTTTGGGCATCTATTGAAGGCGCTATCGCAGCTGCGCTACTGTGGATTGGTGGTACACAAGCAATCGAAGCACTGCAAGCAGGTGCAGTCTCTACCGGTTTACCATTTACAATTGTCTTGCTGTTTATGTGTTTAAGCCTTATTTTAGGCCTGAGAACTGAGCCGTTACCGGCTAAATAACACGCTATGTAAAATAACAAAACGCCGCAAATTTGCGGCGTTTTTTATTTAAGCAAGCTAATTAACTCCATAACTGCGAGATCGGTGTATCTTCTCGGTAATGGTGACTCAATTGTGCTTGTAACAGTTCAGCCGTTGCTAATGCGTCAGTGAGTGCGTTATGGTTTTTATACACAGGTAATGAATAGCGCTGGCGACAATCACCTAATCTAAGCGATCCTAACTTAGAATTAAATAACCAACCTAGCAAACCCTGCCTCGCTTTTAGGGCTTTGCGTTCAATTTCCATGGTATCGACCAAGGCAAAGTCAATCCCCTCGTTAAGCCTAAGTAACAGTGCAGTATTTAAGAAGTGGCGCTCAATTGCGGCATAATGTACAACAACAACCTTACCACTGAGTGCTTGCAATAATGGCTCAATAATATGATTAAAATCCGGTGCATCGTCAATTTCTGAATGCGTTATGCCATGTATTACAATGGATCCCTCATTAAAATTACGCCTAGGGCGGACAACCCAATGACGACTATCTTTGCAATAGATACGCTGTAAATTAAAAGGAATTAAACCAACGCTGACGATATCATCACTGGTGCTATCTAAACCAGTTGTTTCAAAGTCCATTGCAACAAAGGGCACATCTTTAATTGCTGCGAACTTATCGCTAAAAGCAGCTCCATAAAAGCGTTTGATTGTGTCATTTTGAGCGCCACTTAATAAATTTTTATAACGTGTTGCCCAATCAATCACTGTTTGCTTTTTGAAAGCCATAAATTACTTCACCCCAGCATTTGCTGAGTAACTAAATTTCAAATAGCTTTGTGCTTTTTCTAAAATTGCAAAAGCTTCTTTTAAGTTACGCTGCTCAAAAGGCGATAATAAATGAGGGTCTAAGTCGTTGTCGGGTTCTTCTCCCTGTTCAATTTGCCACGCTTGATGACGGATCCGCATCATGGCAATATATTCCAGCGCATCTCGCAAATCTTGTGCTTTGCCTTGTGGTAGAAGCTTGGCTTCAATAATGTCTTCTAAGCGTTCGAACGAGTTTTGCTTACGTGAGCCAACCGCCAATGCGTGAACCCGAATAACATCTGAAAGCGGCGCTGTGCCTCTGCGTTTTAAATTCATAGAACGTTTATGCTGACCATTGTGCTCCATAACAAAGCCTTTAAAAAATCCTAATGGCGGGGTTCTGTTACGAGCATTGGCTGCCATATTAGCTAAAAATACGCGATTAACTTTGCTTTGTTTGGCAATGAATATTTTAAGCTCATCGGCCCATTTGGTTTTCCCCCACACACCGTCTAAATCAAAAAATATGGAGCTATTTAATAAGGCTTGCGGTTTAGGTTGCTCTATCCACTGAGCAAATTGCTCAAACCATTGTGCGCGTGTTTTTCGCCATTTTTTAAATGACGCCATTATTTCGCCATCACAATAGGTATAACCACATTGCGCTAAACCATCACAAACAAAATCGGCAATATTTTGAAAATACGTATCATGAAGTTCATCATCATAATCATCATCTAGAATGAGCGCGTTATCTTGATCAGTCACAATCAGTTGCTCATCCCGCGCCATTGAACCTAATGCGATAAAACAGTATGCAACCGGAGGCGGCCCATACTTTTCTTCGGCTAATACCAGTAACCTTTGTTTAAAGGTGCGGCCAATCACAGCCATTGCCGTGCCAATCATATGCGAGTTTGCATCTTCATTTACCATCCGTACAAACACATTCGGCAGCTGGCGTGCATAGTGTGTTAAATCTTCAATCGATTGCTGCGCCAGTATGCCGCGTACTAACAATAAGCTGCTTTGTGATTCATAGCGTAAAATATCAGAAAGAGAAATAACCCCAATTGGACGGCGTTTTTGCACCACCGGTAAGTGATGTAAGTTATCTCGTAGCATCGCAAGTACGGCTTCGAAAACATAGGCATTGGCATCTAATAAAACCAAATTTGTAGACATTATCGTATGCGCGGGGGTATCAAATGCAAGGCCATGGGCAATGACTTTGGTACGCAAATCTTTGTCTGTGATAATACCCACAACTTGACCATCATCTTCTTCTGGGTCGTCGTTTATAGGTTTGCTACTGTCAGTCACTAAAACCGATGACACCGATTCATCTGTCATAAGTTGGGCAACTTGTTGCACCGTTGAATCAGTATTAACTGTCACCACATCACGGTGGATCAACGATTTTACTTTTGCTGTGGTTAAATCATTACCATCGGCTTGTTCAACAATGGCCTGATGTAAACGAACATTACCATCCGTTTCAAAATAGTCGGCAAATGAATCAAATTCGTCGCAATAGCGATTAAATAGTTCAACATTAATGCAATAGACTAACGTATCTTCAAGTGCTTTGGCTGGAAAACGAACCTTGCGATTCATCAGTAACCCCATTTGACCAAATATACCCGCTGTAGTTAAACGATTATCAAGCTCCCCATTACGGCGATACATTTCAACAGAGCCGCTTCTGATCACATAAAGATCGGCAATATCTTGACCAAATAATAAAATATCGGTATGTGCTCTAAAATAGGCGACTTCAACCTGTTGCGCGAGCTCATTGAGTGCTTTGTTCGGCAGGCTGTCAAAAGGTGGGTGTTGTGCTAAAAACTGCGCGATTTCTACTTGTTCGGCTTGCATAAAAAAACCTGTTGGGGATAGCTTTCCCAAGTGTGAGCCTAATTAACTTATTTTTCAAAGATAAATAGTTAATTAGGCTATTTTAATTGTGATCTACTGTACTTTATCAAGCTCCTGCGCAAGTTGCTTACTTTCATCACCACGAGGGGTGGTAAAGCGCGCTAAGCCCAAGTAAATTACCGGTGTTAAGTACAAAGTAAACAGCACCGCTAAAGACAAGCCACCAAATACCACCCAGCCAATTGCATTACGTGCCTCAGCCCCTGCCCCAGTTGATAATATCAGCGGCAGTGCACCAAGTAAGGTCGATACTAAGGTCATGGTAATTGGTCTTAACCGTACCAATGCCGCTTGCTCTACCGCTTTACGCACGGTTAAACCTCGGTCGCGCAATTGGTCAGCAAATTCAACTAACAAAATCGCATTTTTAGCAATCAAGCCAATTAACATTACCAAGCCTATTTGCGAGTAAATATTAAGTGAAGTCCCCGTCAGATACAGCGCTAAGATTGCTGAGGTGATGCCAAATGGTACTGTGATCATCACCACTACCGCACTGTTTACGTTTTCAAATTGTGCAGCCAGTACTAAAAATACGATTAAAAATGCCAGTATATAGGTAATAAACACTTCATTAGAGGTTTCTTCAAACGTCAATGCTTCACCTTTGAATGCTAAGCTAATACCACTTGGCAAGGTTTGTTCAGCAATCTCGCGTAGCTGCGAGACTAACTCTGCAATACTCATATCTTCTGGCAATTCCATATCCAATTCGATGGCACGGCGCTGTGCATGGCGTTCAAGCTCTGCGGCAACGCCTTCTTCGCTAATAGTAGCCACACTGCTCAATGGCACGAGTCCACCATTCGCGGCACTGACATATAGATTAGCTAAATCACTGGGATCTTTAATGGTTTGATTTTGTGCTTGCAGAATAATAGGTACAGATTGGTCACCAATATTTAAATCAGCAATATCATCGCCATTTATCGCAGCACGTAAGGTGATTGATATATCACTCAGTGACACGCCTAATTCCTCTGCACGGCGTCTATCAATATTAACCCGCAATTGCGGCTGCGATGGCTGATATGAAATACGCACGTTGTCAATCGATGGGATCGTCTGCTCAACCTGCGCAGCAAAATCTTGTGCTGCCTTATAAATCTGCAGGTAATCTTGCCCTAATAACGCCAGCTCAATCCCGCCACCTTGACCGCGCAAATTTAAACTATTGGAACCATTAGGATACCCCGCTGCGCCAGGTACATTACCCAATGGTTCACGGAGTTTATTAATGATCTCTTGCTGGGTGAAATGGCGCTCATCCCAATGTTTTAACGGTACGGTGATAAACACGATATTCGGATCCCATTGCCCTACCACAGTATAAATGGATTCTATTTCACCACTTTCTACATACGGCAATAAAATGTCTTCCATTTGCATTGCTTGGCGATCCATAAAGTTTAAGCCAACGCCATCAGGGCCACGGGCAAAGATACGAATTTTGCCGCGCAGGTTGAGCAGACGATCCCATCGATTGACAACGTGCGTATTTCATATCAGCCATCGCAGCCGCAATTGCGGGTTAATATTGATAGACGCCGTGCAGAGGAATTA
>NZ_DRGM01000150.1 GCF_011050055.1 Pseudoalteromonas prydzensis | reverse complement strand
TTCAATGTCGACCTTTAAAGACGAAGCCGAAGCGTTGGCACTTGCCAATAGCTCTGAATTTGGTTTAGGCGCCGGTGTATGGAGCCGCAACATGAACCAAGCGTATCGTATGGGGCGTAAAATTGAGGCAGGCCGAGTATGGACTAACTGCTACCACATGTATCCGGCTCATGCCGCGTTTGGCGGCTATAAAAAATCAGGTATTGGTCGCGAAAACCACAAACTCGCACTGGGTCACTACCAACAAACTAAAAACCTATTAGTAAGCTACAGCGAAGATCCGCTCGGCTTCTTTTAATTTTAAGTACAAAGTTTAAATAAACAACCGTTAAGTAATGACAGCGCTGCATATTTGCAGCGCTTTTTTGTACATTGGCTTAATTAATTTAAAACGACTCAACCGCGTTATCGCTCTTAGCACTAGGATAGTGCGTACCATGAAATTACATAAAAGTTGTAACCCATACCCATTGAAGGTAAGCATCAATCGTGTTTTTGCACACTTTTATTATATGTGTTCTTTTTTCAGTGTTAAAAAAGGGTATTTCATACAAGCTAAATTTTATAATTAATAACTGTATAAATTGGCAGTGGTTGCGCCTTTGTCGGATAACATTATTAAAAGTCGTTCTGAGGTATTTAAACAAGGGCAATTTTATAACACACGTAATTACTTGTTTAAATTAGAGTTGTTTGATGGAATTATTAAGCAATGTAATATACGCCGTTTTGGGGTGTTATAACCCCCCATAGTGGTGTTCAATAAGCTGTTATGCGCCTCTACGACGACAATCTGTCGCCCAGATGTCGTAAGCTAAAGAATAACGAGTACAAGGAAACAATATGCCAAATTTTGACCAAGGCTTTGAAACCACTCGCCTTACTATGCTTGCCAAGCAATATCCTGAGATTGTGAAAGCAACCGGTGAAGTGATTTTCTGTGCGGAAGATAATGAAGATCGCTTGAGCATCACTCGTTGGAAGATTGAAGACGACATTTTTGAGGAGGCCACTGAATCAGGGTTCAAAGTACACCTGATTGAATTGCTTGATAATTTTATCGAGTATCGGGGGCAGTTTAATGAGCTACTGAAAAAGGAAGGTGTCGTACGTTTTGGTGATGGTTGCCTGAATATTGAATGGCTTCCAGATGGCTCTACGGAGCTTTCTTAATGGATGCATTATTTAATGATTACGCAACGATCTTGAGAGATCTTAATATTAACTCATTCAACCTTGAGGAGGACAAATACTCTGGTGTTTTTTTACCGGTTCCATTTGATGAGTACTGGAGTTCAAATCTAAAAATTATGTTGGTTGGTCGGGAGACTGCCGGATGGAATACTGATAGCAACAAGAATAAGATTAATCGTGTCGCTGATTTTGTCGAAAAAGATAAAGTTTGCGAGCTTGTGTGTGAAGCAACTGAGCGTTATAAAAAACATCTTCTGGTGAGCAAGGGTGGAAAAGTTATTACAAAAACGCGAAGTCGCTTTAAGCAATATTTTTTCCGGCTGGCGAAGGAGCTTGAAGTTGATCCCAAATCCATTATCTATGCAAACTTGTTTGCGTGGGACTACAACAAGAAAAGCCCTAGAACACGCCCGAAAAATGAGCTCGAAGAAATAACGTCAATATCAAAAAAGTTGCTTGCAATACAGATCATACACTTTAAGCCAGATGTTGTAATTTTTGCGGCTGGCTTCGCTGGTATTGATCCAGTAATAAAAAAATTATTCAATGATAACTTTGGTGGCTATCGAAATAAAGAAGTGATTTCTAGAAAGTTCTGGGAGTTTGAGGCAGCCGATGCCATATGCTTTAGAATTGCCCACCCCAGAGCAACGCATGGGCATGGTGAGTTTCGCGAGAAGGTAATTCATAGGATTAAAGCTTGTGCGGCAGGTTAATAATTCGCATAACAAAGCATTACAGCGGACATGCCGCTGAATGCGGCGTTGAGGCTGTAGAATTACTCTTTTTAGGAACGTATCCAACTATTCTTGGTTGGTTGCTTTTTAATCTTGAATCCATCTGTTTGCTGTGATCTAATAGATATTATTCACCTATGGTAAACCGTAATGGCTCTTTCTTTGGGTGAGAAGTCAAGCCTGACTTACCCTGTCAAAATAAATTCATTCCTATCAATTTCGCTGAGCAGATTCTGCCTGGCACCTTTGAGTATGCCCTTTGTTATATTGTCGAAAAAAGAAGAATTAATCAGACACCCATCTTAAACTTTGCACTTTTTGATGCCTAGATTTTAATAGGCTAAATAAAGTGGGTGTCATCATAATTTGGTGCCCTGACATAAATAAAAATTATTCGTAAAAGTGACCTATTAATAAAAGATAGATGCTGTATCTGTATGCCAGATTTAGTTGCATAGTGTTGTTTGATTTATTAAGGTGACTGCCTAGTTTGTGTGATTCAGGTGGCTGTTTAGCTTATATGATTCTTAATTTATTCAGCACCTTAAGTAGAGGGAAATATGTTTTTTGAATCTTGGAGTGAAATAGCGCGCATTGTCACCACAACTTTGATTATTTATCCCTTTTTAATCCTATCGACGCACTTAGTGGGTAAACGCCCATTTGCCAAAATGAACAACTTTGACTGGATAATCACCGTAGCAGCGGGCTCCATCTTAGGTTCAGCTATTTTATTGAAAGACGTAGTCATAGTTGAGGTTTTAGTTGCGGTTAGCCTGCTCCTCTTTTTACAGTATTTACTCACTTGGATGAGCGCCCATTTTTCGACCTTCGACAAAGTAGTAAAAACCTCTCCACAATTAGTTTTTTTCGACGGTGAATATATAGAGGCCGCTATGAAAGATGCTCGACTCACAAGCACTGAAGTGGAAGCAAGTGTTAGAAAAGCCGGTTTTGGTGATTTAAGCACAGTTATGGCGGTGGTTTTCGAGGCCGACGGTGAGTTAAGTATTGTGCCGAAAAGTGAAAACTATGCTCAACTGATTATGAAGTTACGAAATCCTCGAGATTAATTGGACAATTTTTAGCGGCCGATGATTACCATAAATCGCGTAACTTAATTGGTATGGCTTTTTTACTGTATCAGACACATTGCTCACCTACTAAATAAGGTTGGACGATTCTTAAGTTTTTAACTTAGGTGCCAGGTATGTATTTACACATGTACCTTAAATCGCTTTTTTAGTATTGTTAATGAACAATAACGTAACCAGTAATTTATTTTTAGCTAAACGGATTTTCATGACTATAAAAACAAAAATAACCAATCATGTATTGCTCTGCGCTTTACTACTATCACCATTTATAAATGCTGCACAAGAACCCATTCTACCTACTACACCTGAGCAGTGGCGCAGCATAACAGAGCGCGATATTAACGCGGCTTATAGTATTACTGCACAAAATCATCCTGGTATGTTTGATGTTAATAACCCAACTTTCCCTGATTTATTAAAACAAGCAAAAGCAGAGGCGCTTGCACTCTTGTCACAAGCGAGCGGTCCGCAAGCTCATGTAGCGGCAATTGCACGCTTTAGCACTGTGTTACAAGATGGTCATGCTGGTGCGTTTTCAAGCGTAGATAGACCCGCGCGCCGCTGGCCCGGCTTTAGAGCTGTATGGCGAGGTGATGCGCTAAAAGTGTATTACAGCGAAACCAACAATATTAGTAAAGGCGACGTTGTAAGCCAATGTGATGGGCAAAGCACTGATACCTTAATGCCTGAGAGAATATTTAAGTTTCATGGTGAAGTTGCACAACCTGGGCATTGGTGGCAGCAAGGTTGGCGGTTACTCATTGACGAGGGCAATCCATTTTTAACTCCTCTAAAAGAATGCGAATTTGTTAAAGCCAATGGCAATACCTATACACACGTATTAAATTGGTCTGTGAGGCCTAAGTCAGCAAGTAAGCATTTAGAAAATGCCTACAACGGTGATGAACTCCCCATTGATTTAACGTGGCCTGAAAAAAACATTGGTTGGATTGCTATGCCTAGCTTTTCATCAACCGATAAACAAACTACTGCCTACAATAAAGTGTTTGAAAAAATACAACAGCAACGTAGCAAGTTACTTACTGCAAAAGCCGTGGTATTAGATTTGCGCCATAACCAAGGTGGCTCATCTTATTGGAGCTCACAAATAGCAAAAGGATTATGGGGCCAAAAAGTAGTAGAGCAAAAAGCAAATAATACTTCTCAAAACACGCAAGTGTGGTGGAGAGCATCAAAAGATAATACTGACTATGTATAGTCTTTATTGGACGTTGTAAAAGATCAATCCGAAGTACTGAAAACTCTCAAAACCGTCTCTACTGGCATGGCTTTATCACTTAAAAATGATGATCCATTTTATGTAGAGCAAGAAACTAATACGCTAAATAACATACCACAAAAGCCTTTAGTGAGTGACTTTAAAAACAAGGTGTTTGTTATAGTGCCGCCGCAATGCGCCAGTGCTTGTTTAGATGCACTTGATAAGTTTAAGCTTTTTGAAAATACAACGTTATTTGGTGCACCAAGTAGCGCTGATTCTATGTATATGGAGGTACGCTTAGCCGATTTACCTTCAAGCTTGGGGAAAGTGATTGTGCCAAATAAAGTATATGTAAATAGAGCGCGTGGGGCAGGGGATTTTTACAAACCCGATGTGGCGTATAAGGGCCTTGATTGGACAACCAATGTGTTGCTTGAGCAAATAAAAACGCTATAAAAAAAGCCGCTTGTTGTAACAAGCGGCTTAACCTTCTAACTAGGAAATAGTTTAGAACGTGTAACGAGCACCAATTGAGTAACGAGGACCGTATTGATTAGCAAATAAGAACTGCTCTTCGTAACGTCCGTAGCCTTCTTCGGTTGCATTGTTTAAGTTTATGCCATCAAAAAATACCGTTACGTTTTCGTTTACATCGTAGTTAACGCTCATATCCCATTGGCCATACGCTTTAGCATATTGCGGAGGCGCATCAGCTGAACCTTGCGCTTGGCCTACACCAATTAGGTATGAGTCGCGCCATGCGTAAGTAATTTTCACTGATAGGCCGTCTTTTTCGTAAAAACCTTGAAAGTTAGCTGAGTCACTTAAGCCTGTAAGCGGTGCTTGTTGATCAAGGCTTTCGCTATCAAATTCTACGTCGCCATCTACAAATGTTGCGTTAACACCAATACCAAAACCAGTTTCACCAATTAGATGTTGAACTGCAACTTCAAAACCATCTACCGATTTACTGTCGGTGTTTTGTGGCTGGCTAATATTCCATGTAATTAGCGGATCGTCGCTGTTTGGTTCAATAATGCCATTTGCATTGCCGTAACCGCTGGCAATCATTTGTGCAAAAATAGCGTCGGTTGTTGCTTGCTCACCACGTGATTCAATATCGCTTACGGCTTGTAAGTAACGAGGGCCGTTTAAAATATCGTGCAAGCCATCAATAGTAGTTTGCGTAATGGTGGTTTGAATAAAGTTATCAACGTCTTTTTTAAAGTAACCAACAGATGCGTAGCTGCCTTCTGCGTAGTAATACTCAAGTGATAAATCAAGGTTTGTTGATTCAAATGGCAATAAGTTTGTATTACCTTGGCTACCTGTACGAGAACCCGGTTTTGGGCTGCCTGTTAAACTACGGCCACCGGCTAAATTACCTAGTGGTGCACGCGACATTGTTTTACCCCAAGATACGCGGGCTACTACGTCTTCAGTTAAATCAACACTTACGTCGATTGAAGGTAGTAAAACATCGTAATCACCTTGTTGTTCTAAGAAGTTATCATCGCCGCCCGCAGCGTATTGCATGATCCACTCTGAAGCGCTGATCCAGTTAACTTGATCTTCAACGCGTTGACGTACAGTACTGGTTACGTCTGTTTGCTCATAGCGTAGGCCTGCATTTACTTTTACGTAGTAGTTACTTACGTCAAACTCCCAGCTTGACTGAACATAAAAGCTATTAGTGATTTCTTCTACGTAGCTCTCGCTATCTATTCCGTCTGCGTATGCATTAGCGGCATATGCATCGCCACCTGTTACATCTGCCGTTAAGTAAGCAATTTGGCGTGCAACAGCTTCGTCAAAGTCATAGGTATAGTAGTAACCAGGTTGTAAGTCACTGCCGCCGCCATCAAACTGATCTAAAAGGCCTGATGTATCATTACGGGTAAACATGCCGTCTGGGAATATTTCTGTATATGATGGGTTAAAACCTGGGCCACCTACTAAACCACTCCAAGCGGTGTAACCACCTGTGTTTTGTTCTGTACGTGATGCGCCAAATTTAACTTTAACTAAACCAATGTCATAGCTTTCGTTATACCATGTTGTGTGCAGCTGTAATTGTTCAATGTTTGATTCACCCGGCGAGTGAGTAAACTGACTAAAGTTTGAATCAATTTCGCCAGGCGTTAATTCACTTGTGCCATTTAACCAATTAACTTGTGCACTAGGTACTTCGCCCGTGCGGTAATCATAAATTTTATTAGCTAGCTGATCAGACCCTAAAATTACTTGGCCTGCACTTCCCAGCCCGTTGTCGGCGCCGTTATCGGTTTCGTTTTTAGAGTCGTGGTAATCAAGCTCTACGTGCCACGTGTCGCTAATTTCCCAATCTAGGTTTAAACCAAGAGAGCGGGCTTTTACTTCTGTAGTGCCTTTATTAGCTGTGAATGACGCGTCATTACCGCTAATGTCTGCATATACTGCAGTACCATTTTCATCTAGTTCGTAGCCATTTATATTGCTACCAAAGTCGTTCCAAATACCCCAACCAATGCTTTGAGAGCCGGTTACAGCTTTACTTGCTGTGTAATCAAGTGTTGCTACAAAGCCATCGACTGGTGCGTATTGAAAAGTAACTTGCCCATTTGTACGTTCACGCTCTACATCTTCAATAGAGTAGTTCATGTCTTTAGGGAAGTAGTAGTTACCTGCAGAATCTGTGCGGTTATCAACTACGTTGCTGCTATCTAATTCAGGTAAGTCTACGTTTGCCTGCCAGCCTTGAATATTGGCACTTTGTTTTTGAAAGTCACGCTCTTGGTGCGAAAATGAAAAACCGAAACCAAAAGTGTCATCTACAAAGGTATTGCTGTAAACAGTAGAAAACTCTGGTGTTACGTCATCGCCAGCTTCGTTCGACGAGTCGTGGTTTGCTTTAACGGTTGCCGAAAAATTTTGACCTGGCTTTTGAAAAGGTCGCGCAGTAGAAATATTAACCGTTGCACCTAAGCCACCGCTTGGCACGTCTGCACGAGCTGTTTTAAACACTTCAAGCGCACTTACGCCTTCAGAGGCAACGTTTTCAAGGTTATACGAGCGTGTATAACCTGTGCCCGGCATTTGGCGGCCATTTAAGGTAATCAAGTTAAACTCTGGACCAAAACCACGTACTGTAATTTGGCTACCTTCACCGTTAGCGCGGCTTACCGATACACCGGTAATACGCTGTAATGATTCTGCTAAGTTTGTATCTGGGAATTTACCCATTTCTTCAGACGAGATAGCATCTACAATACCCGAAGAGTCGCGTTTCATATCCATAGAACGAATAAGTGAACCACGAATACCTTTTACTTCAATAATTTCTACATCAGGCTTTGCTGATATGTCTGCTTCTGCAGCGATAGCTGTGTTTAATGTGCTCGCAGCAATGATGAGAGACACAGAAGCCGCAAGTTGGCTCTTTTTAAAATTGAATGTGTTCATAATAGCTCTGCTTTATAAAATGTTGTTGTGTAGCAATAGGCGCTAAGCGCCCATTGGTGTGTGTTTTATGGATTTGCAATAACCACGTTATCTATACGGTAAAGCGCGCCATCGCCCATGTCCCAGCTAGGAAAAACCATAATTACGTTTAATGCGCTAATGTCTAAGCCTGCATCAAACAATTGCTGAAGAGGGAAGGTGTATGTTTGCCATTCGCCCGTTACAGGTGCTTGGCCCTCAACACTGCTTGATAAAGCAAGCTCTACTGCGCTTGATGTACCAATTGATTCAATTTTAAATAGCCACTGAGCATCAATATTTGAAGGCGCAGAGACTAGTTTCATATCAAATTGAACTACACCATTGTCAAGTATTGCAGAGGCATCAAACGATACGTCTTCATCAGCTATAAAGCCCATTACTGTAGCAGTAGAACCAATGCTAAATTGCGCTACTGCGCCATGCGCGTCATCATCGGTTTCTGTTGTTGGTGTAGAGCCACCACAACAATCCCAAATACTCCATTGCTCGGCCGCTGCATCTTTAAATACAGTAAGCTCACCCGTTGCAGCTGGCGCTGCATTTGGATTATAAATTTTAACGTTATCTACACGGTAAACAGAGCCTTCACCTGCACCCCATGCTGGGAAAATCATTAATACATCTATAGTACTTACATCTAAGCCAGCAGCTGCAAGATCAGAGAGTTTAAATGTATATGTTTGCCACTCGCCAGTAACTGGTGCTTCGCCTTCAACACTTGCCGTTAATTCAAGCTCTACTGCAGAGTCACCTTCATTTGACTCAACTTTAAACAACCACGGTGTAGCTGGATCGCTAGGCGCTGAGGTTACTTTTAAATCAAATTGAATAACACCTTCATCTAAAATGCTACTAGCATCAAACGATTCGCCTGCGCCACCTGACGATGTGCGGCTATTAAAGCCCATTACAGTAGGCTCTGCACCAATGCTAAACTCTGCGGTTAGACCATGTTCTTCATCATCCATGGCTTCAACTGGGGTTGAGCCACCACAACAATCCCACATTGGCCATGCTAGATTTTGCTCATTTTCAAAAATAGTAAGCTCAGGTGATACGCCTAAGTTATCTTGAGTAATCTCAACATCGTCAATTAAATAAACAGCGCCTTCACCTGCGCCCCATGCTGGAAACATCATGATCACATCAATTGCGCTAATATCTAAATCTGCAGCATCTAAATCTTTTAGTAAAAATGTATAAGTTTGCCATTGGCCAACAACAGGGCTTACGCCTTCAAGACTATCTGTAATTGGCATTTCTACTGCGCTAGAACCTTCATTACTTTCAAGTTTTACAAGCCAAGCTGCATCAGCTGTGCCTGGTGCACTTGTTACTTTCATTTTAAAGCGAACGTAACCTTCATCCAGCATTGGAGATGCATCAAATGGGCTAGCTTTTCCTGCTTCGTCAGTAATAAAAATTTCACGGCTAATAAAGCCCATTACTGTGGGTTCTGCACCTACTACAAATTCAACTACATCACCTTGGGTTTCATCTGCAACAATAGCGGGAGTAGAACCACCACAACAATCCCATGCAGGCCAGTTTGGATTAAATGACTCACCAAAAATAGTTAATGGTGTTGCAATGCCTGTCGAAGGTGGGCTAGGAATTGGTGCATCGCCTTCAAGCAAAGCATCATCTAGGCTATTGTAACCAGGGCGAATAGTTTCACAGCCTTTACCTGTTTCAGGGTTTGATGCACATTGATAAACACGTACGTAATCAATAGCAAAGGTTTGGCCATTTTCAAATGCGCTAGCATCTACACCTAAATCATTTACGTTTTCAGGCCAGTCACCACCTACTGCTAGGTTTAGCAATAAGTGAAAGTCTTTATCAAATGGTGCGCTATCCCAGTGAGTTTCAAGCTCGCCAGAACCTTGTTCAAAATATTCTGCAAACCAGCCACGATGTTTTAGACCTACAGCCTCGCCACTTGCATTAGTACGAACTTCAGATTGACGCTGAGTTGCATAAAGGTAACCGTCTACGTACCAGCGAATTTCACCTTCTTGCCATTCAACAGCATACGTGTGGAAGTCATCAGCAGGATTAGTATCTTCAGGGAATTTAAATTCTTGCCCTGTATAGCTGTTATCTGGCCACGCGCGTCCGTAATGAAGGGTGCCGTGGATACTAGACTCTATACCGCCGTCTTCATCCGGTGTTTTAAGGTTTACTGATTCTAAAACATCTATTTCGCCAGAACGAGGCCAAGTGCCGTAAACTTCATCAGTTGGTAGCATCCAAAATGCTGGCCAGCTACCTTGTCCTGATGGAAGTTTGGCGCGCACTTCAAAACGGCCATACGTAAAGTCGGCGTTATAACGCGTATTTAAGCGTGCTGAAGTGTAAGGTTTTTCTGCACCTTCCTCAGCGGGTAGGGCAACAATGTTTAACACACCGTCTGCAATAAATGCATTTTGCTCGCTGTCGGTGTAACACTGTTTCTCGTTGTTACCACCGCCATCGCAGTTTAATTCATAGTTCCATTTGTTTGTATCAATGGCTGAGCCTTCAAACTCGTCGCTCCAAACCATTTGCCAATCTGAAACTGGCTCAGAGGCATCTACATTTTCAAAATTTGATTTAGTGGCAGAGTCGCCACCACAGCCAGCTAACGTAACTAAAGAGATAGCGGCAAGTAAACGTGTAATGTGCGTTGTTTCAATGTTCATAACTGAACCCCGGTTTCAACAGATTATTGTCAGATTAATTGTTTTTTGAGCTTTGTTTTTTCATGCTGTAAGCGCTTACATTTTGATATGTGTTTTGTAAGCGCTTACAAATGATATTGTGGAGTACGCAAATGGTCAACATATTTGTTTATTTTATTTACAATTAGTTTACGGTAAGACCAGTTTACCAATTTTAGATTGTATATAAATTGCAGTTTATACAATTAGTTATGTTGTTTGTGTTTTTTGATGGGAGCGTGAGCGGAATATTTTTTACGTCAAAAAAGTAGGAAAGGACTTAACAATTAAAAGGTTAGTTACAGGTATATTTATAGTATTTAAGGAGTATTTTGTTTATACCAATCTACATAAAGCAATTTTAAGTGGATTGGTATTGTCTGAGATAAAATATGCTGGTTTTTACTTGTTTTTAAAAGGCATTGTAAGTAACCCCAAAAGCGACGCATTTTGCTTTTGGCTTGGGTATTCTTTTAAGCCAATATTTATATCTGCGTCGGCTTTTTTGGCTTTATCTTTGTAGCTACCAAATAATTTATCCCACCAAATTACACTAAACCCATAGTTTGAGTTAGTTTCGCTAACCACTTGGCTATGGTGAATTCGATGCAATATTTGCGTCATTAGTATTAAACGCAGCGGCTTTTCAATGGCATTAGGTAGGCGTATATTTGCATGATTAAATAGTGCTAAACCATTAAGTGCTATTTCAAAAATAAGTACTGCAATCGCAGGTACGCCAAGAGCAGTTACTGCAATGAGTTTTATAAGTATGCTCAGTACAATTTCGATAGGGTGAAAGCGCAAGCCCGTACTTGTATCAACATGCGCATCGGCGTGGTGTACACGGTGCAAGCGCCATAAAATAGGCACGTTATGAAATAACCTATGCTGCCAATAAATTAATATATCGAGTAAAAGTATGCTCAATATAATAATTAAACTGCTTGGTAGGATTATTTGATTAAATAAGCCAATGCCGTGCTCTTGATTGTAAAGTGCAACAGCGGTTAACCCAATGGGTACAACTAAGCGCGCAACAACTGATGAAGCAAACACTAACCCAAAATTAGCAAACCAACGTGTACTGCTTTTAATAGGTGCTTGGCGAGCAGGCTTTTGCCATTCAAGCAGCATCATTATAATTAAAATGCTAAAAAAGCAGCCGAGTCGCCACCATACTTCATTAGTCATTTATTACCTCTGAATTTGCACTGCTAGGCACGTTTTCAGCTGCTTTGTTAGCATCGGCTTCTTGTTGCTTAAGCGTGTGATAACCGCCATGTATACGGGTAAAAATAGTTATGCCACACGCAATAGCAAAAATGCTCGCCATAACTGCAAAGTGCTGCGGCCAAATACAAAATGCAATAAATAGCGCTATTGTTTCAGTGCCTTCGGTTAAGCCGTTTAAGTAGTAAAAGCTTTTGTATTTAAATTGCGGTTTTTCGAGTTTAAATTTTTCGGCGGAAATCGCAAAAGCTAAAAAGCTTGAGCCCGTACCAATAAAAGTGGCAAGTAATAACGATCCCGCTATCGCGTTTTGCTCAGGGTTTGCCAAAATAAAGCCAAGCGGAATAGCCGCGTAAAATAAAAAGTCGAGTGTGATATCTAAAAAGCCACCTGCGCTTGAACTTTGGTTTGCATAGCGTGCTAATGCGCCATCAAGTCCATCTAAAATTCGATTTAAAGCAATGGCAACTAATGCGCCGTACCACATCTCAAACGCCAGTAATGGCACGGCTAATAAGCCAACTAAAAAGCCAACCACGGTGAGCTGATCGGCAGTTATGCCGCGTTTATGCATAAGCATAACCACAGGTGTTAACAGTGGCTTAATTACAGGGGTGATAAATTTGTCTAGCATGTTTGTTGCCTTATGCGTTTAAAGCTGTGTATTAAAGCCATATTAAAGAGCTGCACTTAACGTAATGAGTTTGCCATTTGCAGCGTCGGCATCGCTATGATCATGAGTAACCATAATTGCAGGTAGCTTATGATCGCGTATTTGGCTAAACACGAGTTCGCGTGTATCAACACGCAGTTGGGTGTCGAGTTTGCTAAAGGGTTCGTCAAGTAAAATGGCTTTAGGTTCGCTTAGCAGCATACGTAATAATGCAACACGAGCTTGTTGCCCACCTGATAGGTTGTCGGGGTGGCGATTGCCCATGTCTTTAAGACCGACTTTCTCAAGTGCGTGTTCTATTTTTTCAAGGCGTTGTTTTTTATTGCCTTTGGGCATTGCAAAGGCAATGTTACCAGCAACAGTTAAATGCGAAAACAATAAAGCGTCTTGATAAAGCACTCCAATATGGCGCAAGCAGACGCACCAGTGCCGTGTACGCTATTATGCAAATGGTGTTACCGCTTATTGGATTTATACTGGCATGGGGTTTACCTAAATATTTTTTCAAAAGTGCACGTTTTTAAACGTGCACATATGTAAAGCACCCATG
>NZ_DRGM01000149.1 GCF_011050055.1 Pseudoalteromonas prydzensis | reverse complement strand
GTGGCAACAAAGTTGGCCAAGGTAAATCTAACTCAATTAAGTTTTTGAAAGAAAATCCAGAAATTGCAGATGAGATTGAAGGCAAGTTACGCGAAATGCTTTTACTAAAAGCAACTATTGAACCAGAAGATGGTGAAGATAAGTTGGGCGATGACGCTGACCTTTAACAGCCTAAAAATGAGTTTTTAAGCTTGATTTGACCCGAGCTTTAAAAAGCGCTAATCAGTAATGATTAGCGCTTTTTTGTTTTTAAGCTTTTATTAAGTTGATAATAATTATACCAATCAGCTTAATTAAGTAATCTACTTTAAGAAAAGAAAACCTTGTTGATAACGAGAGAAAAACTTCGTTATTTAGTTAATATCGGCAATTTTTTCTGTACTGCTATGCATTAGTAAATTCGAAACTTTAACGCAATTAGTGTCAGGTTTAACCCTTCTAATTGATAAAGTATTATTGCGGGTTGGTATTACAGCCATAAAAATAAAAACGACACATAGTATGTGTCGTTTTTTAAATTAATTAAAATTTTCTAATTAATTTTATAGTTGCCAGTTAACTGATAGCGCGTAGTTACGAGGTGCACCATAGTAGCCTTGAGCCCAGTATAGGCTGTGCAAATATTTTTCACCAGTGGTGTTATTCACATTAAATGTAACGCCTACGTTGTCTGTAATTTTGTAAGTGGCCATTAAATCAAGTAACCCGTAGGCATCTTGATGGGTCGTCACACTTGCAATACCATTAGCATCGCTAACTTGTACTCGGCTAGTTGAATCCTGCCAGCGGTAATTTGCACCAAATGATAAACCATCAATTAAAGGTACTTGGTAAGTTGCTGCTATTTTAAGTTGGTTTTCTGGTGTGTAATCTTTTACTAAATCATCACCATCAATATTTAAATTACTAAAGCTAATACTTGCACTTAAATCATCTGTAAATTTACCGCTTAGCTCTACTTCAAAGCCATCACTATTAATTCCATCTGCGGCGTAGTAGCGAGTATCATCTGGTAATGAGTTAGGTATAGCAATAGCAAGGCCGTCTTGTTTTGCATCAAAATAAGCGAATGTCACAAATAGTTGATCGTCAAGAAGCTGCGCTTTAATCCCTATTTCACTACTTTTCCCTGTAATTGCCGGGAGTTGATTTGCATTTATATCAAGTTCTTTTTGCGGGACAAATGTTTCAGTGTAGCTAGCGTAAGCAGAGAAAGACTCGGTAAAGTCGTATACAGTACCAATGTAAGGTATTAGCTCTGAGTCATTGCGAGTTTGAGCAACACCGTACGCTGTACCTTTTGTTTCCCAATCCGTATAACGCGCGCCAGCAAGTATACTTAGTGGCTCACTTAATCTGATACGAGTTGATATATACGCCGACTTTTGCTCATTCGTTATATCGCTTCCATTTACGCCATCAGCAAGTGTTGCTTGTGGCATTACCCCATCCCACGTTTTAAGTGATGGCATTGCCGGAAAGCCATTGCCTGTGGTGTAATCGTAAAGAGACTGCTCGGTGTAATCCATTTTTGCTTGGCTAACACCAAATGCCAAGTCATGCTCTTGGCCAAATAAATCAAACTTCCCGCTCGCATACAAATCAAATAAGTCGTGCTTATCTTCGTAGTCATAACGGCTTGCATAACCGGTTAAGCCAAGCTCTGTTTCTCTATCTGGTGTACCGTATACGTAAAACAACTCTGAGTCTTGCTCGTTTTCGATGTGAGCATAGCGTGCTCTAGCCACCCATGTTGCTGATAAGTTTTGTTCAAGCGTTACATATACTTGCTCTGCACTGTTATTCCAGTATGACCAATCAGAAGCCGTGCTTGTTGACTCATCGTAGTCAGTTGGTGTGCCGTCAGTATAATAAAGAGGCAGCGCTCCCCAAAGCGGGCTGTCAGCATCTTTTTGCTGATTAACGTAGTTAACACTTAATAGTGTGCTGTCCGTTAATTTACCTTCGTAGGCTAAGTAAATAATTGTTTTATCTGTTTCGTAACGATCTAAGTATGAATCAGCTTTTTGTTTTGTAAATACAGCACGTACGGCGTGTTCTTCATTTATTGGCGTAGATACATCTAAATCTAATCGTTTTTTATTCCACGAACCATATGACACAGACGCATTAGCTTGTGTGTTATATGTTGGTTTCTTTAAAACCATATTTACAGTTGCAGAAGGATTACCCGCGCCGGTCATTAAGCCATTAGCGCCACGAACAATTTCTACACGGTCGTAAATTGAAGTATCAAGACTGCCTTGAATTGACCCTGAGCTTTGTGGAATACCTAAGCCATCAACTTGAAAGTTCGTAATTTCAAAACCACGAGCTTTAAAGTAAGTACGGTCGGTTTCTATTTGCTCTACTGTTACGCCTGGCGTGCTCTCAAGTACTGAGTTTATATCGTCTAATGAAAAGTCGTCCATGAGTGCGCGTGATACTACCGAGATTGACTGTGGTGTTTCTTTAATTGTTAAACCAAGTTTGGTAGCTGATTGTGCCTCTTCTGTTATGTAGTTTTTATGATGCTGACCATATACCGCAATTTTTTCGAGAGGTTCATTTTTTACAGTTGCTTCATCAGCAAGTGCATAACCAGATAGGATTAAAGAAGTAGCAAAGCTTAGTTTAGATAAACGCAAAACTTGAGGGGACGACATAAGTTTTTCCAGTTAGTTCAAAAAGAAGTGCGTAACTTAATCTAAATGATATCGATTTGCAATTGAGTTGTGTGTTTTTTACCTATTATTATTCTATTTTGTTGGATTTTAGCGTCATATATAGAGATTATGGGTACGAATTGATGAATTATATAGAACTTAATATCGCTTATAAAAAAAGCGGCCAAGGCCGCTTTTTTTTAAGTAGTTAGCTTTTTAGTTATTAAAAAGAGTATTTAACAGAGAACTGTAAACGATCTAAATCGCCATCTACACCGCTTTCAGTTTCACGCTCAGCATGTTTTAGCTCAGCTCCAAATGTTAGGCGTTTAACAGGGGAATATAAAATGTTAGCGCTATAGCTTTGGCTTGATTCTGTCGGATCGCCAGAAATAGCTAATAGATCAGTGTTGTTATCAG
>NZ_DRGM01000148.1 GCF_011050055.1 Pseudoalteromonas prydzensis | reverse complement strand
CCCAAATACCAACCTCTGAGGCCAGTGTAATAAAGCCATCTTGAGTGATCACATAACGTGCCGGACGCAGACCATTACGATCTAAGTTACACGCGGCAAAGCGCCCATCCGACATCACGATACCCGCAGGGCCATCCCATGGTTCCATGTGCATTGAGTTAAAGTCGTAAAATGCCCGTAAGTCATCATCCATCGCACGGTTTTTCTGCCATGCGGGTGGCACTAGCATTCGCATAGCACGGAATAAATCCATGCCACCAGCTAAAAACAGTTCAAGCATATTATCTAGGCTTGATGAATCCGAGCCGGTTTCATTGACAAATGGCGCTGCACTTTGCAAATCTGGAATAAGCGGCGATGCAAACTTATATGAACGAGCACGTGCCCACTGACGATTACCTTGTATAGTGTTGATCTCACCATTATGCGCTAAATAACGAAACGGCTGAGCCAAAGGCCAGCGTGGTTGCGTATTAGTCGAAAAACGTTGGTGGAACACACAAATCGCACTAGTCATGCGAATATCAGCTAAATCTAAATAGAAGTTAGGCAAATCCACCGGCATCATTAAGCCTTTGTAGATAGTTACTAACCCTGACAAGCTGGCAATATAAAAGCCTTCATCTTCGCTTAAACGCTTTTCAGCACGACGACGAGCAACATATAAACGACGTTCTAAATCTTTAGGACGCCAGCCCTCTGGTGCATTAACAAAGATCTGTTCAAATTTAGGTAACTGCTTTATTGCAATCGGCCCTAAACATGATTCATCTGTTGGTACTACACGCCAACCTTGAATATTGAGGGTTTCTTTTTCGAGTTCTTCACTCAATATATCTTTTGCAGCTTGCGCAAGTACTGGATCTGAATTTAGGAAAATCATGCCAACAGCATAATTTTTACCCAAGTGCCAATTTTGTTCAGCGGCAATCGCACGAAAAAAGCTATCTGGCTTTTGTAATAATAAGCCACAGCCATCGCCTGTTTTGCCGTCGGCAGAAATACCACCACGGTGTTCCATACGGTCTAAGCCGGTGATCGCTGTACGAATTAAGCGATGACTTGCTTGACCATTAACCTGGGCAATTAAGCCAAAGCCACAATTATCTTTTTCTAATTTTGAGTCGTATAACATAGACCCCTCCCCTTGCTACAACAGCTAGCTATGAATGACCTTCTCGACGGTTTGCTAGCAGACAGTCAAAACTATCGCCAATTGCACATTGAGTCAATAGCACTTTGAATACATATTCACATTCTTGAATATTTCTCACTACAACACAATCTTTTTATTTCATGTCTATTTTTAACATTTAGCGATAATTCACCCGTTATTTTTTTATGACACTGGTGTCATATTTAACAAGTTGTAAAAAACACCACACCACCAACTTACAGTTTACGTCAACGTAAACCACCAAAAAAGTGAATATTTATTCACTGTTTATATTGTATGCATTTTATCTTTATTGTTATTTATTACCTTTTTACGTATGCATAAATCGCTATCCCCAATCGGCTTAGAGTAATAACTTCAAACAAACTTATTTCAATCGCCCCTGAGAATTAGCAAACTCATGCATAACTATCAATAAAAATGAACATAATTGCATAAATTACGCGCTCCAATTTTATTTTAACAGTGGATCCCTTTCCCTAGACGGAAAGCTGTTTTAAAAAATAACTGTCCACTGCGGACACTTATTCTGTCCACGGACACATTCATTTTTCATAAAAAACATTAATTCATTGAAAGTAAAGACATTAATTATTGGCATGATATTCGAATAAACATGAAAAGATAATTACAGGACACAACTTATGTTTATTCTCAGTTTATTTTTAGTTTCACCAATCACTGTGCTTGCAGTGAGCTTGATGATCACTTACTGCGAAAATAGACATAGCTAAGGATCACTCATGATAAAAGACACCAGCGGACAAGATGTAAGTGTTAAGCAAAAACCTAGTTACAAAAAACCATTAATAGCACTGGCGCTATCACTGGCCGTACTTGCTTTATGTGCACAAGCGTTTATGGGCAGTAACCAAGGCAGTATTTCTGTTGATCGGGCTTCATTACACATCGCGACCGTTAATATGAGTCGTTTAGTACGGGATGTAGCTGCCAGCGGTAAAATTGTCGCTGCAAACGCTCCCAAGGTGTATAGCCCTGAACGTGGCTATGTGGATCTACAAGTTAAAGCCGGCGATAAAGTTAATAAAGATGACATTATCGCATTAGTCGACAGCCCAGAATTAACCAATGAGTTAAAACAACACCAATCTGTATTAGCCCGTCTTGATGGCGAGTTACAACGTAAGCATTTAGAAGCGCGTCGCCAAAAACTCAGCTTAACCAAAACGCTTGATCTCGCCCAAGTAGAACTCAATGCAGCAGACAGGGAAAATCGCCGTGCTAAGCTTTCTATCGAAAAAAACTTGATCAGCCAAATTGATTTAGAAAAAGCAGTTGATGATCTTGCTCGTGCCAAGCTTTCTTATAAACACGCTCAGCAAGAAGTTGAACTGGCGAAAGATACGCTGGCATTTGAGCTTAAAGCAGCGGAGCGTGATCTTGCTCGCCAACAATTGATTGTTGATGAGTTAAATCGCCAAGTGAGTAACCTGACAATTAAAGCCAGTGTCAATGGTATTGTTGGTAACTTACTGGTGCAACAAAAAGCAGCCGTTACCCAAAGCCAGCCGTTAATGACGCTGGTCGATTTAAGTAATTTTGAAGCACAACTGCAAGTACCGGAAAGTTATGCCAACGAACTCGGTTTAGGGATGGAAGTAGAGTTAACCTTAGGGGCCAAACAAGTGACCGGTGTGTTATCGGCAATTTCCCCTGAAGTAAATAACCGTGAAGTAACGACCCGCGTACGCTTTGACGAAGAGCTAAAAGGCATTCGCCAAAACCAGCGCTTAACAGCGCGCATTTTATTAGAAAACCGTGATGACGTTTTACAAATCAAACGCGGCGCGTTTATGCAGCAAGGTGGTACACAGGTTTATAAAGTCATCGGCGACACCGCGCAGCTGGTAAATATTACAACCGGCGCAAGCAGTATCAATGCAATAGAACTAATACAAGGCGTAAGCCCTGGCGATCAACTGATCATTTCCAGTTACGATAACTTTAAACAAGCGCCAACATTATTACTGAGATAAGAACAAACATATTACAAGGATCAACTCATGCTTAAAATGAACAATATCAGCAAACTGTATCAAACAGAAATGGTGCAAACCCATGCACTACGCGACTTTAATTTACACGTAGAAGAAGGCGAATTTATCGCTGTGACAGGCCCAAGTGGCTCGGGGAAAACGACCTTTTTAAACATCGCAGGTATGTTAGAACCTTTTAGCAGTGGTGAATACCTGCTCGATGGCATTGATGTGGGTAAGCTTAACGACAATCAACGCGCTGATGTTCGTAATCAAAAAATTGGTTTTATTTTCCAAGGTTTTAATCTTATTCCTGATTTAAATTTATATGAGAACATTGAAGTACCACTGCGCTACCGTGGTATTAAAACAAGCGAGCGTAAACGTCGTATTGAGCAATGCTTAGAACAAGTCGGCCTCGCCTCTCGCGCTAAGCATTTGCCGCAGCAATTATCGGGTGGGCAACAACAACGGGTAGCAATAGCTCGCGCCCTTGCCGGTGAGCCACGCTTTTTATTAGCGGATGAGCCAACGGGTAACCTTGATAGTTTAATGGCACGCCAAGTGATGGAGTTACTTGAGCAAATTAATCGTGACGGCGCGACTATCATTATGGTGACTCATGATCCAGAACTTGCTCGCAGAGCACCGCGCAACATTCAAGTGGTTGATGGTCAACTCGCCGACTTTACCCTTTATCAAGGCGCGCAAAATCTTAAAAATGTCGCAGGAGCCTAAGCCATGCTATTACATTACCTCGATTTAAGTTGGCGTAGCTTTAAGCGCACACCACTGGTAAGCATGTTAATGGTGCTAGCCATTGCTATTGGCATTGGGGTGACCATGACCAGTTTAAGCGTTTATCACATGATGTCGGCGGACCCTATTCCCGAAAAAAGCAGTCAACTTTATGCTGTGCAATTACAAACAATGGATGAAGGACATACGTGGTGGACCGATGATAACCTGCCTATGCAGCTGACTTATCAAGATGCAGTCAATTTACAAAATGCAGCTGTTCCTGAAAAAAAGGTGGCCATGATGCGCACTGGTTTTTCAGTTTATTTAGACTCAGACAAAGTAAAGCCGTTTACTGGTGAAGCACGCATGACCACACCAGATTTCTTTAATATGTTTGATGTGTCATTTATTTATGGCAGTGTTTGGAGTGAGCAACAAGAGCAATCTGCTGCCCCTGTTGTGGTGATTTCAAAAGAGCTGAACGATAAGTTGTTTGCTGGTGAAAACTCCATTGGCAAACTAGTCTATTTGGATGACGATAGCTACCAAGTTGTCGGTGTCATTGCTGACTGGCCTCTCAACCTTAAGTATTATGATTTAAATAATGGTGCATTTAATGAACCTGAAGATTTATTTTTACCGTTTAGTTTAGTCAAAACCAAAAAGCTCACTAGTTGGGGCAACAGTAACGGTTGGAAACATGAAAATATCAACAGCTACGCCGATAGAATGCAATCGGAAATAGTTTGGATCCAATTTTGGGCGCAACTTGATAACGCTGAGCAAAAAGCAAACTACAGCAATTACCTTAATTCTTACATTGCAGAACAAAAAAAGCGTGGCCGCTTTACGCGAGAAAAACCCGAGTATAGCCTTCGTGATGTTAATCAATGGATGCAATACAACAATGTCGTTAGTGAAGACAACAAAATATTGGTCGGCTTAAGCTTTATGTTTTTAGCTGTGTGCTTAGCTAATATCCTTGGTTTATTGCTAGCGAAGTTTTTACGTCGGGCACCGGAGGTGGGTGTGCGCCGAGCACTAGGGGCCAGTAAACGACAAGTGTTTTTACAACACCTTGTTGAAGTGGCTATGCTTGGATGTTTTGGCGGTTTAGTTGGTATCGTACTTGCGCAATTAGGTCTGTGGAGTGTTCGTCAAAGCTATGATTACTATTCATCAATCGCCACCATGGATATCACCATGTTACTCAGTGCACCTGTTATCGCTATTACAACCTGCATCGTAGCCGGACTGTATCCTGCTTGGTTAGTCTGTAAAACCAATCCTGCAATTTACCTCAAGAGCCAATAAGGAGCCTTATTATGTTAGAAATCAAACCTATATTTCATGCTCTTTGCCGCTCAAAAGTCGGGGCTGTATTATTATTAATTCAAATTGCCATCACTACGGCGATTGTTAGTAATGCGGCATTTATTATCCAAGATAGAATCGCTTTTTTAAATCAAGAAACGGGTTACCCTGAGCAAGACTTATTCAAATTTAATGTGATGACCTTTGGTAAAGATATTGATGCCAGCCAACAGTTTGAATTAGACGAAGCGATGTTAAGAGCCCTACCTGGGGTTGTAAATGCAGCACAAAGCAGCAGTATTCCGTTATCCGGCAGTGGTAGCGCATCAAGCTTTAATTTAAAACCGGCTCCTCAAGAAAGTAAAAGTATCCGTAGTTCTTATATTTTCATTGATGAGCATGGTTTAGACACTTATGGCGTGAAACTAATTGCAGGGCGCAACTTTAGCGAGGATGAAGTAACAATCACCAATTTACCAACGGAGCGAACCACCAATGTGACTGTCGTCACGCAAGCGTTACTCGATGAACTTTTTCCTGAAGGTGATGGCCTAGGCAAAACAATTTACTTTGGCGATTTGCCTTTAACGATTATCGGTATAACAGCACCTATGAAAAGCCCTTGGCTTAAAGATAGTCACCCAAATAATGTGGCGCTGATCCCTTATATTCAAGGCAAAACTTACGCACAATTTGCAGTAAGAACTAAGCCCGGTCAACGTGCAGCTGTAATGAAGCAAATCGAAACCGCGATGCTAAATAATTACAGTAAACGCGTGATCAACAACATCAAAGGCTTAGATCAACTTAAAGACGAATATGTTGCAGCAGACAAACTGATGATGCGCATGTTGATTGTGCTCATCACGATACTGGTACTGGTAACTGCTCTGGGGATCTTTGGTTTAACCTTATTTAATATCAGCAAACGCACCAAACAAATAGGTACTCGCCGTGCATTAGGGGCAAGAAAGTCAGCCATCATTAACTACTTTTTGGTTGAAAATGCGATGATCTGCTGTATGGGGTTACTCATTGGCATTATTGCTGCGCTGTTACTTGGTCAATTATTAATGCAGCACTTTTCAATTGCCACACTGCCACCGAGCTATATTGCCGGCACCGCCATTATGGTGTTTGTGATGAGCTTACTTGCCGTGTTTGGCCCTGCAAAACGTGCCGCCAACATATCACCGAGTATCGCCACTAGAACAATATAAAGCAGCTCCCAACCTATGCTACACTTGATTTACTCGGTGTAGCATTTTCACAAACCTTTATCTACATAAAAATAAACAGCGATTAAATTCACATGGAAAAAATACTTATTGTCGATGACAACCCTGCCATATTAGAAGCCTTGTCATTACTGTTAGAAATTCATGACTACCACGTTGTCACTGCAAAAACACAGCGTGAAGCGTTACAAATAGTGCAATACCAACGTATCGCGCTGGTTATTCAAGATATGAATTTTAGTAATGACACGACCTCAGGTGAGGAAGGCAAAGCGCTGTTCTACCAATTAAGAGAGCTCAACCCACACTTGCCAATTATTTTGATCACCGCGTGGACAGAGCTTGCAACCGCTATTGAACTGGTGAAAGCGGGGGCCGCCGATTATTTACCCAAGCCTTGGGACGATAGTAAATTGCTGACCTGCGTAAATAACCTAATCGAACTTGGCCAAACAAAACAACAAAACGCCACTTATGAGCGCCACCAGCAAGAGCGAACAGCAAGTTTAGCCGATGCCAACTTAGTTGGTTTAGTTTATCAAAGTACCGCCATGGAAAAAATTCTCAATTTGGCAATACAAGTGGCTAAATCGGATGTGTCTGTGCTTATAACGGGTGCCAACGGCAGTGGTAAAGAACGCATTGCGCGTATTATTCAAGCCAACTCGCATTTACATAGCAAAGCATTTATAACAGTCAATGCGGGGGCTCTGCCCCATGACCTAATTGAAGCTGAGTTATTTGGCGCTGAAGCAGGTGCCTATACTGGTATTACCAAACAACGAATTGGCCGCTTTGAAGCCGCTGATGGCGGTACGCTGTTTTTAGATGAAATTGGTAACCTACCCTTATCTGGGCAAATGAAATTATTGCGCGTGCTGCAGACGGGTGAGTTTGAACGACTCGGATCAACAAAAACACAAAAAGTAAATGTACGGGTTATTTCAGCTACCAATGAAGATTTAAAAGCGGCCATTCATGCAGGTCGATTTAGAGAAGACTTATATTATCGCCTCAACGTGATTGAGCTCAACCTGCCAAGTTTAGCGCAAAGGCCTGATGACATTTTAGCACTTGCTAAGCACTTTTTAGTTGATCGCGAACTGACACTTGCAACAGAGCAAGGGTTACTGGCGTACAGTTGGCCAGGCAATGTTCGAGAGCTAGAAAACGCCTGTAAACGTGCTGCGGTACTCAAGCCCCATGGCGACATTACCCTTGATGATTTTGCCCTGCAATCGCTAACCAGCCACGCTCAGCCAACGAAACAAGAACCCACTAAACTAGCGCTAGAAAATGCCATGCGTGACCAACAAGGCGTTATTGCTAAAGTGGCCCGTCAGTTTGGCTTAAGCCGTCAGGCACTGTATCGACGTTTACAAAAATTTGAGATTGATTATTGATGCAAAGTAATAAACTCGCATTGCCCATCACCGAGAAAATAATGTTGCTATGTAACGTCTCTGCACTTATTCCGGTTTGGATCATCTGTTGGTTGACGCAATTAAACTGGCCATTACTAATAACAACAACTTTGATCACAGTACTGCTTGCCAGTTATTTATCTTTTCGGCTCAGCCACACTTTAGTACAAGGTATAAAGTCACTTGAAACCGGCTTACTTAATTTTAAAGATGGTGAATTAGCCACCCTGCTTGCCTATAACAGCAATGATGAATTAGGTAAGTTATGTCAATTGTATAATCAAACGGCAAAGCAATTACGCCAAGAGAGACAGTGGATTTATCAGCGTGAATTGATGCTTGATAAAGTGCTACAAAGCTCACCACAAGCGGTGCTATTAAGAAATGATAAAGGCTTTATTGTTTACAGTAACTACAGTGCACGGGATCTTTTTAATGCTAAAACTCCCCTTGAAGGAAGTCAATTTACACACCTGCTTGAAAATGCTCATCCGCAGTTAAACAATGCTTTAACACGTGATAGTGATGGTTTATTTACGCTAGATACTGAACAGCAAGAATCTCAAGCGTGGCATTTATCAACAGGTAAGTTATTACTTAACAATCAATATCATTACTTATATGTCTTTAAACAACTCACCCGCGAGCTTAGCCGTCAAGAGGTCGAGGTGTGGAAAAAGGTCATTCGGATCATCAGTCACGAACTTAATAACTCACTCGGTCCCATGTCATCAATGCTGCACAGCGGCCAGTTACTCAGTGAAAAAATAGATGAGCCAAGGCTTAGGCGGGTTTTTGCCACCATTTCTGAACGTATTAAGCACCTCAATGAGTTTGTCCAAGGCTATGGTAAATTTGCCAAACTGCCTACACCACAACCCATTACACTTGATTGGCCGATGTTACTGGGACAATTACAGGCCCAATGGAGCTATATGATCGAGATCAGTAAAGAGGTAACGACCTTTGCCGATCCAACTCAAATCGAGCAACTGCTGATCAACTTACTAAAAAATGCCCACGAATCAGGCTCAGCACACGAGCATATTAGAGTCTCTATTTCACAAGATAGTAAAGGCACGCATATTAGCGTCAGCGATCAGGGAAAAGGCATGAGCGAGCAAGTGATGGCAAATGCGTTGATCCCATTTTATTCAACCAAAGCAACAGGTAGCGGTTTAGGGTTAGCATTGTGCCGTGAAATAGTCGAAGCGCATCATGGTCAAATTAGCTTACATAATCGTAAACACGGCGGCCTTAGTGTTCATGTCATTCTGCCTCACAGCCCTATCAAACAACCACAAAAAAGCCGCAATTAAGCGGCTTTTTGTTGATTTGCTGATAAGGATTATTCAGCGTCAGCTGCTTTGTATTTAGCTGCTGTTTCAGTGATCAGTGGTTGTAATTCACCACGTTGAAACATTTCAATGATAATGTCACAGCCACCGATCAACTCGCCATCAATCCACAATTGTGGAAATGTTGGCCAATTAGCATAGGCTGGTAATTCAGCTCGAATATCAGGGTTTAGTAAAATATCAACATAGGCAAACGGTTCACCGCATGACATTAATGCTTGAGATGCTTGTGAAGAAAAACCACAATTTGGTAATTTAGGCGATCCTTTCATATAAAGGATAATTGGATTTTCAGAAATCTGCTGTTTAATTTTATCAATGGTTTCCATCTACAACCTCAAAAGTGACGATAGCTGAACATATCAAGGCTTGAAAAATTTTCATTTAGCCTCATATATGTATCTTAAAGTGGGCAAATAAAGCCGCAATCGAAATAGTCTTGCATTTGCACTGCTGTTTGGCATTGCTGTTTGCTAAAACTTGAGTAAAATACTCAACAATTATAGTAACACTATAATCCCATTTGGTATAGGCAGCTACCCTATTTGAACAGGTATTACCTATTACTATTTGGACTATCAACCAAAAGAAGATGGAGATAAAAAATGGCATTTGAACTACCGTCACTACCATATGCAATTAACGCACTTGAGCCACATATTTCACAAGAAACATTAGAGTTTCACCACGGCAAGCACCACAACACTTACGTTGTTAAACTTAACGGTTTAATCCCAGGTACTGAATTTGAAGGTAAATCACTTGAAGAAATCGTATGTTCTTCTGAAGGTGGCGTATTTAACAATGCAGCACAGATCTGGAACCATACTTTCTACTGGAACAGCCTATCTCCAAATGGCGGTGGCGTAGCAACGGGCGCGGTTGCAGATGCTATCAATGCTAAATGGGGTTCTTTTGAAGCATTCCAAGCAGCTTTTGATGACAAAGCAGTTAACAACTTCGGTTCTAGCTGGACTTGGTTAGTTAAATTAGCTGATGGTTCTTTAGACATCGTTAATACTTCTAACGCAGCAACGCCGCTAACTCAAGACGGTGTAACACCAATCCTGACTGTGGATCTGTGGGAACACGCTTACTACATTGATTTCCGTAACGTTCGTCCAGATTACTTAAAAGCATTCTGGTCACTAGTTAACTGGGAATTCGCGAACGCTAACTTCGCATAATTGATTGCTCGTTTTGAGCAAGCTTAATTTAAAAGACGCTGCGGCGTCTTTTTTATTTTCTAACATAAATTTTTAATTTTATTGCACAAAAATCTAAATTCATGACTAAGCTTTAAATAACCTTTGCTTCTTTTTTAATTTGTAAGCACCTAGTTTAAGCAGGTTTTTCGGAGGTTCCATGAGTATTTTTGAGCATTACCAAGCACGATACGAAGCGGCACAAGAAGAAGAGTACAGTATCGCTGAGTTCTTAGAGATTTGTAAAACTGATAAATCGGCTTATGCCAGCGCACCGGAGCGATTATTAGCGGCCATTGGTGAGCCAAAAATGATCGACACTTCCAAAGATGCACGATTAAGTCGATTATTTTCAAACAGAGTAGTTGCACGCTACCCCGCCTTTAATGATTTTTACGGTATGGAGGACGCGATTGAACAAATCGTTTCCTACCTAAAACATGCCGCACAAGGCCTTGAAGAGTGTAAACAAGTGCTTTATCTACTTGGACCTGTAGGCGGTGGTAAATCATCGATTGCCGAAAAGCTAAAATATTTAATGCAACAGGTGCCCATTTATTCAATTAAAGGCTCGCCGGTTAATGACCACCCTCTGGCGCTATTTGACCCAAATGAAGATGCTGAGCTGATGGCAAAAGAATACGGTATTAAACCCCGTTATTTAAAAACGATAATGTCACCTTGGGCCACTAAGCGTTTATCTGAATTTAATGGCGATATTAGCCAATTTAGAGTGGTCAAACGCTACCCCTCGATATTAAATCAAATTGCTATTGCAAAAACCGAACCTGGCGATGAAAACAACCAAGATATTTCTGCTTTAGTCGGTAAAGTTGATATTCGCAAACTAGAGCATTTTGCTCAAAACGATGCTGATGCCTATGCTTATTCCGGTTCATTATGTCTTGCAAATCAAGGTTTAATGGAATTTGTTGAGATGTTTAAAGCGCCAATAAAAGTGCTGCATCCATTACTAACAGCAACCCAAGAAGGTAACTATAACGGCACCGAAGGGATCAGTGCGCTGCCCTTCAGCGGCATGATTTTAGCCCATTCAAATGAATCAGAATGGCAGACCTTTAAAAGCAACAAAAATAATGAAGCCTTTTTAGACCGTGTTTACATTGTAAAAGTACCTTATTGTTTACGCGCTTCAGAAGAAGTGAAAATTTACAACAAACTGTTAGAGCACAGTGAATTATATAATGCCCCTTGTGCTCCTGGCACACTGGAAACATTGGCAAAATTTACCACGCTATCACGGTTAAAAGATCCTGAAAACTCCAGTATCTACTCAAAAATGCGAGTCTATGACGGCGAAAGCTTAAAAGACACCGATCCAAAAGCTAAATCGTATCAAGAGTATCGTGATTATGCCGGTGTTGATGAAGGCATGACCGGGCTTTCGACCCGCTTTGCATTTAAAATTTTATCGCGAGTATTTAACTTTGACACACTTGAAGTAGCTGCAAACCCAGTGCATTTGTTCTACGTATTAGAGCAACAAATTGAACGCGAGCAATTCTCTGCCGACGTGGAAGAACGCTACTTAAGCCACTTAAAAGGCTATTTAATTCCGCAGTATGTTGAGTTTATCGGTAAAGAATTGCAAACCGCCTACTTAGAATCTTATTCTGAATATGGCCAAAACATTTTTGACCGTTATGTCACTTACGCTGATTTTTGGATCCAAGATCAAGAATACCGCGACCCTGATACCGGCCAGCTATTCAACCGCGAAGCCTTAAATGCTGAACTTGAAAAAATTGAAAAGCCTGCGGGCATTTCAAATCCAAAAGATTTCCGCAACGAGATAGTCAATTTCGTGCTGCGGGCACGCGCTCACAATAATGGTAAAAATCCATTGTGGACTAGCTATGAAAAACTACGCACTGTGATTGAGAAAAAAATGTTCTCAAATACCGAAGAGCTATTACCGGTTATTTCATTCAATGCGAAGACATCCGCAGAAGATCAGAAAAAACATGAGGATTTTGTCAATCGCATGGTAGAAAAAGGCTATACCCAAAAACAAGTACGTTTGTTATCTGAATGGTATTTACGGGTGCGTAAATCACAATAACAATCAAACTGAAGTATTTTAGGGGGCTTTATGGCGCATTTTATAGACCGTCGCCTGAACGGTAAGAATAAGAGCACGTTAAATCGTCAACGTTTTATCAGGCGCTATAAAAAACAAATAAAAGAAGCGGTATCCGATGCGATAAATAAACGTAGCGTCACTGATACCAGTAGTGGAGAAAGTATTTCGATCCCACAACGGGATATCAGTGAGCCGACTTTTCACCAAGGCAAAGGAGGTAATAGAGAACAAATTCACCCTGGCAATGATCAGTTTTCAACTGGGGATACAATTAAACGCCCGCAAGGTGGCCAAGGCAGTGGTGGTGCGGGTGAAGGCGAAGCAAGTGACTCTGGTGAAGGCGAAGACGATTTTGTATTTTCAATTTCAAAAGATGAATACTTAGATTTACTGTTTGAAGATTTAGAGCTGCCAAACCTACAACAGAACCAGTTGGATAAACTCGTGCAAATGAAAACTCATCGCGCTGGTTTTTGCAGCGATGGCATGCCAAGCAACATTGATATTGTCCGTTCTTTACAAGGTTCAGTGGCCAGGCGCGTAGCGATGACCGCGGGTAAAAAACGGCAATTAGCAGAACTTGAAGCACAGCTTTGCATATTAATGGCAGAGGAAAAACCTGATATCGCGGCAATTGCATTACTTGAGCAAGAAATTGCGGCATTACAAAAGCGTATTGACGCAGTGCCTTTTATTGATAATTATGATCTGCGTTTTCGTAATTACGAAAAGCAACCACACCCAACCAGTAAAGCGGTGATGTTTTGTATTATGGATGTGTCGGGCTCAATGGATCAGGCCACCAAAGATATGGCGAAACGCTTTTATATATTGCTCTATCAGTTTTTAACCCGTAGTTATAAAGACATTGAAGTGGTGTATATTCGCCACCACACCCAAGCCAAAGAAGTGGATGAGCAAGAGTTTTTCTATTCTCAAGAAACCGGCGGAACAATTGTCTCCAGTGCGCTTAAATTAATGAATGAGATCATCTCAGAGCGTTACCACGCAGGCGAATGGAATGTTTATGCAGCACAGGCCTCTGATGGTGATAATTGGGCTGATGACTCACCACAGTGTGGTGAAATTTTGCGTAATAAACTTTTAAAAGATGTGCGTTATTATGCCTATATTGAGATCACTACGCGTGCCCATCAGAGTTTGTGGCGCGAATACCAAGCTATTTGTCAAACCCATGACAATTTTGCTATTCAACATATTCGTAATGTTGAAGATATTTACCCTATTTTCCGTGAGCTATTTAAAAAGAGTCGTCAACACCAAGGTGCAGCCTAAGCTGCACAACGAGGTATTTATATGACCGATAAACGAATGAGTGATGGGCCAGATTGGACGTTTGAGTTATTACAGCAATACCAAGACGAAATAGCCCGTGTGGCTGAACATTATCGTCTCGATACCTACGTCAACCAAATAGAAGTGATCACCGCAGAGCAAATGATGGATGCCTACTCCAGCGTTGGTATGCCAATTGGTTACAGCCATTGGTCATACGGTAAAAAATTTATTCAAACTGAGCAAAATTACAAACGCGGACAAATGGGATTGGCTTATGAAATTGTGATTAATTCAGATCCTTGTATTGCTTATTTAATGGAAGAAAATACCCTTCCAATGCAAGCATTAGTAATGGCGCATGCATGTTATGGGCATAACTCTTTTTTTAAAGGGAATTATTTATTTAAAACATGGACAGATGCCAGCTCAATTATTGATTACTTACTGTTTGCTAAAAACTATATTGCCCGTTGTGAAGAAAAGTATGGTATTGACGAAGTCGAGAATTTGTTAGATTCATGCCATGCCCTGATGAATTATGGCGTTGATCGTTATAAACGCCCACAACAAATTTCTTTATTTGAAGAGCAAAAACGCCAGCAAGAACGCGAAAATTACTTACAATCACAAGTAAACGAACTATGGCGTACTATTCCTTCCAATCAGCAAGAAACAAAAAAACGTGAGCGCCACTTCCCCTCTGAGCCACAAGAGAATATTTTGTACTTTATTGAAAAAAATGCGCCATTGCTTGAATCATGGCAGCGAGAAGTGATCCGCATTGTGCGGAAAATTTCACAGTATTTTTATCCACAAAAACAAACTCAGGTAATGAATGAAGGTTGGGCAACATTTTGGCACTATACCATTTTGAACCACCTATACGATGAAGGAAAACTTACTGATTCGTTTATGTTAGAGTTTTTACAAAGTCATACCAATGTGGTGTATCAACCCCCTTATAATAGTAACTATTATTCTGGTATTAACCCGTATGCGCTAGGCTTTAATATGATGGTGGATATTCGTCGTATCTGTGAAAATCCCACTGAAGAAGATAAACAATGGTTTCCTGACTATGCGGGTAGTAACTGGCTGGATACCTTACATTTTGCGATGGAAAACTTTAAAGATGAGAGCTTTATTAGCCAATTTCTATCACCCAAATTGATCCGTGATTTTAAGCTTTTTACTATTATTGATCACGAAAAAGATCCAAACTTACAAGTCGGTGCCATTCACGATGAAAGCGGCTACCACGCAGTAAGAACCGCACTCTCAGCACAGTATAACCTCAGCAACCGGGAACCCAACATCCAAGTTTATGATGTTGATATTAGAGGTGATCGCTCTTTAACCTTACGCTACGTACCACATCAAAATATTCCGCTGGCTAAGTCTCATGACGAGGTATTAAAACACTTATACAGGCTGTGGGGCTTTCAAGTAAAACTGGAGCAAGAATCCAGCTCTGGCGAGATGACCCCACTTGGGCAATGTCCATCGGACGATTCTCGCCATACCACACAATAATGATAAATTGCACGGGGGTAAAGAAATGACGCTATTAGCGTCATTTTTTGTATTAAGATTCGTTTAAATCCTGATAGGCGCTGACACAGTTTCTGCCATTTTCTTTTGAAAAATACAGTGCTTTATCCGCCGCTTCAATCCATTTTTCATGGCGCTCAAAACTATCTTGAAAACAAGCAAAGCCAATGCTAACTGTCATTTTAATTTGCTGCTCATCAAAATAGATAGAGGAATTTTCAATTAAGCTACGTAACCGCTCTGCAAATATTTCAGCACCTTGGCGATCCGTGTCCAATAAAGTAACAGCAAATTCTTCACCACCATAGCGCCCCGCAATATCAGTTTCGCGTAATGTTTTACGCAATAAATCTGCAATGTTGCGAAGTGCTTCATCACCACAGCGATGGCCGTATTCATCATTCACTTTTTTAAAGTGATCGATATCAAACATCAATAAAGTACTACATCCAGCACTTCGTTTGATCCGCAAAAACTCTTGGCGAAGCGTGTTTTCCCAATGACCGCGATTAGCTAATTGTGTCAACGCATCCGTTTGACTCATTTGCTCCAATTGACGATTGACTTCTTCAAGCTCTTTTTTATTAACCGCAACGTCTGTGACGTCATAGATTATGATACAAATATGGCCAACTTCACCCATTGTATTTGACAGCGGAATAAACGTTGCATTTTGATACATATGATCCGCTTTACCGGTAATTGGTCGGTAGTTTTTAAAACGGAAAATATAGGGCTGTTGCTCCCAAATCGTAAATGAGCGGTTTTTCAAAATAAACACTGACTCAGATTTACTGCGAAACCATTTTTCGTCTATTGAAGGAAACAAATCAAACAAGTCTTTATCTTTCACTGCACTGGGTAGCATACCTGAATGGTTTTCCATAAAGCCATTCCAAATACACACTTTATAATCTCTATCTAATACCACCAAACCAATATCAACGGTGTTAAACATATCCATTAACCAATGGATTTCATTCATATTAAAATCAGCAGCAGGCATAATGTTAGTCTTCTAGTAGGTAAGCAACTTTGTATTTCAAAGTTTTTAGTGAATCTTCAGTAAACAACAGCATTAAATCACAATTTATATTGTGATTTTCAATACCATAGCTAATTTCTATGGCTAAGGTACGTTGCCAGCGTGATTTATTCGCCTTCACTAAATCAGCTACATCACAGTGTTGCCCTAGCACGACTGGGTGACCCTGACTAAAGGTCATATCTAATTGACGTGATAAACCGGTTAAAATTGCACCAATCAAGATATTACTAATATCCATTAATAGCTCCAGCTCAATTTTCTTATTGAGCTCCCCTTGATAATTCATCAAGGACGCGATTTCTTTAAAGCTTGAATCATTAAGTAATAACAACGCTTCACCGGAAACACCACCGCCAATAAAACCTTGGCACACGCCAGAAGTAGACGCATTAGCGTCAATTGACCGCAGTGCCATATCTAATTCGTTTACTTCAAGAATATTAACATTCGGAATGGGCAACTCTACAAATACATTCAGCAAACGGGCAAGCAAGTCCCCTGCTTGACCCATAGCAACGTTAGTAAGCTCTTGATAGATATCTCTAACATCTGGGTCAACTTGCTCACCTAAACGGTGTGAGAGTCGCTCGCGCATTGCTTTATCTTTAATGCCATGGTGTTCGATAATATCGGCAAGCTTTTGCGCATCACACGGTTTTTGAATAAAGTCTATCGCGCCAAGTTCGATCACCCGCTGATGCGCATTGGGCTGAATATCGCCTGAGACAACAACTGTTAATATATCCAAGTTTTGCTCTTGAATTGCTTGCAGTACTTCGTAGCCATCCATTTGCGGCATATTTAAATCAAGGAATAATATTTCAGGGTTTAACGCTTTAATTTGCTCAATACAATGCACGCCATCTTCAGCAAACTCAACTTTAATATCCCAATCATCGGGCAACGAACGAGCTAACTGACGGCGCGCAAGCTTAGAATCATCACAAATTAGAACCGATGTTGGCATAGTGTCTCTCTGGTCGCTTACATTGGTAGCAATAAATACTAGAACAATGTGCTTTTATTTTTATGAGTAAGGTACAAACGGTATCACGGCTTCATGTTAATCAATGTAACCGTGCATTACAATTTTAAATTAAACTAAACGCTTGGTGTACATGAGTGATTATAATACACTCACGCTAATTGCGTTAACTCTAAAGGAAATACCGTATGCTTCGTTCACTCACTTTTGCTTTAAGTGCCTTTTGCTCTATGGCTTTTGCAGCCGATATGACCGAAAACACGCTAGATGCTGGTAAAGTATCAGCACAATCAAAACCAATCACTTTATTAGGGCAAGGTGTAAAACTTGGTGATAAAGCGCCTGATTTCAAAGTGGTTGATGGCTCATTTACACCAATCACATTAGCGGATTATCAAGGTAAGGCTATTTTAATAAGCGTTGTGCCAAGCCTAGATACTGGTGTTTGTAGTATTCAAACCAAACATTTTAACGAAAAGGTCGCGTCGCAATTTCCAAATATAGCCATGCTCACCATCAGTGCTGATTTACCCTTTGCACAAAAACGTTTTTGCAAAGCCGAGAACATAGATAAAATCACCGCATTATCTGATTCTGTATGGCGTGACTTTGGTCAAAATTATGGCTTGATAATTAAAGATATGGGACTACTTACTCGTGCCGTATTTGTATTAGATGCGAGTCATAAAATTGTTTATAAGCAGTTAGTCGCTGATTTATCAACAGAACCAAAATATGACCCTGTATTGAGTGCATTAAGCGCATTGTAATTTATTACCCAATGAGTAAATTACAATAATAAAAAAACCGCCAATCGGCGGTTTTTTTATTGATTGAATTATTAACCTAATAATTCAGCAAGTTGCTGGTTAACAGCTTCAACAGCTTGAGTACCGTCTAAACGATGATACTGCGTGTTGCCCGCTTTAGCTTCTGCTTGATAATAATCAACCAGTGGCATTGTTTGCTCATGGTAAATACCCAAACGCTTACGTACTGTTTCTTCAGTATCATCGGCGCGAATAATTAAGTCTTCACCTGTGACGTCGTCTTTATCTTCAACTTTTGGTGGGTTATATACAACATGGTATACACGGCCAGAGCCTGGATGAACACGACGTCCACCCATG
>NZ_DRGM01000147.1 GCF_011050055.1 Pseudoalteromonas prydzensis | reverse complement strand
GTAACTTGAGCTTATGTATCAGCTATCTTAAAATTTAATTAACTTGCCATTGGTTAAAATCTTCTAGCGTGGCTTGTAAAATTGCCTCTTTATCACAAATGGCTGTGCCTTCTGCTCGAATCAAGGTGCGTTTTTTAAAGCCCATTTTTGCAAACATCATATCCAAATAACGGTAAGCAAATTCCATTTGTTGGCATTCTTTATCCAATGAGAACATCGACCCACTAATTTGTAGAAACAACACGGCTCTATTATCGGTCAATAAGGGTTCAATTTTACCTGCCTCGCTGTACTGGAAAGTCTCTCGTGGCACCAACACCATATCCATATAATCTTTGAGTCGAGCAGGGATATTGTAGTTATACATCGGATAGATAATAACGATTTTTTGATGCGCTTTAAACTGCTGTAACATCGATTGCCGAGTGTCGGCGATAGCTTGCTCCGCCACACTCAAAGCCTCCCCTGCTTTTTGTTTATAAATGACCGTTAGGGTTGCCTCATCCAAGGTAGGTAAATCCATGTCATTTAATGGCAAATAGGTTGTGCTTTCAGCAAATTGCTGTTTGATTTGTTGTAGTAACTGAGCCGAAAATGACTCAGTATGGGCATTGATTGTGGTATCAATGACAAGCGTTTTCATGGTTTTATACCCCATTTTTATTGGTTTAATTTGGCTAACACATTTTCTGCTAAGTCTTGCAACGTTTCTTTGACAGGGCGTTTGGTAGGCTTTAAATTAATGGTGACATGAGATAAGCCTTGTTCTTTCTGCTCTTGCCAAAATTCCAGCAAACTATGTGACCCGCCTCGTAGATAAATATTGCGAGATAATTGAGCAGGCTCATTCGGATTCTCACTAAGTTCGACAAAATTGGCATAACCAAAAGGATGCCAAGCGTCATCTTGATTTAAATCCGCCAAGGTTTGCACGATATTTTTGGTATCTTTTGGGTTTACCCCATGCCAAATCCACGCATCGGCAGTATTAGCAAGCCAATCTAGTTCCTGTCTGGCACGACCAATAGCAACCATCGGTAAGCGTTGTTCAAGGATAGGGATAAAGCCAATATTGCCTGTTAAATCCCCATAATGTTGCCCTTTAAACTGCGGAAATTTTTGGGTGGTTAAGGCACGAATCATGTCCCAACTTTCTCGAAAACGCTCGGCACGATTGTCAAAGTTTTGCTGAAACACAGGGTATTCCACAGGTCTATCGCCACTCGACATCCCCAAAATAAAGCGATTATTGCTTAATACTGCCGTACTTGCTGAGGCTTTGGCGATATGAATGGGACTCCGCAAAGGTGCAACGATGCCTGCTGAACCTATCGCAATTCGTTGGGTTTTCGCAGTCAAATAGCCCATGGCAACCATGGGGTCAAATGCTTGTCCAACATCGCCAAAACTTGGGTCATAAAATGGCACATCTCGCAACCATAGTGCAGAAAATCCAAGCTGTTCTGCTAAGACAGCGGTTTCCCCAAAGTCTTCTAAGCTCGGAATCGGACTATTGGGATAGCCTTTAAACGGGGCAATCAATCCCAAGGTGAGTTTATCCGCTTGAAACACCTCACTAAATGCAGGGTGATTGGCAAGATGAGGGGGTAGTTGTTTTTGTTGCGGGGTTATATTTTCATTCGTCTGAGCGGTGTGAAATAATTGGCTATTGTCTTGTCCAAGAACAGAGAGGTTTGGTACAGCAGTTTGTGAGCTTGTGGTCATGGGAGTCACTCCGTTAAATTAAGCATTAAAAAATATAGCCCTAGTATAATGCTTTTATTTTTAATGATAATTGGGGTAAAATTAGAAACAGTTTTGCTTTTTTTGCAAAAATATGTTTATTCAAAAATACACTTAACTGCTAACAAACCCATGACCATCAATTACTTCTATGCCCTCACTATTTTTCACCATGTGGCGAATACTAATAGCTTTACTGCCACGGCAAGTCAGCTTGGGCTGGCGGTGTCGTCTGTCACTCGGCAAATTGATAACTTAGAACAATCCTTGCAAGTTAAGCTATTGAATCGCTCAACCAGACATTTGGATTTGACCCATGCAGGGATGCGTTATTTACAACAGACCGAGCCGATATTAGCTGAATTACAACAGGTAAATGAAGCGATTAAAGAGGAGCAAATTGAGCCACAAGGGCGATTGTGCCTTACTTTTCCCAGTGCCTATGGGATTGAAAAAATCGCCCCATTGCTTGCCGAATTTGCCCATTTATACCCAAAAATTGAATTGGAGCTATTTGCTAGTGATGAATTTGTAGATTTATTTAATGAGAAATATGATGTAGGGGTGCGGTTAGGGCGTGTGGAGGATGACCGCTTGGTAGCAAAATTTATTGCCTCTCAGCAACGGCTGTTATGTGCCAGTCCCGATTATCTACGATTGCATGGAACACCACAAATACCGTCACAATTAGCCGAGCATAATTGTTTGCCGTTTATGTATCAAGGCTATGCGTCAAAGTGGTATTTCCATAAAACGGGTAAAACGCAAAGTTTGCGGGTGACAGGGAATTTGATGGGTAATAATATAGAAATGCTGAAACAAGCCACGCTTGATGGACAAGGGATTAGCCATTTACCTAATTGGCTGATTGAGAAAGCGTTGCAGTCTGGGGCGTTGGTACAGGTGTTGTCTGATTGGCAAGTGACCCCGTCTTTGGCGACAGATGACGGGATTTATTTGGTGTATCCGCCCACTAGCCGTAATGTGGTAAAAATTGGCGTGTTGGTGAATTTTTTAGCACAGCGTTTGATAGGTTAAACTGTAGATGGTGATATTGTGAAAAGCAGTAGAATATTATGCGTATCTAATTTAGGAAGGGCTTTCTTCATCATACTATTCTGATTTAAGTAACTGAACAAATTTAAATTATAAAAAACCGTTCGTGGTGAGCTTGTCGAACCATAACGGTTTTCCTACTCTTCAACAGGCTCAGGGTGAACGGAAAACCATATATAATTTTGTTTCATTACTTACTAGAATAATAGCTTAATACTTTTGTTTGTGCGGTGTGTAGTGGTCATATCTTCTCTCCAGTCTTGGTGATAGTATAACCTCTTATCTACTGTCCTATTTCATTATGCCACTACAATGACACCTGCTGAGTACAGGCAGGTGGCTTAATTATTCTACGATGATGTTGTGTTAAGAATGGGGTATTTACAATGAGGTAATTCCGCTTATGGAACATTTAGCAGGCCTAACAAGACCATAAGTTGACCTCCCTGCGCTACACTTCAGCCGGTAAATTATGGCAGCGTTGATATCACTACCACTTGTCAAGTTGAATACACTGATGACTATCTAACTTTTAAGCCATAATTACTTTAGTTTGAATTAAAGTGAGTTAATGCATAGACTGAAGCAAGTAATGTCTTCAGTCTATGTTCGTAGTTCGATTACACTTATTCTATCGGAGACGGCTTACCGTGCGGGCTTGAGCGCAGATATTGTTTGGGCGCTTTGACGGTTGCGCCAAGCTCGGCCGCCGCGTGCCACGGCCAGTGCGGGTCGTAAAGTATGCCGCGTGCCAATGCAACCGCGTCCGCTTGCTGCTCGGTGATGATGCTTTCTGCCTGCTCGGCCTCGGTGATTAGGCCCACGGCAATGACAGGTATATTGACCGCTTCTTTTATCGCGGCAGCAAAAGGCACTTGATAGCTCGCTTCCACAGGGATTTGCTGCTCTGGGCTCAGTCCTGCGGTGCTCACATGGATATAATC
>NZ_DRGM01000146.1 GCF_011050055.1 Pseudoalteromonas prydzensis | reverse complement strand
CGTCTATACTTAGTCTTCTACGGCAATCTGCATAGTTTAGATTTTTTAAGAGGGCTTATCATGGGTGTATCAGCTCATCATCAAAAAATATTATTACAGAGCATAGCAATAATAAAACCCAATTTTCACTGTTTTACAGTCACTTTTCATGTACAGCTGAAACGTCATGCACTGACTATGCAGTGGCCTAGCAGTCAGGAAATAAGTGAAAAAAGTTATTTATTGTATTGCTCATTAGAACGTACTGTTACCCATTTAGACTGCTTATTGTCTGTTCTGCCTTTTATTCAGCATCATGCTAACAACCTAAGTAAGAGTGGTCTCACGTGTCAGGACGTTGATTTATTAGGCGATGCGTTTATCGCGGCACTAAAAATTCATCTAGGCAAGGAATTCACGCCAAACTTAGAAAACGCTTGGCATTATGCCGTTAGAATGTTTAAAAGCATTGTAAAAAGCTACTTATTTAATACCAATAACATCGTTGCTATTAATAAGTCAGTTCAACAGCAAATGAGTTCATAACACGCCCAGTGCTTATTGCAAAGTGGCTAACTCTTGTAATAAACGGTCTATTTGGCGTTGTTCAACATCGATTAACGTTGCATATTTTGACGTTAAAGCGGTCATTTTTCGCGACAGTGAATTATCAAAAACCGCATCCGCTAAATTATTCGGTTGCTCGCTGGCTTGAGTTTCAAGCGCTGCTATTTGCCTATCCATTTGCGCTTGGTAAGTATCTATTTTTGATTGTCTTTGTTCAATATCACGTTTGATCTCTTGTACGCGAATAAACGAATCAATATCTTTGCTCTGAGTTGACTGCTCGTCAATTTCTGAACTGTTTATCACCGTCTGTAAACCCTGCTTTTCTTTTAGCAGACGATCAATGTCTCGCTGTTCACGCTCAATTAACACATTATAACGTTCGGAAACATTGGCCATTTGATTAGCGATTGCCGTTTCTTTCTTGGCACCGGATAAATTATTTAATTGCGCAGCAGATTGCTCACTTAATCCAGCGATCTCTTCGTTCATTTTTTCGCTAAGGGTATCAATCTTATCTTGGTGCTGTTGGATATCCGCATCAATTTGCTTTGTGCGGATATAACTATCAACGCCCGTCGTATCCATATTTCCATGAGTAACAATATTACCGGGGACGGCTGGGTTTTGCTCTTTCACCGTAATAAGTTTTGCATCGTCCCCACACGGAAATTGGCTAAACTCCATCACCCCATTTTTCTCACATTGATAAACGCTCGCATGCAGTGGCGCAACAAAGCACAGCGTAATAACGCAAGGTAAAATAATTTTTAATGTTCTAATATTACACTGATGTTTGTTCATAAGCCGACATTCCCTCGTTTAGGTAGTTAACCTACACAGTTTTCTTCTACCTATATACCACTACTTTCAGAATTAATAAATGCGATCTAAGCAGTAACTTAATGCGTATACGATTACTTTGGGCAAAATCTATAATGTATAAAACGCTGCGATTTATTTTTGGTGATCAACTTAATGCCAGCCACAGTTGGTATAAAGAACAAAATCAAACGCAATACCTTTATGTCATTGCTGAATTAAAACAAGAAACAGATTATGTAAAACATCATATACAAAAAGTAGCGGCGTTTTTTGCAGCAATGGAAAACTTTGCCGCAGCACTCAAAAAAGCGCAATTAAATGTGCTTCACTTAACGCTCGATGATACCCAAAACGATGCTTGCATTACTTCATTACTAACACGCTTAGCAGAGCAATATCAGTGCCAGCACATTCAATATCAATATCCTGATGAGTATCGCCTACAGCAACAGATGCAGCAATTTAAATCACACAGCAGCTTAAAAATCAGTGGCTGTGATAGCGAACATTTTTTATTACCTTTTGCCGATATCAGCGACCATTTTAAAAAAGATAAGCATGTGAAAATGGAATTTTTTTATCGCATGATGCGCAAGCGCTTTGACATATTGATGCAAGATAATGCTCCACTAGGCGGGCAATGGAACTTTGACCAAGACAATCGTAACAAATTAAAAAAAACCGATTTAGCCGCCATCCCTGAACCAAAAATATTTAGCAATAATATTGCAGCTATTTTACAGCGCATAAAAAAACACCAGATAAATACCCTAGGCCATTGCTCAGCAACCTTATTGTGGCCAACCAGTCGCGCACAAGCAAAACAATTACTCGCTTACTTTTGTACTCACCTACTCCCCTGCTTCGGGCAATTTCAAGACGCAATGACCTGTCAGAGCTCGTACCAATGGAGTTTGTATCATAGCCGTATCGCGTTTGCACTGAACACTAAAATGCTGCACCCAATGCACGTTATTAAGCAAGTACTGGCTGAATTTACCGCACGCCAAGATCAGATCAACCTTGCCCAAGTTGAAGGGTTTATTAGGCAAATTTTAGGCTGGCGAGAATATGTAAGAGGGATTTATTGGCAAAATATGCCCGCTTACGCAACTAAAAATGAACTCGGTGCCAGTCGCCCGATACCGGATTACTTTTGGAGTGGCAAAACAAACATGAACTGCATGAAGCAGGCAATCACGCAAAGCTTAGAGACCGCCTATGCACATCATATACAACGGTTAATGATCACCGGTAACTTTTGCTTATTAACCGGTATTGCTCCTGATCATGTTGATAACTGGTATTTAGGCATTTATATCGATGCCATTGAATGGGTAGAAATGCCAAACACCCGTGGTATGAGTCAATTTGCTGATGGCGGCCTGATCGCCACAAAACCGTATGCTGCAAGCGGTAACTACATAAACAAAATGAGTGATTACTGCAATAGCTGCCACTACAAGGTACAACAAAAAACTGAAGCTACGGCTTGCCCGTTTAACAGCTTATACTGGCAATTTATGCACAGCCATCAAGCGCGATTAGCACACAATCCTCGTATTAGCATGGTTTATAAAAATTGGCAAAAACAAACCCCAACTCAACAGCAAGCCATTCTTAATAGAGCGCAGTGGTGCTTAGATAATATTGAAACGCTTTAAAATAATACAAAGCCATCTATTGCAGCCATAGAAAAGCCGCCTCAACTGAGGCGGCTAAAAATAACAATTAAATCAGGGGAAAATAATGTCAAAGGGTTGGTTATTTACCTTCTAGCAAGTTACCACTGCCAATTTCAATTTTACGTGGTTTAAGTGCTTCAGGGATCTCACGTTGCAAATCGATGCTAAGTAAGCCATTGGCTAAATCAGCGCCGAGTACTTTTACGTGGTCACCTAGCTGGAATTTGCGTTCAAAATTACGCTCGGCAATGCCTTGATGAATAAATTTGCGCTCTGCGCTGTCATCTTTATCGGCTTTAATACCTGCCACTTTTAAGGTGTTGTTTTCTGACTCTATCGTCAGCTCATTATCACTAAAGCCGGCAACAGCCATAGTAATGCGATATTTGTCTTTATCGAGTGCTTCGATGTTATACGGAGGAAAACTTGGCTGCTTGTCAGTACGAGCTGCCGCATCCATTAAAGATGCTAAATGATCGAAACCAATGAATGAACGATAAAGTGGTGATAAATCTACTGTACGCATAATAATATCCTCATATTTAAGCGATATTTTGCATGTGCTTTTCGGTTGAACAAGCGCAGGCAAAGTTTAATTAATAATATAAATTTCAATTACTTCTGTTTAATTGGGACCCATCAGGCGTCCTCACTAAACTATATATGGACGGCAAAATTGTTTTCAAGATTATTTTTGAAAAAAGTTTTATTTTTTTCAAAACCTCTTTTTGCCTACTCAATAAAATGGGCACAGAAGGTTTGCTTTTCAAGTCTATAAAGCGTAATTAGGAGCATTAACTTTAGAGGTGCAGATGAAAAAAATAACAAGTTTGTTAGTGAACATCATAATTTTAGTTGTGGTGTTTTTTGTAGTGACTACTTATCAGCAACGCAATTTACTCAGCTCAGATAGCAGCCCTGCCCCGTATTTTAATTTACCTCTGCTCAATGACAGCAAACAACGTATGGATATTGCGATGCTCAAAGGCAACACCACCGTCGTGTATTTTTTTGCGCCATGGTGCACAATTTGTCGTTACAGTATGCCAAACCTAGAAGCGGCACTGGTTGATTCTGATATCACTGCCATTGGCATCGCGCTTGATTATAAAAATGCACAAGAAGTTGCGCAGTTTATTGACGAACTTAAGCTAACAATGCCCATTTTACTCGGCGATAAACATACCCAAAGTAATTATAAAATCAGCGCCTTTCCTACTTATTATGTGGTGAATGAGCAACTGCAAATAACCGCCCGTGCAATGGGCTATTCAAGTCAATTAGGTATTACTATCAGAGCCCAAAACTAAATGTAACAGCTTATAACACCTCCCTACACTTACCTACATTTGCGTACAGTTTACTACGTATTTTTATATCTTTTCTCATTACTATAGGCCGCAGTCACATTTACTCATAACCATGGAAGAAACATGTTAGCCACCTGCTTGCCATCACTTTATCGTTTAACGCCACTGGCGTTGTGCTTGCCATTTTTAACGCACGCCAACGTTGATGCTAATGAAGAAACAATAGAGCGTCTTGAAACCGTTTATAAACGCAGTAGCATTACCCGAAAATACTGAAAAACTGATCACTATGCCCGGTGCTATGGGCGACCCACTGCGGGCAGTATTTGCATTGCCAGGCGTTGTCGCCGCTGGCGGCTCAATGAGTGAACCAGCGGTACGTGGCTCATCGCCCGATGATAATTTGTTTGAAGTGGATTTTATGCCTGCTGGCTATATTTTTCACGATTTCGGCAGTTCTATTTTCAACAAGTACATTATTCAAGACTTTCAACTTTACTCAGCCGGTTATGGCACCAGCTACAGCAACGCCACCGGTGCCGTATTTGACGTAACACTGCGTAACCCTAAATATCAGCCGATTACTACCACGCTTGATGTTACAATGTTTAATGCCGGTGTCTTTGTTGAAGGACAACTCACGCAGAACACAGCGTTTTATTTATCAGCACGTAAAAGTACATTACCGCTGTTTTTTTCCAAAGGTGAAGAGCTTGAAAACGACGATGGTGAACTCAGTGGTGTCACCATTAATGATCCCCCGGATGATCATGATTATCAAGGTAAATGGATCTGGGATATAAACAATCAAAACGCGCTAACCGTGTCATTTACAGGCGCTAAAGACTCGGTTGCAGCGGGCTTTAATCAACGCGCTGAACTATCACTAAAAAACCCTGAGTATCAAGGCGATGCTGATTTTATTCGTGAATTTACCAGCCAAAGTATTCTATGGGATCACTTTCATAAAGACTTTCATTTACGCTTAGGCGTTGCTGCGCTCGAACATTCTGGCCGCTTGGAATACGCTAAACGTGCCACGCTAAGTGATGGCTATTTTGATGAAGAACAACAAAAGCAAATCACTTATAAAGGACGCTTAAATTGGCGTGTTACTAAAGCCCAGCAACTGGTGTTTGATGCCGCCTATTTTGATAACGACAGCACGTACAGTTACGATAGTTTTCAATATCTTTGTACCGAGCTCGATCCTGATTGCGATCTAAACAAAGGTGAGCGAATAACGGGCAAAGACAAGCTAGCCCTTGATAAGTACTTTGTTGGTGTTAGCCATATTTGGGATATTAACGAACAATGGCAAAGCGAAGTCGGCGTACAATATCAAGGCAATGATTACACTGATGAAGATTTTGTGATGCCACGCCTTGCACTTAGCTATTTCATTAATGACAGAAATAGCATCAATGCTAAATACGGGCATTATAATCGTATGCAAGATATTGACTACATATTGCCTGAACACGGCAACCCGAAGTTACGTTCGCAAACCTCCAAACACAGCAGTTTAGGTTTTGCACAAGAACTTGCCGATGAGTGGACATGGTCTATTGAAGGGTATTACAAAACCATGGACGATTTACCGTTGGCATTAAACAATTATTCCGATGCAGCAATGCGTTACAGTAATGATGTCACTGGGCGAGCTTACGGTGTTGATCTATTAATAAACAAACATAAAACGGATAAATGGTATGGCTGGCTCGCGGT
>NZ_DRGM01000145.1 GCF_011050055.1 Pseudoalteromonas prydzensis | reverse complement strand
GTCACAGGGATAGATACACCATCTTCAGTGAAGATACGTGTCATACCCACTTTACGACCGACTAGACCTAATGCCATTTTCCTAAAACCTCTCTAATCTTTCGATTAACCCAGGCTGATTTGAACATCAACACCAGCAGCAAGATCTAAACGCATAAGTGCGTCAACAGTCTTGTCAGTTGGTTCTACGATGTCGATCAGACGTTTATGGGTGCGGATCTCGTACTGATCACGCGCGTCTTTATTAACGTGCGGTGATGTAAGTACAGTAAAACGTTCAAAGCGTGTAGGTAGTGGAATTGGACCACGTACTTGGGCGCCAGTGCGTTTCGCAGTTTCCACGATTTCCGCCGTTGATTGGTCAATCAAACGGTGGTCAAAAGCTTTTAGGCGAATACGAATGCGTTGATTTGACATTCTTAAACCTCAATATAAAGAGCATTTAAAAGAGCATAAAAAAACGACCGAAACAATCTTAAAAACATAAGATGCCGGTTGTTGATTTATATCTACGTTGAGTTCCAAATCGGAACTCCTGTTTTATTAGCTTGAAATCCAAGCTTAATGTTCCTTCCAAGTTCCCGAGGGAATTTTGAAAGCCTGCGTATTATAGTGATATTGGTGATAAATGCAACAACTATTTCAAACTACCAGAATGAGGATTATTTATACTGTAAAAAAGGGCTGTCATTGTGTCGTCAATACAGGAAGTTATCTATAGTGATAGAGCGAGATGATCGTGCTCGCTATTAATGATAATGGTCAGTCCAGTTATTACTTGGTATTATCTGCGCTTATTTTGCTTTTTACCCTCTACGTTGGTGAGTTGATGCGTATTTTTAATTATTGTTTGAATTTTGTCTCTAAGGTAATGGATAGCCTGTTCGTTAAAAGCAAGGTGCTGCCTGAAAACCCAATCGAACAATACGGCCTTAATCCGGCATATCCAACCTTTTATATCGTTAAGCTCAATGCTCGCTCAGATTTAGCGGCGCTAGATAAAGTCTGCAAAAAGTTTGGTTTACCTTCACCTATGCAATCACAATTTTTAGGTGGCCAAGAACTAGAGCGCTTTATTGGTTTACAAAATCCACCGCCGCTATTTGGCGATAAAGCCAAACCAACGGATGCGCTTAATCAAGGCAAACAAATTATTGATCAATTACTGGCCAACGGTGAACAAAACGTGCAAGTGCTGCCAGTGACTATTTTATGGGGTCGTAATCCAGGTAAAGAAAAGCCCGGTTTAGGCACGTTGGTGTCGCATTCACTGACCCCTAGCTGGTTTCGTAAGTTTTTTGTATTATTGTTCTCTGGTCGTGACAATTTTATTCGCTTTAGTCAGCCACTTGATTTATCGCTACTGGTTAACGAAAAAGCTGATGTGAATGAACTACCGCATAAACTACTTCGCGTAGCACGGGTACATTTTCGGCGCCAAAAACTAGCGGCGACGGGCCCTAAAATGCCCTCACGCGAGCAGCTGTTTAATTCGTTATTGGCTTCACCAACTATAAAAAAAGCAATTCAAACTGAAGCCAAAGAAAAAAACATCAGCCAGCAACAGGCACGACAAAATGCCTTAAAGCTGCTTGATGAAATAGCAGCGAATTATAGCGACGCGACCATTCGTGTTGCAGAGCGCATACTTACATGGCTGTGGAATAAACTGTATAACGGTATTGATATCAAATACACCGAGCAGCTACATGACTTAACCAATAAAGGTCATGAGATCATCTATATGCCATGCCATCGCTCACACATGGATTATTTGCTACTTACCTACTCTATTTATCATTTAGGCTTAGTGCCGCCACATATTGCCGCGGGTATTAACTTAAACTTTTTCCCTGCCGGTGGCATCTTCCGCCGCTCAGGGGCGTTTTTTATTCGCCGCTCATTCGCGGGCAACAAGCTCTATTCGGCCGTGTTTAAAGAATATTTAAGCCAGTTATTTATCAAAGGTTATTCCGTAAAGTTTTACACTGAAGGCGGACGCAGCCGCACCGGGCGTTTATTGCCACCAAAAACCGGTATGTTGGCAATGACCTTACAAGCCATGTTGCGAGGTATTGATCGCCCTATTTCGATTGTGCCTGTGTATATTGGCTATGAGCATGTCATGGAAATCAATACCTACCTGAAAGAACTGGCGGGCGACGATAAAAAAGGCGAGTCTATTTTTGGTATTTTTAAAGCCATTAAAAATTTAAAGAACTACGGTCGTGGTTATTTAAACTTTGGCGATCCGATCTCAATCAACCAATATTTAAATGAGCATCAACCTGATTGGCGTGAGTCTATTCACCCTACTGATGTACAAAAACCGCAGTGGCTTGGGCCGCAAGTGGCGACATTAGCCGATAAAGTGATGGTTAACATTAACAGTGCCGCAGCCCTTAACTCGGTTAACTTACTAGCGATGATATTACTAGTAAACGACAAACAAGCGTTGAGTAAACCTAAATTGTTAGCGCAACTAGATTTTTACTTACACCTGCAACGCAGTGCGAGTTACAGTGAAAAAGTCACCATCCCAGATGAAAACCCAGAACAACTATTGGCGCATGCGTTAAAGCTGAATAAGTTTGAGGTGATCAGTGATGAGTTTGGCGAAATTATTGCCATTAATGATAAAGAAAAAATCCTCTTTAACTATTATCGTAATAATATCCTGCATGTGTTTGCGGTACCAAGCTTACTGGCGCTGCATATATTTAAAAGCCATAAAACCACCATTGCACAGTGCCAAGCTTTGATTAACTGCTTTTACCCGCTATTTGCTAAAGAATGGTTTTTGCACGAACTCGACGAAAACTACATTACCCGTATTTTAGCCAGCTTTGTTGATCAAGATTTAATTGAGATTGATGGTGATAACATCAAAATCACCAACAGTAATGACTGCTTAGCGAAGCTGGAAATTCTCGGTCGGGCGCTTAGTTTAACGCTGCAACGCTATGCGATTGTAACTGGTTTTATTCAAACAAGTTTAGGTATTGAACGCGCAGAACTTGAACGTGAAAGCCAAGTACTGGCTGAGCGCTTAGGGACATTGCACGGTATTAAAACTCCTGAATTTTTTGACAAAAAAGTATTGGTCGGTTTTATTAGCAACTTGCGCGAGCAAGGTTTAATTAGCGAAACCGAGAATGGCCTACAGGGCAGTACAGAACTATGTGAAGTGTATATGCATCTTAAAGCATTACTGCCAGCACGGGTCTGGCAGTCAATTAGTGATATTGTACAAGGGCAATGTAACCAAAAGTAGCTGCAAATCGCCTATCAGCGCTGACGCATTACCCCTTCTTGGATCGTTGAGGCCACTAAGTTGCCTTGACGGTCAAAGAACTGGCCACGCACCAAACCACGCCCCGAACTCGCACTTGGGCTATCAATGGTATATAAAATCCAGTCATCCAAACGAAACGGGCGATGAAACCACATCGCATGGTCAATGGTTGCTACCTGCATATTGGGCTGCATAAACGACACGCCGTGCGGCTGTAATGCGGTTGGTAAAAACTCAAAGTCAGACGCATACGCCAATAAATAGTTATGAATACGTTGATCATCTGGCATCTCGCCATTGGCTTTGAACCAAATATGTTTAACCGGCTCCATTACCTCTGGCTTAAATGGGTTATGAAAGGTGACCGGACGCATTTCAATCGGCATTTCGCGAATAAACTTATTGCGGATCACCTCTGGTATATGGGATGCGTGCTCTTGATAAAACTCCAATGATGAGCGCAACTCCTCAGGAGCAGGTACATCAGGCATAGTGGCTTGATGCGACAAGCCTTGTTCTGCGCCTTGGAATGATGCCGTCATATAAAAAATAGGTTTGCCATATTGAATCGCACTAACACGGCGAGTACTAAAGCTCTTACCATCCCGAATGGTTTCAACATCGTACACTATTGGCTTGGCAGCATCACCAGGGCGTAAGAAATAAGAATGCAGAGAGTGTACAATACGCCCCTCTGGCAAGGTTTCTTTGGCCGCAGACAACGCTTGGCCCATGACTTGACCACCAAATACCGCGCGAAACCCCAAATCTTGGCTTTGCCCGCGATACAAGCCCTGCTCTATTTCTTCTAACGTTAATAACGACAATAAATCATCTAAAACTTGGCTCATAGTTGCTCCTCAATCCCATTTAGATTTTAATGATACTATAGACAAGTATGATGTAAATATTTCAAGGAGCCTAGTTATGGCGTATTGGTTATTTAAAACTGAACCCGATGCATTTTCAATCGACGATTTAAAAAGCGCCCCTGCACAAACCACTGCATGGGAAGGTGTGCGCAACTACCAAGCTCGTAATTTTATGCGTGATGGCGTAAAGCTCGGCGATTTAGTGATGATTTACCATTCTAGCTGTAAACAGGTCGGCGTTGCAGGTATCGCAATAGTGACTACTGAAGCCTACCCAGATCCTTGCCAATTTCATTTAAGCAGTGATTATTACGACCCTAAATCGACCAGTGAGAAACCGAGATGGGTGGTGGTTGATGTGACCTATCAGCAGCATTTAAATAAATTAGTCAGCCTAAAAGCGATTAAAGAAAACGACGCCATCACCGAAATAGCCCTTAAAAAAGGTGGTCGATTATCGGTAATGCCAGTGACTAAAGCGGATTGGCAAGCAATTATAAAAATGGCCGAGTAACAACAATAGATTGCTGCTAATACATCACGTTTTCCTTCTTTTTCCAAATTTGCTAAAATAGTTGGCTTGTTTTAGTTAGGGGGTTAGATGAAATTACTATATTGGTTAGATGAGTGGTTAACTCTAGCTCAAGATGAACAGCAAGCCAGGTTACCTATCTCTGGAGGGGATTTACTTGGCGATGTGTTTGTTAAGTATCACTTTATTGATATTAATAAGCCTTTATTGTTCACCTTTTCCCCTGCCGGTACCAATTACCAACAGCACGATCTCAACGATGATTTTAGCCCTTGGGGGTTTCAGCTAGCGCAAAAACAACAGGTTAATGTTATTTCTTTTCAACATTTAGGAATAAGTAATTGGTTTAGACACCGTAATTTACTGTTTTTCCTCGAGCAACTCGCTCCCTTGCTAACCCCCTTTCCCGAGCGATTAGGCTACGGCTTAAGCCGAGGTGGCTTTGCTGTGGGTGCATTTGCTAACTTACTAAAGCTAGATAAGGTACTGTTATTTCATCCTGTTAGTACCAAAAATAAAGCACTTGCTCCTTGGGATGACCGCTCAAGTACCGATATAGCCCAACAATTCGATTGGGAACAAGATTACCACGATCTCGATTTAGGCAATGCTAAAGGCTATATAATTTACGACCCGACCAATCGTATTGATCGTGGCCATGCTAAGCGCTATTCGCAACTAACCCATTTACGGGTATTTGGTATGGGCCACAGCACGCATGCCACTTACTTAAATAAATTTGGCTTTTATAAACAAGTTGCCGTTGATTTTATTGCTCATCAGCAAATTGATATTGCGCAATTTCGCCTACAAACCAAAACCCTGCGCTTTAAAGAAGATTATTACAGAAGACTCAACAAGGCGAATATCAAATCGGCACACCGGCAAGCCTTATTAAGCAAAGCGCACAACATTCTTATTGATGAAAAAGCAGCGCATGTGCAAGAGCATCAAGCAAAAATTGATATTCAACCACTGATTGATGTTGCCCTAAAACATCAAGATGAGCACCCTAATGATGCCATTCAGCTGCTCGAAGTTGCCCAGCAACTAGCCCCTGATGATGCTTTAGTAGAGCACAAGCTAAAACAATTAAAGTGAGGCTAGCAGCTGAAAATAAAAAACCGTGCTGATTAAATCAAACACGGTTGGCAAATTTATATGTAAGCTGGCCGCTTAGCTCTACTTTTTTTTGGTCTTTTTCTTTTTGTGACCATGCTTAGGGATGATGGCAAAGTACATAACCAGTGCAAGCCATGAGAAGAGGATGATGCCAATTAACCAACCATTTTTTTCATGCCCTTGAGTGCGCTTACTATTGAGCACAATTACCACTGGTAAAATATAAGCACTCAAGAGTAGAATTAAAAACGCCACTTCCCCCATTACTTAGCAAGCCCCTGCCAATCTACTTCGTTGCTTAATACACGGTCAACAGCGATGTAATGTAATATATCGCCGCTATTAACTGGGTAATTAAGTGGTGGGTTTAAATCCATATTTTGCGCACTTAGGTTGTGCGCAACACCGAGTAAAATAGCATCGTGATCGTGTTTAAAATGATGAAATAATTTACCAAACTCCATTTCAGCCAAATCAGCGGGGATCACTAAACTAAACTGAGTATCACCATGTAAGGTAGATAAAAGCTCTTCTTGTACGCGACTAGAACCAGGATCTTGCATTGAACGCACTAAAATTTCAGCTGATTTAGCGCTTGAACATTCCACGTTATGGCAGTGCTCTAGCAGCATTTCAACTTTACTTTCATCATTAAAATGCGCACTAATATGGCAGTCATCGTTTACTAATTTGCTGATCCTCAGTGCGGTAGTAAAAGTTTGGTCGTCATCTTGACCATCAATAATAATTTTATCGGCTTGTCTAATCGCCACACGAGCAAGCTCTTCACAGTCGGTAAAACTCGTTAAGCGCACAAAATCAACATGCGCGTTAGCTAAGAATGGGTGTTCCATTTGCTCTGTAACCGCCAGCAAAATTCGGCGTTCCATACGTTTTTGGTCAGCCAAGATATAATCAATCATTTTTTTAGTGCGGATTTGATGCCAGCCAAAAATAATAATGTGATTGTTGAAATGCGAAAAATTTTTATCACCTGTCATAGCGCGCCTAATTAAATAAGTAACTGTTTGCCCTGTTTTACCTAACAGAACACCAAATAAAGCTAACCCAAATGGAATTTGCAGTATCGCCACAATCCATCGCCCCAAGTCTGTGCTAGCACTAAAATCACCATAGCCTACCGTTGAAGTCGTTACTATATAGTAGTAAACGAAGGTACTAACGGGGCTTAATACTGTTTCACCGGCCAAGCCTAAAAGCAACCAAATCAAAAACATATGTAATAGTGTTGCAATAGCAACAGCTTGCCAGCTGACCTGATCAATATGGTTTCTGACTAATAAAAATAATCGTTTAAATATAAAAGGCATGCCCACACTTGGTTATTCAGCTATCAATTATCCGATAAGTTACTGTAATGCTGAAATGATGGCAATGGTTGTATAACGCTTATAAGGACTAAGATTATTATCTAGACTGCTTTTTTAAAGCAGAACAGTGTAAGCTATACTTGAATTATTAATTATATAGTCGAGTGTGTTATGTCTGGTGTATTAGCTTCTGTTGATCAACGAACTCAACTCGTTGGTGAAAATCGCTTAGAATTATTACTGTTTTATTTACACAGCCGACACCTATTTGCCCTTAACGTGTTTAAGGTAAAAGAGGTGGTTAAACTGCCTCACTTAAATATTATTCCTCACGCACACCCGAAAATTTCTGGTGTTGCTAACATTCGTGGCGAATCTATTCCGGTTATTGATTTGCGCCAAGCTATTTGTATGCCTGCGGCCAAACACATTGAAGACAGTAATCTGGTTATCACTGAATATAATCGTACGGTACAAGGTTTTTTAATTGGCAAGGTTGATCAAATCGTCAATATGACTTGGTCCGATATTATGCCACCACCGACTTCTGTAGGTAAAAACCATTACCTTACAGCGCTCACTAAAATTCAACGTGATGGCCAAGAGCAATTGGTCGAGATCATCGATGTAGAAAAAGTACTCGCTGAAATTGTTGAATATGAAGTACAAATTTCTGATGAAATACTTGATAAAAGCATTGTTAACGAATTTGTGGGCCGCAAAATTTTGCATGCTGATGATTCACCTACAGCACGCAAGCAAGTAAGCGATACACTTACCCAATTAGGCATTGAGATTATTCCTGCCAGCAATGGCCTTGAAGCACTGAATATGCTTAAAGCCTGGGCCGATAAAGGCATGGATGTAGAAAAAGAGTTGCTGATGGTGATCACCGATGCTGAAATGCCAGCGATGGATGGTTATCGGTTAACTTATGAGATCCGCAACGATAAACGCTTAAAGAACCTGCATGTGGTACTTAACACCTCACTCAGTGGTAGCTTTAACCAAGCCATGGTTGAAAAGGTTGGCTGCAATGCGTTTTTATCTAAATTTCAGCCTGATTTACTGGTCGAAGAAGTACAAACACGTTTAAAAGCGGTGCTTGAACAACAAAAATAGCACCAATGTTTAAATTAACGCTTTTGATACGCGATATAACATTAAAACGACCAGCGCATTTGCCAATTAAGTACATTCGTGATTAATTGGCAAACACACACATAATAAAAATACACCATTATGCTCAATAAAATTGCCAAGCCATTTACTAAACTAGTCGAACGTTATCTACCCGATCCGTTTATCTTTGTAATTTTACTCACCTTACTGACTTTTATAATTGCAACACTAGTTACGCCTTCAACCCCGCAACAAGTAATAAATGCATGGGGCAGTGGCTTCTGGAATTTGCTCAGCTTTGCCATGCAAATGCTATTAGTGCTACTGACCGGCTATATGTTGGCAAGCACACCGATTATAAGCCGATTACTCACTTTGCTGGCAACACTTGCCAATACTGCGCCAAAAGCGATTTTATTAGTCACCTTAGTGTCATTACTCGCCAGTTGGATCAACTGGGGTTTTGGTTTAGTGATTGGTGCTTTGTTTGCCAAAGCAATTGCGCGTCAGACACCGGTTGATTATCGCCTACTGGTTGCCAGTGCCTATTCTGGTTTTATTGTTTGGCATGGCGGTTTAGCTGGCTCAATTCCATTAACCATTGCTACTCCAGGGCATTTTGCTGAGCAAAGTATGGGCGTGATAAACACCAGCGCCACCTTGTTCTCAGGTTTTAATATCGCTATTGTGGTGGGCTTATTTATTATTATGCCGCTAGTTAATCGCTATATGTTACCCAGCGCCGAAGACAGTATCTATGTAGATAAAAACCTATTAGCAGAACCTACACCTAAGGCCAATAATGTTACCCGCCCTGCCGATAACATTGAGCACAGCAAATTATTAGGACTGGGCATTGGTATGCTTGGGCTAGTTTATTTAGCTAATTATTTTATCTTTAGTGGTGGCTCACTTAATTTAAATAGTGTGATTGCGCTATTTTTATTTTCAGCCATTTTACTGCATCAAACGCCGTACAATTTACTCAATAGCTTGCAACAGGCAGTACCCAGCGGCGCAGGGATTATTATTCAGTTTCCGTTTTATGCAGGGATCATGGCCATTATGGTCGATACCGGATTAGCACAACAAATTTCGCAAGGCTTTATCGCAATCGCCAGCGCAGAATCATTGCCGTTTTGGAGCTTTTTAAGTGCGGGGTTAGTCAATATATTTGTGCCATCAGGCGGCGGTCAGTGGGCGGTACAAGCGCCTATCGTAATACCCGCAGCACAGGCTTTAGGTGCCGACATGCCCCGCGTAGCAATGGCGGTAGCGTGGGGTGATGCCTGGACTAATCTTATTCAGCCATTCTGGGCTTTACCGGTACTGGCCATTGCCGGCCTAAAAGCCAAAGACATTATGGGCTTTTGTTTAGTGCAATTAATTATAACCGGCGTGTTTATATCCTTGGTATTGAGTTTTTATTAGCTGCAAGCATTATGCAAAGGCGTGCAATATATGCACGCCTGATATGTATTAATGAGTTTATTAACTCGATAGAATTTTCATCGGCAGGCTTAAAATCGGGTTTTCTGAATCAGCAAAATGCATCATCACCGCGACGTGCCCTGCAACAACGAGTGCATACATTACCGCTGAAAAACCTTGCCCGTATTTATCTAATGGCAGTAAATGTGAATAATGGCGGCCACGCCATTCAAAACCGATTTCCAGCGCACCAATAAATAAGAAGAATACTAATAACATTAAGCCGAAGGTGTAACTTAGCCACAGCCCAAACAATACACCAAGTAAACAAACGCTTAAACCAAGCCATGAACGCATTGAAAAGCTAATACTTTTTAAAACATGGCCGCCATCTAGCGGTAAAATAGGCAATAAATTAAATAAGTTAAGTAACGCGCTGAGCACCGCGACCCCGGCAAAAATTTCCATTTCTGTGGCGTAATAAAGCACGACACCCAATACTGAGGTGATCAAACCAAACGCGGGCCCCATTAACGAGATCACTACGTCTTGCCAACGGGTGGTGATTTTATCATCAGACACAGCCAAGCCACCAACAAACGGAATTAAGTAAAACCCTTTGGTTTTAATACCAAAATATTGCATAGCACGCACATGGCCATATTCGTGCACCACTAAACAAGCAATTAGCATTAAAGCAAACTCAAAGGTAAATAACCACGCATAGCCTGCCACTGAGGCGCCAGCTAACGCCACTTTAACGACTTTGGCACTTTTAAAAACCTTAAAACCTAAAGCAAATAATCCGAGTAACCCTTGCTTTGGTTTGGTTTTTTCAATTGGCGGTAAGGTGAGTTGTTGCACAAATTCATTATTAATATGCAGTGATAAACTCTGTTCAACTACGGCACTGGTGTCTAAGCCAATTACTTGATCGTCTAGCTTAAATTCAAAATAGTTTTCGCGCGGGTTATCAAACCCAATCGCTTGTTGTTGCTGAAAAATTTTTACAATTTGTTGCCCAGCAAGTACTAAACTAAATTGTTGATCAGCGAGGGTCAGCTGTATTTGCATGATGTCACGTTAAACCTTAAAAATTATGTCATCAGTATACCAATTTTTTTAACGAGGTTATGGAATATATTTCCACTGATAAAGCTGACACTTTGCCGATTATCTACTACTTTAAACTATCAGTAAGTTTTATTTCAGGGAATGAAAATGACAAAATCAGCACGCAATATTCTGGTCGTTGATGATTCAAAAGCGATTTTAGTCGTGATGCAAGCTATCTTAAATGAGCTTGATGTAGCCAATGTCACAATCTGTTTAGACGCCGCAGAAGCGCTCAATAAAGTAAAAGCAAATCCACATTTCTTTGATGCAGTTTTCACTGATCTTAATATGCCCAATATGGATGGTATGGAGCTAATTCGCCACCTTGGGACAATCCAATATCCCGGCGCCATTGTTATTATTTCAGAAATGAATTCGAAAATAATTGATTTGGCCGCTGATTTAGCAAGAAAAAACAACGTACATTTAATTGGCAATATTGCCAAGCCAGTGCAACTTAACCAAGTTTATACGCTACTGAAGAAATTAGAGTATTTAGCATGTCACACCGAAAAAACCAGCGAACCGATTTCTGAAGCACAGCTGCTGCATGCAATCAGTCATAACGAGATAACGCCCTATTACCAACCAAAAGTGAACCGTATTAACAATAAAGTGGCCAGTATTGAAGTTTTAGCTCGGATTGTGACTGCCAAGCACAGCGTTATTATTTTACCAGAGCGATTTATTAGTGTTGCCGAAGATTTAGATTTGATTAACTTGGTCACCTTTCAATTGTTTGAGAAAGCCACTGGGGATTTTTCAGAAATAAAAGCCCGCTTGGGATATGAGCTTAAGCTCGCTTTTAATTTATCGCCATGTCAGCTTGAAGATTTAAGTTGCCCAGATAAACTGGCATTAATTTTACAACTCAATCAGCTTACCCCGAGTGAAATTATATTAGAGATCACCGAACAACATGCGTTATCCAGTTCGGCTCAATTAGAAACGTTAAACCGTTTAAGAATGCGCGGTTTTGGTATTTCTCTTGATGATTTTGGCACCGGCTTTACCAATATACAGCAACTAAAAACCTTGCCTTTTACTGAGGTGAAGATAGACAGTACCCTGATCAGCAATATTGAAAGTGACTTATTTTCTCAGGTTATTGTTAGTAGCTTAGTGCATATTGCTATTCAAGATGACCTAGCGATTGTGGCTGAAGGTATTGAGCGTGTTGAAGAACTGGAATATTTAGATCGCTTTAAAGAGCATATATTAATGCAGGGTTTTTTGATCAGTCGCCCGAAGGGCAAAACAGAATTTATTCGCTGGGCGCAATCATGGCTACATATGGTGTCATTAAATAGCCATAGCCGACGTTAATGCTTACTTTTGGGGGAGGTTTTTTCAGCATTCAACTCATCACTTAGTAATGTATTACTATTTGCTAAGCGCTGACGCCAGCGCTGCTTCGCAACTGCTTGCATATTAGCTGATTGATCACGCTCATCAACAATTTCAAAGCCCATTAACGCTTCGATCATATCTTCAAGCGTGACTATGCCCTGCACATCACCATACTCATCTATCACTAAGCATATATGCGTGCGCTCAGCTAACAAGGTATGTAATAACGTGGGTACGTACAAGGTCTCTGGTACAGTGTAAATAGGTTTAATCAACTTGCTAATTTTATAGTCTTTACCCAATCGATGAAAAGCCAACATAATATCGTTTTTATGCACAAAACCGATAATGTCGTCACCATTTTTGTCATACACCAACACCCGAGAGAAAGCCGCTGAACCATGTTCAGCTAAATATTGATCAACGGTTAAGTCTTTATGGACTTTAAATAATACCGTGCGTGGCGTAACTAAAGAATCTAACTTAGCATGGCGGAAATGCAATAAGCTGCGGATGATTTCAGACTCTTCCTGATGCAGCGCCCCTGACTGTGAGCCCATATCGGCCATCGCTTCAATTTCTTGGCGAATGTAATAAGCTTCATTGTAATTACGGCCCAATATACCAGTGAGTTTTTCAGCAAGCCATACAAAAGGTTTTAGTGCGATGACTAAATACCTTAATGCTTGGGTCACTATAGGTGCAAGCGTTCGCCAATGCTTTGCGCCCAGAGTTTTTGGAATAATTTCCGACAACACTAATACTAATAAAGTCATTATCGCCGAAGCAATTCCCACCGCGGCATCTGAAAACACCACCGCAGCTTGCGCGCCTACACCGGCAGCACCGGCGGTATGAGCAACCGTATTTAACGTTAAAATAGCCGCTAACGGCTGATCAATATTGGTTTTTAATTGCTCAAACCGCTTTGCTAGTTTAGGCTTTTTCTTACGCAATACGGCCACATAACTTGGCGTAATGCTCAACAGCACAGCTTCCATAATAGAGCATAAAAAAGAAATCGTGATCGCTACGACCATGTAAACGATTAATAATGTCACTGTCACCCCTTAACCATTTAATTAATACACCTTAACAACTGTCAGCCTTAAGCTCAAACCTTACGTTATTGGGAATGAACTGAACACCACAAAAATCCATCGCAGAGCACTTTTTGGCACCACGAGCACATGCTATATTAAATTAAATTCCCTACATCAGGCTCAATAATGAATTTTAGTTCACTATGGCGCGGTAAAGCCCCTCGCCTAACAACCACACTCGCGGTGTTAACTTTAAGCACCTTAAGTAGCGCTTTAGTGGCAGCACCATTAAATAAAGCAGATATTAAATTTATTGGCCCAATTGCCGCTGATATGCAGTTAAAGCCATATCAAACTGAACATCAAGATGCGATTATTAACACCCTTTTACCTAGCATTCAACAACCCGCAACAAGCATCACGGTATTTGGCGAAAAATTAAAGTGGCAAAACTTAGATAAAGTAAATGCCTTAACCCTTGGCGGCTTACAAGCATTAAAGTTTTCCGCGCATGCTGAGCGCTTTAGCCAAGGTACACTCACTCTCAAAGGTATCGAAAAAGCACAGCTGTTTATCAATGGCGAACAACAAACAGCCAAAAAAGAAAATTATAAATTGGCATTACCGCAAGGCGATCACCAAATAGTGATTATTGCGGAACAAGTTGCTAACTGGCACGATGTTGAGATTGATTTCAGCCCTAGCACTGACATTGATTCGCTAACCTTTAGCAGCGCAACACAACATGGTTTATCGGCCAAGCAATTGTTTGATGCCACCACAGTCAGCGCACTGTCAATGGCCCCTGATGGCAAACATTATTTAGTTGCCAAACGCCATTATCAAGACAGCACTGGTAACCAAGCGAATGTTATTACTGAACTAAAAAATGCCGATAAGCAAACGATTTACCGCTTTGAATCAGGCCAACCAAGCAACATTACTTGGAGCCCTGATAATAATTATTTAGTGTATTTATTAGATGGAAAATTAACCCAGTTAAACCGTAACACACTAAACCTTAAAGTGATTGCCAACAATCTAGATGGCGCAAGCAGCTTTGCTTATTACGATAGCAACAGCTTAATCTTCAGCTGGTCAAAATCACCGACAGCAGATAGCCGCCTTACCAAGCATTACCAAGGTCTACAAGACCGTTGGTCATATGCTCGCACGATCTCTCAAGCTTATTTATTAGATATCAACACCGGCCTAAGTAAAGCACTGAGCCAAGGACCGCTTAGCCACAGTATTGAAGATTTTAATAGTAAACGCGGTACTGTATTACTCAGCCGCGGTACTGAAGCAATGCAAGCTGCAACTCACCCTACTACAGAATTAGTAGAGCTGAATGTTGCCAATGCGAGCAACACAGTTATTGGTCAGTTTGCGACATTTAATCAAGCAAAGTACACCGGCGATGATATTTATGTCACGGCAGGCCCTGATTTTAAAGCCGGCTTAGGCAGAAACTTGCCAGAGAATATGTTGGCAAATAACTACGACGGGCAGCTTTATTTATTAACCGACAATGGTACAAATGCAGCACCATTAAGCCGTGAATTTGACCCCGCCATTGGCCAACTTGAAGTATTACCCAATGGCGATGCCCTCGTTAAAGTGACCGAGCAAGATACCATCGCTTTGTATCTGTACGATAAAAGTAAACAACGCTTTAGCAAACTTAACACGGGATTTGATGTGGTCGAACAATTTAGTTATTCAACCAATCGCAGTCCTGTTATTTTAGTGAGTGGTTCGAATGCATCATCTGCGCAGCAATTAAAACAGCTGAGTATTAACAAAAACCAAGCAACTACATTGTGGGATTCACAACCGCAAGAATATGCCAATACTGAGATAGCTAGCTTAGATGAGTTTAACTTTACTAACACTGCTGGTATTGAAATTAAAGGCCGAGTTTACCTGCCAAGCAATCTCGATAAGAGCAAACAATACCCTGCATTAGTATATTACTATGGCGGTACCTCACCGGTTACCCGTGGTTTTACTGGCCGTTATCCGTTCAATTTATGGGCAGAGCATGGCTATGTGGTCTATGTGGTGCAGCCGACTGGCGCAACTGGTTTTGGTCAGCAGTTTTCGGCAAAACACGTCAATGCATGGGGACAATATACTGCTGACGATATTATGCAAGGCACCCAAGCGTTACTAAAACAGTATCCATTTATTGATAAAAATCGTTTAGGTAATTTAGGCGCATCATACGGCGGCTTTATGACTATGCTACTGGCCACCAAAACGGATATGTTTAGTGCCTCAATTGCGCATGCGGGTATTTCTAATATCACCTCATATTGGGGGCAAGGTTGGTGGGGCTATTTATATTCAGGCGAAGCCTCTAAAAACAGCTATCCTTGGAATAACAGCACGCTGTACAGCCAACATAGTCCTGTATTTCACGCTGACAAAGTAACTACACCGCTACTGCTATTACATGGTGATGCTGATACTAATGTTCCGGTGGGAGAAAGTCATAGTATGTATACCGCCCTGAAATTACTTGGCAAAGATGTTGAGCTGATTGAATATAAAGGGGCTGATCATCAAATATTGGCCCGCGATCAACGTTTTAATTGGTGGGACACGATGCTGGCATATTTTGATAAACACTTAAAAGAACAGCCGCAGTGGTGGCAGTACCTATACCCTGAAAAGTAGTTTTTCCATCAAACAACAGATAGACTGACTAAGTTTATCTGTTGTTAATTATCAAACAATCGCCTAAATAGTGCATAAACACTAAAAATCGCCCTTCTCACCATTTGCGAATGAGTGATAACATAGCGGCATCATTAAAGGTAATTGAGATACTATGACTATTCATGTTTTATTGGTTGAAGATGACGAACTATTAGTTAAACGTATAATCAATCATTTTGCAGAGACTGAATTTCGCATTGAAAACGATGCCACTGGCGCTGATGCCTTAGCCATAGTGCAAGCTCGTGCTAACAATCATGATGCCATCTCATTAGCGATTGTTGACATAGTATTACCTAAACGTGATGGCCTTCACTTAGCAAAAGAGCTCAATACATTGACCGATATCGGTGTGATCATGCTTTCAAGCCGCGATTCTCAGGCCGATCGTATTGCCGGCCTTGCTCAAGGCGCTGATGATTACATTTGCAAGCCAGTCGATTTGTTAGAACTTGAACTGCGCATGCGTGCACTTTATAAGCGCTTAAAAAGCAATAATAACCTCGATGAAAGTGAAGAGTTTATTGAATACGCTGACTTCAAATTGCACCCGGATAACCGCACGCTAATTACTGCCGCAGGGGTTGAATCACGTTTGACCGAAGCAGAGCATAAAGTGCTGATTTGCTTGATCAGTAACGCAGGTAAAGCGACCTCCCGTGAAAAGATATCAGAAGAAATAGGCCAGCCAGATTGGAGCCCGAACGATCGCACCGTTGATGTGCTGATTGGCCGTTTGCGCAAAAAACTAAATGATGAAAAAGATCAAAAACGCATTGTTACCGTACGTGGTAAAGGTTACATGCTATCCATCTAATATTGACTCAACTGAGCCAATAGTCGCTCAAATGCGCGATAATTCAACGCTTCTTTTAGCTCACTCAGGGTAATATTTGTTTGCCCTTTTAAATCACTTATCGTCCGCGCAACTTTAATCACCCGATGATAAGAGCGTGGTGACAACGACAGCTTCTCACTGGCTTTGGCTAAAAACTGTAATTCGGCTGTTGCCAGTGCGCAGTGGACACTCATTTCTTTATTATTAAGTCGCGCATTCACTTTGCCTTGCCGGTTTAGTTGTAAATTATGTGCCATTTCAACTCTGGCCCTTACTAACGCACTTGTTTCTTCAGCTTCAGTACTTTGCAGCTGCGTACTGTTTAACCGTGGCAGCTCTATTTGTAAATCAATGCGGTCGATAAACGGCCCAGAAACCCGCGATAAATAACGCATCACTTGATCCGGAGTAGCACGCTTATCGTTATGACAACCAGTTGGGCTAGGATTGAGTGCCGCTATAAGTTGAAATTGTGCGGGGAACTCCATTTGCCGCGCCGCTCTTGAGATAGTGACTGTGCCGGTTTCCATTGGTTCGCGCAATGAATCAAGCACTTTGCGCTCAAACTCAGGTAATTCATCAAGGAATAATACGCCATTGTGCGCCAATGAAATTTCCCCAGGTTTGGGATTTGAAGACCCCCCAACTAACGCGACAGCAGAGCAAGTGTGGTGAGGATTACGAAATGGTCGCTTACGCCAATTTGTTAAATCAACAGTTTGCCCTATGATTGAGTACAAAGCCGCAGTAGCAAGCGCCTCATCATCTGACATGCCAGGCATTATGGTCGGCATACGCTGTGCAAGCATCGATTTGCCGGTGCCCGGAGGACCCAGAAACAGTAAATTATGACCACCCGCGGCCGCTATTTCTAATACTCTTTTGGCGCCAGCTTGGCCTTTAACATCACTCAAATCAATTAAAAACTCAACGCCGCCATGCTGCTGTTCAGGATAAACAATATTAAGCGGTAAAGGCTGTTGGTTTAGTAGATCACTCCATACTTCTTGAATAGAGGAGATCGCCTTACGTTCAACACCATTCACCAAACTTGCTAAGCTGTCATTCACTAACGGTAAAAAGCAGCAACGCCCTTGTGCTTTAGCAGCCAAAACGGAAGGAAGTATCGCATTCACGCCACGTACTTCGCCATTAAGAGCCAGCTCGCCGTAAAATTCATACTTTTCAATATCAGCACAGACTATTTGCCCTGATGCCACTAAGATGCCGATCGCAATAGCTAAATCAAAACGCCCGCCATCTTTAGGCAAATCGGCAGGCGCTAAGTTTACGGTAATACGTTGATCAGGAAAGCCAAATTTGGAGTTTTCTAATGCACTGCGGACCCGATCTTTGGCTTCTTTCACAGACGCTTCAGGCAGGCCAACAATATGAAATGCCGGTAAACCATTGCCTAAATGTACTTCAACGATCACTTCGGGTGCTTGAATGCCTACTTGGGCACGCGAATAAATCCGAGCTAATGACATCCTTTGTCCCTGTAACGTTATATTCTTTACAGTTTAGTCAGGATATTTAAAAACGTGTAGTGTTAGTTGCCATTTCATTGCTGCAAGGCGCAATAATAAAGTAGTTAACATTGCTAAAACCATGGCCACTTCCGTTGCCACGTTAAAGGCAATAGCTTGGGTATAAATGATACCACCCGCAATACAGGTAATGGCATACAGCTCACCTTTTAATAACATTGGAATATTACCCGCGAGTACATCGCGGGTAACGCCACCAAAACAACCGGTGATCACGCCCATAATAATGGCGGTTGTTGCCGGCATACCTGCAAGCAGTGCTTTTTGCGCACCCATCACAGCAAAGAATGCTAAACCAAACGCATCAGCAACATGCAAATGGTATATCGGAATTGATTTTTGTTTATTTATCAAACGAGTGGTAATAAATACAGAAGCAAAAATAGCGATAAAATAACTTTGGTCGTGCAACCAAAATACCGGAACATCCAAAATTAAATCGCGAATTGTACCACCACCTATCGCCGTAACAGTTGCCAATACCACGACACCAAAACCGTCCATTTTTTTATCATAGGCAATTAAAGTACCCGACATTGCAAATACCGCGATGCCAATTAAATCAAACCAATGGTAAAGTTCTGTCATATATCCAAGCCATCCCAAGATGCAAATCGAAGTTGAAATCAACTGTGCTTAACGATGCCGTTTTAGCACAATAAATCCAAAGTTTTTAGTTAACTGTAGATTTTTATATTTATATTAATTCAGTAACTGCTGCGTTGTTTGCAACTGCCTATAACGGGCGATTAAAGTCACCCCCCTTAGCAACATAAAGCAGCTCATCGCCAACCATAAACCGTGATTTTGCCAAGCACTAAATACCCAAAACACACCAAAAAATCCGACTAAGGCTGAAAATATCATGGTATTACGCATATCTTTCGCTCGTGTTAAGCCAACAAAAATACCATCAAACAAAAAGCAACTCATGGCCGCAAGCGGCATAAAAATCAACCACGCTAGGTATTCATTGGCGGCGCTAATAACTTCGGGAATATCTGTTAACAAGGTAATGATTTTCTTACCGAACAATGCAAAAAACACGCTATAACAAAAAGCAAATAACATCCCCCAAAATACGCTTATCTTTACCCATAAGTTTATACGCCGCACGCTATGTTGGCCTTTTGCTTGGCCAACTTTTGCTTCACTCGCATAGGCAATACCATCGAGCGCAAAGCTCACTAGCATTAAAAAGTTCAGCAATACCGCATTGACCGCAAGCGTTATCTCGCCAATACGTGCACCGTAGAAGGTCATAAAGCTAAAGCATAGTTGTAATATTAAGGAGCGAATAAAAATATCACGGTTAAGACTTAATAACGCCCACATTTTCTCTCGGCTAAACCACCCAGCTAGAAATAGCGGCACGGCCATTTTTTTCGCCAATCTAAAAACTAAAAATAACGCGAATAATAGCGCGGTATAATCAGCAATAACGGAAGCCCATGCGGCACCAGCCACTTGCCAATCTAAATACACCACAAAATAAATATCTAAAACAATGTTGGTGATATTAGTGACTAATAATAAATAAAAGGGCCCTTTGCCGTAATGAATTCCGAGCATCCAAGCTAATAATACCAAGTTACATAATGCTGCTGGCGCACTAAAAATACGAATTTCAAAATAACTATAGGCTTGTACAAGCACCTCGCTACTAGAACCAGAAAGGTACGCTATGACATTTTTAATAAGGGGTGATAAAGCAATTAAAGAAAAGGCAACGATAAGCGCTAATACTAAGCTACGCTTTAACAATCCGGCTAATTGGGGGTAATCTTTTTTACCATAAGCTTGCGCAACTAATCCTGTGGTGCTCATACGTAAAAATCCCGCAAGCCAAAATAATAACGAGATCACGGTGGCCCCTAAGGCAATTCCAGCAAGAAAATGAGCGCTGCCGAGGTGGCCAATTACAGCGGTATCAACTAATCCTAACAGTGGCACGGTTATATTTGATAATATCATTGGACCGGCTAACAACAGCAAGCTTTTATGGTGTGCTTTATGACGATTAAGAAACTTTTTCACAGTGTACTATCAATCCTATTCTGGCTATCTTTACCTGCTCACAGCGCAGTTATTTTACAATACCATCATGTCAGTGAAACTCTACCGGCAGTCACTAGTGTCAGCGCAAAAACCTTCACTGAACACCTCAACTATTTAAAAGAACATGATTTTAACGTCATCGCATTAAATGATTTGCTTGTAAGTTTACAACAAGGTCAAAGTTTACCAGATAAAACAGTGGCAATTACCTTTGATGATGGTTACACCAATAACTACCAACAAGCAGCGCCGATATTAGAGAAGTTTAATTACCCTTACACTATTTTTGTTAATCCAAAATTGATTGATGAAGGTAAAAGCTATGTAATGGGCTGGGACAAACTCAGAGAGCTTGCCAAAAAAGGGGCGCTGATCAGCAATCACAGTGCGCAACATGATTATCTGCACCGCAAATTAGCCAATGAAACAAAGCAACAATGGCAAGCACGTATTAAGCAAGATATCTTGTCAGCACAACAACGGATCAAAGAAGAAATTGGTCATGACTATAAATACTTAGCGTATCCCTATGGTGAATTTAATAATCAATTACAAGATTTAGTAAAAGAATTGGGGTTTATCGGTATTGGTCAACATTCTGGTGCCGTTAACAAAGACTCTGACTTTAGCCGTTTACCACGCTTTCCGGCATCTGGCTTTTACAGCAAGCTTGATACGCTAGTTACTAAACTTAACTCTCGCGCCTTTGCAATCCAAGCGCTCAATTATGTAGATAGTGTTACCAATGAAAATCCGCCTCAGATCAGTATCAAATTTAATATGGGGGACTTTCATAAAAGTCAGTTAGCGTGCTATGTATCGGGCATTGGTCAGGCAAAACTAGACTGGTCAGCCGCGGATACGGTGATGATAAATTCACCTAAACCGTTAGCTCTAGGCCGCTCGCGCTTTAACTGTACAGCGCCATCAATCAGCCACAAAGATAGTTATTATTGGTTTTCACAACCATGGGTGATCATTGATTAACGTTTCACGGCTTGACTTAATAACTGCTGAGCAACCCTATCAAGAGAGACAACCTCTATTGCCGCGCCAAGTTCAATTGCGGCTTTAGGCATTCCCCATACCACTGACGATAACTCATCTTGCGCTACGGTATAAGCTCCATGTTGTTTTAATGCCAGTAAACCTTTAGCGCCATCGCTGCCCATACCTGTTAATAAAGCGGCAATGGTGTTTTTAGGGCATATTTTAACCAGTGAATTAAATAATACATCGACCGCTGGACGATGGCGGTTGATCGGATCATGCTGATCAAGTTGGCAATATAAACTGCCGCCTTGCTGTATCACGCTCAAATGCTGATCCCCTGGTGCAATATACGCCCAGCCAGCGGCTAATTTATCGCCATGTTGTGCTTCTTTAACATTGATGGTGCAGGTGCGGTCCATGCGCTGCGCAAACGAGCTGCTAAACACCGGCGGGATATGCTGAGTGATCACTATTGGCGGGCAATTTTCTGGCATCCGTATCAGCACTTCTTTGATTGCTTCAGTGCCTCCCGTTGACGCGCCAATTGCCAGCACTTTATTGACACTAAACTGGGCATTACTCAATGTCTCTATTGGCTTCACTTCACTGAGTTTAAACGATCTAACCCGGGCAGAAGCCGCTGTCCGTACTTTTTGCTGCACAATTTTTGCGTACTGATTAAATTGTGCAGATACATTAACTATCGGCTTGGCAATAAAATCAACAGCACCTAGCTCCAACGCTTCCAAGGTAATAGGCGAACCTTTTTGTGTCAACGTCGAGATCATCACCACCGGCATAGGCCGCAGGCGCATTAAGTTTTTCAAAAAACTAAGACCATCCATTTTTGGCATTTCAATATCTAAAGTCAGCACATCTGGATTAAGCTGTTTAATCATGTCTCGTGCTTGATAAGGGTCTTCTGCACATCCAACCACCTGGATATCATCAACCTGGTGCAGCACTTCTGTCAATACTCGCTGTATCAATGGCGAGTCATCAATCACTAACACCTTGACCATTTCTTTACCCCTTAAAATAACTCAATATCGGTTTTAGAATCTTGTTTTTCGATATCATGTAAATAACGGACTTCGCGTTTTTCAATTACATCTGTATGCATCTCGCGCAATTTTTTAACCTGTGCTTTGCCTGATTGAGGATTAAAATTAACCTTACGTGGCCAAGGGCCTCCTACATCATGAGATACCAAGTTTAACCCCTCTTCTTGCACATAAGAATGAGCAAAGCGAATATTACCAAGACCTATATCGCTCATCGAGCGAATAATCTTGCCACCGCCAAACAGTTTTATTTTTAAATTTTGCCTAGATGCACCATTTTTAAGCACCTCATTAATTAAGAATTCCATTGCCCAATTACCATAACGACAATTTAAATTATGCGCGCTGGTTGGCTCTGCACCTTTTTCAATAGGAAGCATAAAATGATTCATGCCGCCAATCCCCAGTTTGTCATCATAAATACAGGCTGCAATGCACGAACCAAGCACTGTGGAAATCACTTCATCATTTTTTGATACATAAAATTCACCGGGCAAAACTTTAGCTACAACTTGCTGCAGCCCAGCATCCCAAAACCGTTTAATATGCTCAAAGCCATGCAGCACAGGCTTAAAATCACGCTCCATAGGTCACCTTAAGGTACATAGTTCTGCCTAAATTTTTAAACTCACTGTGTTCCTTGCCAATAGTTTCAGAGTGGCCTAACAATAAATACCCTTGCTCAGCTAAAATATTGCAGTAACGAGTAAACAACTGATCTTTCGTTTCTTTATCAAAATAAATCACCACATTACGGCAAAAGATCACATCGAATGGTCCTTTCATTGGCCAGTCTTGCAATAAATTCAAACGCTTGAAATGAATATTTTGCTGTAACTCAGGTTTAACTTTGAACAGCTCGCGATCTTTAGTTTTTAAAAACCAGCGTTGTAATTGCTGTGCTTCAAGTCCGTTTACATTAGCCGCAGTGTAAGTGCCCGACTGCGCCTTAGCCAATACGTTTGAATCTAAATCAGTGGCTAAAATTTTCACATCCCAATCTGCTGGAAATAAGCCATGCAAGCTCATAGCTAAAGAATAAGGTTCTTCTCCAGTTGAGCAACCAGCAGACCATATCCGCACTCGCCGGGTCGTTTTATTTGCGACTAACAACTTAGGGACAATATGTGATTGCAAATAATCAAAGTGATGTGATTCACGAAAGAAAGAAGTCAAGTTGGTGGTTATCGCGTTAATAAAATCGCTAAATTCTTGCTCTTTATGTGTCTCTAAATAAGTTAAATACTGCTTAAAATTTGCAAGCCCCAAGGCTCGGATCCGACGAGCAAGGCGTGAATAAACCATTTCGCGTTTATGTTCACCCAAAACAATACCACACGCGTCATAAACGATAGCTGCGATCTGTTTAAAGTCACTATCGGTTAATAAAAACTCTTTCATTACAAATACTCGTAATAGACGCGTCAGGGATGCGGTTAAACATTAAAAGCAATTGCAAAGTAAAAGCTCTCGCGTTTGTGCAGAGCCTTTACTTGCGCTATTGATACGAAACCTTAAAACTCCTCCCACTCATCTGTTGAATCGGCAAAGTTGTTTCCTCGCGTTTTACTACGGATGTTACGATTGTGTGGTGGCGCCACGATGGGAGTGACTGATGCAGTGTTCATTGCTGTTGTTTGCTGACTTAAAGTAAAAAAATTCAGTAATCTGGTCATATCATTTGCTTGCTCTGACATTGATTCACTTGCCGCTGATGCTTGCTCAACTAAGGCCGCATTTTGCTGGGTCATTTCATCCATTTGCGATATCGCTTTGTTTACCTGCTCAATACCTGAACTTTGCTCTTCTGACGCTGCGGCAATAGCAGATATCATCTCTGTTACTTTTTGCACGGCAATAACAATTTCTTTCAGGGTTGCACCAGATTCATTTACTAACAAAGTACCGTCTTCAACCTTGCCAACGCTATCTCTGATCAACTCTTTAATTTCTTTCGCAGCACCAGCAGAACGCTGCGCTAAATTACGCACTTCTCCAGCGACAACCGCAAAACCTCGGCCTTGCTCACCAGCTCTGGCCGCCTCAACCGCTGCATTTAAGGCTAATAAATTGGTTTGAAAGGCAATTTCATCAATCACGCTGATAATATCGGCAATTCTCTTACTCGACTCATTAATTGCCGACATACTGATCACCGCGCGATTAACAATTTCGCCCCCTTGCTGCGCTTTATCACGTGTTTCTTCCGCCAGTTCATTGACCACTTTTGCATTATCAGCATTTTGACGCACTGTACTGGTCATTTCCTCCATGCTTGATGCTGTCTCTTCAAGCGATGATGCCTGCTCTTCTGTGCGCTGGCTTAGATCAGCGTTGCCTTGAGATATTTCCTCTGCGCCGCTTGCCACTAAGTTTGCAGAGGTATTAATACCATTAATTACTTCCGTTAATTTATCGGCCGTCGCGTTAGCATCACGCTTAAGCCTTTCAAACGACCCCTGATATTCTTGTTCTATGCGTTTTGATAAATCACCATTTGCCATAGCATCGAGCATATTACCAGTACCTGTGACAGCATCATCAACAATAGCAACTAAACCATTTAGCCCTTTAGCTAAACGTAAAAAGAAACCGTCCTTACCTTGCTCTGCAACACGCGCCTCTAGATTACCTTTACGTGCCGAGCTGACTAAGTCAGCAATTTCTTTTTCTATTGCTACTTCAGCCGTTCTATCTTCCCACTCCACCACAGTGCCGATACGTTCATTTGCGGGGGTAAAAATAGGGTTAGCAACTAAGCCAAAGGTGCGCCCACCAACAACTATCTCTGCACTGTAAGTATCGGTTAACTTGCTTAGCAGATCACGTTGATGAGCTGGATTTTTATGAAATACATCAATATTTTGCCCTAATAACTGACTACTATCAAAATGAGGTAAATCGCAGCGTAAATCTTGCTCTGCGTTGTGCATCATATTTTGCACCGCTTCATTCATATAAATAATATCGTTTTTAGTATTGGTAATCATGGTATTTGTTGCAACCCGATCAAGTGCTCGGCGTACACGTAAATTCTCTTCTGCAGCAGCTTTTTCGGCCGTGGCTTTTTTAATGCTTTCGGTTAAATCTTGCCACTCAATTATAGTTCCTAATCGTTTGCCTTTTTTATTAAACCAAGGCGTCGCAATAAGATTAAAAATTAACGATGCAATTTCTAGTTTTGATTCAATGGAGTCGGTCAAGTTTGCATATAACTGAGCCTGTTGCGCGGCATTTTCAAAAAATGTCGTAATACTTGAGCCGATCATGGTATCGACGGAAAAGTCACCGAGCACGCTCTGCAGTTCATCTTCTCTGGTTTGAAGCATCTGTTTTAATTGATTGTTGGCAAACACTATTTGCAAATCATTATCAGCCATCATCACACTCGCTTGGCAGATCGTTAATGCACTTGATAGCTCTGCATCACGTTTTGATTCTTTTTCTAATTCTTTTTGAACTGTGATGTCTGTCGCATATTTAACCACCTTGTAAGGTTTGCCACTGAGATCAAAAATTGGATTATAAGATGCTTGGATCCATACTTCACTGCCATCTTTAGCGATACGTAAATACTCACCTGAGTCAAATTCACCACGACCTAATTTTTGCCAAAACTGCAAGTATTGTTCACTCTTAGCAACTTCTGATGCAATAAATATACGATGATGCCGCCCTACTATTTCCTCTAACTGGTAACCAAATGTCTGCAAAAAGTTATCATTCGCGGTCAACACGCTGCCGTCTAAATCAAACTCAATCACCGCTTGCGATTTACTAATAGCAGCAATTTGCCCCGCTGCTTCAACAGCGAGCATTTTTTGCGCGGTAATATCACTGACAAATTTCACAACTTTTATAACATGTCCATGCTCATCCTGAACGGGGTTATACGTTGCTTGGATCCACACTTCTTTGCCACTTTTACTGATCCGCTTAAACTCATCAGCAATAAACTTTCCGTCTTTCAAACTTTGCCAAAAGCTTTTGTATTCAGTGCTCTGAGCTTCATTTTTAGATACGAATATACAATGGTGCTGGCCCTGAATTTCTTCTAAGGGGTAACCCATTACATCTAAAAAGTTATTATTCGCCGTAATAATTATGCCGCTAGGCTCAAACTCAATCACCGCAAGTGACTTATTTAATGCCGTAACGATTAAATCATTATTTGATTTTTTAGAATTACTAAACCACCCCATGCCCATCACCTTCTTGTTGATCACCATTTACTATATTTAGTATTTGGCTAAATATTCATTGTTTTTTGCAGGTCCAATAACGCGACCATCTTCTCACCGACATTCACTAACCCTGCGATAAATTCAGTATTCTCCGAGCCGCTAAAGTTAGGCACCGTCTTCGCATCTTGCTCTACAATACTGTAAACATCAGATACGGCATCGACTACCATTCCCATAATCTTGCTATTTTGCTCAAAAATGACTTTCACCACGATCACTACCGTTAGCGGTCCATAGTCAATCATCGCTAAGCCGAAACGCAATCTTAAATCTAAAATCGGCACTATGGTGCCACGTAGATTAATTACCCCTTTGAGATAATCGGGAGCATTTGGGATTTCAGTGATCTCTTCCCAACTGCGAATTTCTTGAACGGTTAAAATATCAACACCGTATTCTTCATCAGCCATAATAAAGGTTAAAAATTGCTTAACCCCTTGCGCCTGTTCAAGCATTATTTTGTTATCTAATTCGCTGTGCGCAGAGATCATGACGCCTCCAAGTTGGCTTGCGATTCAATTATCAATTCTTGGCTACCGGGTTTTCTTAGTCCTGACAATTTAATTAAGCCGCTAATATCGACAATCAGTGAAACTCGCCCATCTCCTAAAATAGTCGCACCTGAAACACCATCTACTTTTTGGTAATTCGCTTCTAAACTTTTGATCACTACTTGTTGTTGCGACAATAAATCATCAACTAATAAGCCAATTTTTTGATTATCACTTTCCACTACCACCAATAAGGTTTTATCGAGTGTTTCTATCGCGCCTGGATGATTGAAAATACTGTATAAACGCAAGATAGGAATATATTCATCGCGTAGCCTAAGTACATCGAGGTCTTTACCCACTCGACTGACTTTACTGATATCAATTTGTAATGATTCAACAATAGAGATTAATGGAATAATATAGGTGTGCTTTGCGACTCGAACTAACTGGCCATCTAAGATAGCTAAGGTAAGTGGCAAGCGAATAGTGAAGGTAGATCCGACACCTGCGGCTGATGACACTTCAACAGAGCCATTGAGTGATTGGATATTGCGTCTCACCACATCCATACCAACACCACGTCCGGATATATCACTTACTTCATCCACGGTTGAAAAACCGGGCATAAAAATAAGCTCATTAATTTCATCATCACCTAATTCATCAGCTTCGCTTACTAACCCATTGGCAACCGCTTTTTGTTTTATTTTTGCCGTATTAAGACCTTGGCCGTCATCCATGATTTCTATAACGATATTGCCACCTTGATGAAACGCATTAAGCGTTACCTTACCAACCGGGTCTTTACCCGCTGCAAGGCGCTGTGCAACCGTTTCTAGTCCATGATCCAGCGAGTTTCGTACTAAGTGCACCATAGGATCTGATATTTTTTCCATCACGGTTTTATCAAGCTCGGTCTGCTCTCCTAGCAGTTTTAGCTCAACTTGTTTATTCAGCTTTTGCGAAATATCTCTTACCAAACGTGGAAAACGGCTAAATACAAAGCTGATTGGTAACATTCGGATGCGCATTACATTTTCTTGTAAATCGCGAGTGTTATGAGCCAATTGCGCTAAACCTTCCTGCAAAGAGGCGATAGTCGCTTCGGTTATCTCTTGTTGACCAATTTGGCTTAACATAGCTTGAGTGATAACCAGCTCGCCCACCATGTTGATAAGTGAGTCAACTTTATCTATGCCGACTCTAATTGAAGTTGATTCTGCAACTGGGGTGCTTGCCTTAATTGCGGTGCTTTTTTTTATCGGCTTCACTGCAGCAACATTGACAGCTGCAGGGGTTGAGTTAAGGTTTATCTCAGTCGTATCAAGTGCTGTAATTTGCGTATCATCTTCAGCAAATAAACCACCGCATAGCGCAATGGTAATATCAGCGTCATCTTCAACCCACTCAAATATTTCTCGAATAGCACTCTCTGTTTTTGCTGTATTTAAAAAGAATCGCCAAGATAAAAAACAATCTTCGACACTTAAATCTGCAATCTCAGGGATCTCATTACTGAAAGCTTGAGTCTCTAAATCTCCCAGCTCAGCAAGCTCACTGATCATATACAGTGGCTCATTGCCAGTTTTAAATAAATGCCGATGAGGCTTAAAATCAATCTGATAAGTGTTCAGGGCAAGTTGAACGGGATTAGCATCGACTTCAGCTGTATGGTTATCGGCTTGGTTTACCCCTAAAATCTGTTCAAACTTAATTCTGAGATCGATAGCTTCTGCTAAATTAGGTTCTTGCTCTGCTTGTAAGCTACGAAGTAACTCCCGCAAGCAATCAACTGATTTAAGTAATAGGTTAACATGCTCTGCGCTAAGCTCTCGTTTCCCTTCACGAATTTGATCTAATAGGGTTTCGAGCACATGAGTAAAGTCAGACACAGAGTTAAAACCAAATGTACCACTGCCACCTTTAATAGAATGCGCAGCACGAAAAATGGTATTGATTGTTTCTAAATCTTCTTCGCCAGGCACCAAGTTTAATAACTCAGCTTCCATGGCATCTAAGCCTTCAAAACTTTCCTCAAAGAATACTTCAAAAAATTGACTTAAATCTATACTCATACCCCATCCCCTAGATTAGCGAATCACTTTTTTTAAAACCGCTAATAACTGTTCAGGATTAAAGGGTTTAACTATCCAGCCAGTTGCACCAGCAGCCTTCCCTTCTACTTTTTTATCCATACCCGATTCTGTCGTTAGCATTAGCAATGGCGTAAATTTATAGTTTGGTAAGGTGCGCAACTCTCGGATCAAAGTGATGCCATCCATTACCGGCATGTTGACGTCCGATATCACCGCATCAAAACCTTGTTGTTTTGCGATGTTCAGTGCTTCGCTGCCGTCCTTTGCCTCAGTGACCTCAAAACCCGCCTTTTTCAGTGTAAAACTCACCATTTGACGCATCGACGTAGAATCATCCACGGCTAAAATTCTTTTCATATAAACCCCTTATTCCGCATTTTCAAGTATTAGATATTCACTTAGGCCTAAGCGATTAATGGCATTTCTTAAAGGCTTACTTTGCCCAACCCAAATAATTTTGTGTTGTAAGCACAGCAAGTGCTTTTGCAAAGCACACAATAGTTGAATTGAGGCGGTATCTGCGCGTGCAACCTCACTTATATCGAGGCACACATCATCATTGCGGTGTAATTCTTGTAATAAATCTTGGTGTAAATTTTCAACTTGAGTGATTACTAGTTCAGCAGGAAGTTTTAACATATTTTTCGCACTTTCCATGTTTAACCAATTCATAACAAAAGCTTAGACTGAGTTAGTAAAAATGCCATAAATGCGTTAAAAAAAGAGTGAAATTATTTATAGGGGAATAAATGAACAGTAAAAAGGAGCTCAACGCTCCTCTACAATAATTAAAATATACTTGTTTTATTAAAAATGATCCGCAATCTGCTTAAATTCGGTTATTAATAATTTAGCATTAATTAACGGTACACTACCTTGTTTAAACTCAGGTTTAAAAATAGCTCTTACCGCTCCTTGCGGGTCAACCATAGCAATTGAAGCACTATGGTCAACGGCATATTCTTGCTCATCACTGTCGCTAATGGCGTAAATTAACCCCAATTCCCTCACCAGTGGAAATAAATCTTTATGTTCCCCTGAAACGGCTAAAAAATCAGGATTAAAATAATCAATGTAGGCTTTGCGTTTAGCTGTTGTATCGCGTTTTGGATCAACCGCTAAAAACCAAATTTGCAGTGGGTACTCAGCGTGCAATGCGTTATAGACACCTTTGAGTTTAGCTAATGTCAGTGGGCAGATATCAGGGCAGCTGGTATAACCTAAAAACACTAAATTCCATTGGCCTTGTAATGTTTGCTTCGTCACTTGCTGACCGTCTTGGTCCTGCAAGGTAAAGTCGCTTAACGGCCGTGCTTGTTCGTATACTAAAGCTTCAACTTCAGGTATCGCGCTATCACTGCATGCCGTTAATAACAGTAAACCTAGGGTCAACCATACAGGTCGACACTTAACTGCTAAGTTATTCATATAACAAACCATTTATCGATAAATAAGGCGACAAAGAGTAACATTAAATGAATAATCGAAAAACGAAATAAATCCATTGCCGTATCGTCATTTCCTGCCAATTTGAGTTTTACTGCCTTATACGTAAACATACTATTGAGCAAGGTAGCTGCTATCAAATAGATAATCCCCGACATGCCAATTAAATAAGGCAGCACGCACACTAAGGTAAGTAACACTGAATAAGCAACTACGCAGGTTTTACAAAAGTCGATGCCATGGGTAACAGGCAACATAGGTATTTTGGCACGCTCATAATCGCTTTTACGCGCAATTGCCAACGCCCAAAAATGCGGTGGAGTCCAGGTAAATATGATCATCACCAGTAACCATGGCGCTGCCGCCATTTGTCCAGTTTCAGACACCCAGCCCAATAATGGCGGCATTGCACCAGCAAGCCCACCAATAACAATATTTTGCGGTGTTGCACGCTTTAAAAATGAGGTATAAATAAATGCATAACCAACTAAGGCAAATAAGGTTAATATGGCTGTTAAAGTATTAGCCCAGATCATCAGCATTAGAAACCCACTCACTCCAATGACTGCGGCAAAACTTAATGCATGCAATTTTGATAACCGACCTTTAGCCACTGGGCGATGGCGAGTTCGTGCCATTTTACTATCTATTTCGCTGTCGACCACATGATTGATCACGGCCGCCGCCGCAGATAATAAACCAATCCCCAATAAACTAATAAATTGCACGCCAATACCGCGGCCAACATCGGGCGCAAGTGCTAAGCCAACCCATGCAGTTAATACCAGCATGGCGACTACTTTAAATTTACTGATTGCTAAATAATCATTTATTAAGCCGCTAATTTGGCTAGGTGCTAACTTTGTTATTGCTATTAATTGTGTCATAACTGCCCCTAAGTACGTGCTTTTAAGTAAAAACATAAACGAACTACCGTTAACAATAGTATGGCAGCCATTAAATTATGTGCCAGTGCTACGCCTAGCGGAAAATGCCAATGCACAACCGCCAAGCCTAAACAAATTTGGCACAGTAGTGCGACCAATACTGCAACGCAGCACTGTTTAATTTTTCTTGAAATTGCGCGGCTATAAATACGCCACATGATCAGCGCTAACACCACACAAGTAACTAACGCCCAGATCCGATGTAGTAAATGAATCGACATTCTGGCTTGCTGCGATAACACACCGTATTCATAGGTGCTGTGCTCTAACGGCAATTGAAACACACTGCTCAGTGAAAACGGTTGCCCATAACTACACAATGGTAAGCCATTACAGTGCGGCGCGGCATAGTTAGCAGCAAGCCAGCCACCGAGTGCGATTTGCATTATTAACACCGCTAAAGCCACTAAACTAAGTTTAAAGTAACGCCGTGCAGGTGTATCACCGCCATAAATTGGTTTCGCCGTTAGCCGCAGATACAGCAATGTAATCAATGATAAAATACTGAATCCACCTAATAAGTGGCCCATCACGATTAATGGCTGCAAATTCATAGTGACCGTCCACATCCCAAGCGCAGCTTGAAAAATAACTAAGGCAAGTAACAAAAATGGTAATTTAACCGGCATGATTGGATGCTGACGCTTTATAAAAGCCAAAATAAATAACCCCAAAATAAGTAAGCCGAGTGCTCCAGCAAAGTAGCGATGGATCATTTCCTTCCACGCTTTGGCGGTTTCAAACATCATATCTGGGTAGCTTTGCTCTACATGAGCTAAATCAGCTGCATGTTTTGGTACGGTTAAAAAGCCATAACAACCAGGCCAATCAGGACACCCCAAGCCAGCATCACTTAAGCGCGTATAGGCGCCTAAGCCAACAACCAAAATTGATAACAGAAAAGTGGCTAACACTAAGTGCTTATAATTTTTATACATAGTTAACACTCCTTTGCTCAGCTAGAACGCGAATAGTTAAGTAATTTTTTTAAATCTTGGAGCAGACCTTTTTGCGTTAATCGATTTTGTTGCGGCTCATCATGATACGGGTATTGCAACACCACTAAGCCCATATGATCGATTAAATAGAGGCTAGCAGGCGTCAGCTCATCAATACTGGCTAGTTGCGGCCAAGGGGTCGCTGTTTGCTGTGCGGCACCTAAAATAACCATATCAACCTTGCCTTGGTTTTTACCAAGCGCCACATATAAATTATCAAGCGCTTGCAACTGCTCGGCACATGGCTGCTGGCATTGCTCAGGATGATTTAACGCAATAGTCCATTGTTTATGCTCTGTACTTTGCCAATCTTTAATTTTTACTTCTGTTGTTAAAAACTCACCGTTATTGGTCGATGCAGAGGGTATCCAGTCTAACTTTAATGCTAAATAAGCCAGTACTAAAGGCACTAAACAGCATCCGATAAAAATTACCATGGGTTTATTTTTCATTTTAATTCCTTCTTTTACTGGCAAAAATAGCCACCACAACACACGCCAAAGCAATTAATAGCCATTGCACGGCATAGCCATAATGCTTTTGTGGACTCATCACCACAGCTTGATAATGCGGTATCCCTAGCTCATCACCAGCACCTTGACGATAGCCAATAAAATCAACCATCGTTTGCTCTGCTTGTTGGGTGAATAACTGCAAATCTATGGTTTGTACTCGCTTTGGCCAACTGTCATTTTCGAGCTTGTTTATTGAGGCGTTATCTAAGGTGAAACCACTGAGCTTACCCTGCTTCAGTTGCACATTGATTGTGATGGGTTGATTCGGTAACTCGATAGCCGGTAACTGCTCGCGTGAAAGCGGAGCTTTAATCCAACCAAGATTAATTAATAGCGGTTTTTTGCTGGTTGCGGGTTTAAACAGCGTTAACACATCGTAGCCAACCTGTCCTTGATAAACTTGATTATCTAATAACCAATAGTAATTATTATCTATCGTACCGGTTAAAGTTGCCTGAACTCCGGTTTTGTTCCAGTCACTAGGCAGTGCCTGCACTTGCGGCCAATCCATTACACCTCGCGCTTGAACACTGGCGATATGAGCAAGTTGCTGTGTTTTAGCTTCTGCTCGTTGCATTTGCCAATAACCTAAACGTAAACACACCAATACCACAACAATCACCACGCAAACGATGAAAATTGAGCTAAGCTTTTGTTTACGCCATAAAATTAACTGCATAAAGGTGAACCCAGTGATTATTAAAATTATTATTGTACTGTTGTTATTGTTTATACTTTTTAACTTATTTAGAGCATTGTTTATTATGGTTTCAGGCCGAGATAATGGGCGGCCAATGTCACATTATTTAGGCCGCCGCGTGTTGTTTTCTGTCGTAGTGCTCGTTGTTGTTATTGCAGCGTTGAAGTTAGGATACATTTATCCAAATGCTAACCCTACAACACATATACAAACACAAATAAACACAACCAAACCACATCCACAAAGTGCCAATACCAAGCAGCCGCTTGAAATGCAAAGTGTTTATCAGGGCTAAAATGACCTTTTAAAATTCTAAAAAATACCACCAGTAAAATAATGGTACCGAGAGTCACGTGCATGCCATGAAAACCGGTTAATAAGAAGAACGTATTGCCATACACACCGGCATCTAAAGTAAGCCCTAAGTCTTGATAGGCGTGAATATACTCTTCAACTTGCAACCCTAAAAATACAACGCCAAGTAAAATAGTGAAGCCTAAAAAGACTTTTAGTGGGCCACGTTTATTGTTTTCCATTGCCACATGCGCAAAATGCAACGTCACCGATGAAGTCAGTAGGATTAATGTGTTTATTAATGGTAAACCCTGCCACCCCATTGCTTGTGTAGTGCCCCCAGCTGGGGTTGTCACTAACGGCCACATAGCTTCAAAGGTTGGCCATAAAACTTCGTTGGTCATCGCGTTGTTGCCCGCACCACCTAACCAAGGCACTGAGATCATTCGCGCATAAAACAACGCGCCAAAAAAGGCCATAAAAAACATCACCTCAGAGAAAATAAACCAACTCATTCCTTGGCGAAACGAGCGATCCATTTGTGCTGAGTACAAACCTTGATGTGATTCTTCAATCACATTCTTAAACCAGCTAAATAGCATGTAGAGCAAAATTGCTATTCCGCCGTAAAGTATGTAATGACCACTGCCCCCCTCGGAGCCTAGCTGCATAACCGTCAATGCGGCACCTACAGCAATTAAAAATAGCGCCACAGCTCCCACAATAGGCCATGGGCTTTGTGCTGGCACATAGTATTTTTCGTAATTTTGATTCATCTCACTTGCTCCTAATTACTAGCCACTAACTGACTACTAATATCAAACACGGTATACGATAAAGTCAGCTCTTCTACATCGTCTGGTAACTGCGTATCGACGTAAAAAAGTAATTTAAACTCTACCTCTTCACCGGCTTTCAATGGCTGTTGATCAAAACAAAAACAGGCCATTTTATGTAAGTATTTGGCTGCTTTTCCTGGCGATACCGAAGGTACCGCCTGCATAACTTTATCTTCATTGCTGAGGTTTTTTGCTTTAAACAGTACCTCGCGCATTGCTCCGGGCTGCACTGAAACACTGTATTCAGCTGATTGCACCGCAAACGGTGCACCACTTTGTGCATGGGTAGTAAAACTCACATCCACCTCGCGTGTTTCATTAATGCTGGTGCTTTGCTTTGCTTGCTCTAAGGATGGTTTGCCATTAAGTCCTGTTACATCACAAAAAACGTCATATAACGGCACCAAGGCAAAGGCAAAAGCAAACATGCCTAGGCATATCAACACTAAGCGCTTAAGCAGTGGTGCGTGGCTCATTACTTGATCTCCGGCGGTGTTTCAAAGGTATGATATGGCGCAGGAGAATCCACTTCCCACTCTAACCCTTCGGCGCCATCCCACACCTTCGCTGGCACTTTATCGCCACCTCTTACGCACTTAAATACCACTACCACAAATAGCAATTGCGATAAGCCAAAGGCAAACCCACCAAGACTAATAATGGCGTTAAAGTCAGCAAATTGCAGTGCATAGTCAGGAATTCGCCGTGGCATACCAGCAAGGCCAACAAAGTGCATAGGGAAGAATAGTACGTTCACACTCACCAAAGATAGCCAGAAATGCCATTTAGCTAAGGTGATATTAAACATATGCCCCGTCCACTTCGGCAGCCAATAATAGGCACCTGCCATGATTGAGAATACCGCGCCTGTGACTAATACATAATGAAAATGCGCAACTACAAAGTAGGTATCGTGATACTGAAAATCAGCAGGGGTAATCGCCAACATCAAACCGGAAAAACCGCCCAAGGTAAACAACACGATAAACGCAATACTGAATAACATCGGCACTTCAAAACTAATTGACCCACGCCACATAGTGGCTACCCAGTTAAATACTTTTACCCCCGTTGGCACCGATATCAGCATAGTTGCATACATAAAAAACAATTCAGCGGCTACCGGCATACCAGTGGTGAACATATGATGCGCCCAAACAATAAAGCTTAATAAGGCAATCGAGGAGGTGGCATATACCATAGAGGCATAACCAAATAATTTCTTACGAGAGAAGGTCGGCACTATGGTCGAGATAATACCAAAGGCTGGCAGGATCATAATATACACTTCAGGGTGACCAAAAAACCAAAAGATATGTTGGAACATCACCGGATCGCCACCACCAGCGGCATCAAAAAAGCTAGTAGCAAAGTATTTATCAGTCAACACCATAGTCACAGCCCCAGCTAATACTGGCATAACTGCTATTAGTAAAAATGCGGTGATTAGCCAAGTCCAAACAAATAGCGGGAGTTTCATCCAGGTCATCCCTGGTGCGCGCATATTCACTATGGTCACAATGACATTAATTGCCCCCATAATTGAGCTGATACCCATAATGTGCACGGCAAACACAAATAACGCAGTGTTATCATTACTGTAAGTGGTGGAGAGCGGTGCATAAAAAGTCCAACCAAATGCAGGCCCGCCGCCAGGCATAAACAATGACGCTAATAGAATTAAAAACGCGAACGGTAAAATCCAAAAACTCCAGTTGTTCATCCGTGGCAGTGCCATGTCTGGCGCGCCAATCATTAAGGGCACCATCCAGTTTGCCAGTCCTGTAAAGGCAGGCATAACCGCACCAAATACCATGATCAAACCATGTACTGTGGTCATTTGATTAAAAAAGTGCGGGTCGACTAACTGCAGTCCTGGCTGGAATAATTCAGCTCGGATCACCATAGCCATGGCGCCACCTATTAAAAACATGGTGAGCGAGAAGATTAAATATAAACTGCCGATATCTTTATGATTGGTTGTATATAACCAGCGCTTAAACCCTTTTGCGCCGTGATGATGCCCATCATCATGATGTGCAGCTGTATTATCGTGTTGTTCTATTACGCTACTCATTTATTTAGCCTCCGATGTTGCATCAAGCTCAGCTTGAATCTGACTCGGTTGAATAACATCGCCAGTATCGTTACCCCACGCATTTCGTTTATAGGTAATAACCGCAGCTAATTGTTTAATTGATAGCTGCTTAGCAAATGCTTGCATCGCAGTGCCTGGGCGACCATGTATTACTACATCGATATGATCTTTAATATCACCAAGTACAACAGGGCTGCCCTTAACTGCGGGGAACACCCCCGGTAACCCCATACCCGTAGGTTGATGACATGCTGCACAACTTGCCATATAGACCTGCTCACCCAGCGTCATTAACTCTTCTTTCGATAATGTTTGATCTAGTAACGCTGCATCCGCGGCGGCCGCTTTTTGCTTCGCTTGTTTAGCATCAGCCAGCCATGTGGCAAAGTCTTGCTCAGATTTAGCTTCCACAACCACGGGCATAAAGCCGTGATCTTTGCCGCATAGTTCTGCACATTGCCCGCGATAAATGCCCTCTTCATTAATTTTCGTCCACGTTTCATTGATAAACCCTGGATTAGCATCTTTTTTCACCGCAAAATCAGGCACCCACCAAGAGTGGATCACATCATCTGAAGTCATTAAAAAGCGCACTTTTTTGTTAACCGGTAAGACTAAGGGCTTGTCTACTTCAAGTAAGTAGGTCGTCGTTTTATCCGCTTGATTAGTTATTTGTTCTTGCGGAGTCGATAAGATAGAGTAAAAAGCCACATCTTCGCCCATATACTCATAATGCCATTTCCATTGTGAACCAGTAATTTTGATGGTCAGATCAGCTTTACTCGCATCTTCCATCGCGATTAAGGTTTTTGTGGCAGGAATTGCCATACCAATCAAAATAACAAATGGAATAGCAGTCCAAAGTATTTCAACTTTAGTGCTTTCGTGGAATTGGGCTGGAATTGCCCCTTTTGATTTTCGGTGATGTATTAACGCCCAAAACATAACGGCAAATACAATCACCCCGATCACACAACAAATAATAAATATAGTCATGTGCAGTTGATAAACATTATTACTTATATCGGTTACACCTTCGCGCATATTAAATTGGCTATTAGCCAACAATTGCTGCGGAAGCATAAGTAATATAAGCCACAAGGTAGAGCTCAGTTTACCCATGTGACGGCTCCTTTTGATGCTATTGCAAGACGCAAAGCGAAAAGGCGGCACTGCTTTTTCACGCCAATTCGTTATTTTTTTATTGTAACTGGTAATTAACTCTGCCTCTGGAAAGTGCTTTTGCGTAAAACTTCGCAACTTTTAAAGACAAGTGTTAACACAGTGTATTAACCAATTAGTTAAAAAACGAACAATTAGCAAGTTTTAGGAGTAATTAATTTCTCTTTTGGTGCATAAATAATAACTAGAAATCAGCGCGTTATTTTGTAATGAAGGGGAGTAGTAGTGGGCTAAAAGTAACGTATAAGTAGAGCTGACAAGGGCTTGAGGGGCATAGCTAAGTATGAAATTTAGCCATTAAAGAGGTAAAAAAAATCAAAGCACCAAACTTCACCAATTTGGTGCAAAATAGTAAACAAAAAACTTACATCCAATCAGCGTTACGGATCACTCCAACCGCTAATCCCTCAATATTGAAAGATTCATGCTCAAGATCAACTTCGATAGGCGCAAATTCATCATTTTCGGCATGCAAAAAAACTTTTTTACCTGCTTTTTCAAAGCGCTTTACTGTTACATCATCATCAACACGGGCAACCACCACTTGGCCATTCTCCGCAACTTGAGTGCTGTGTACTGCCAGTAAATCACCATCCATAATGCCAATGTCTTTCATACTCATGCCCTGCACTCGTAATAAAAAGTCTGCTGCTGGTTTAAATAATAATGGGTCAACTTGGCAGTGACTCTCAACATGCTGTTGTGCCAAGATTGGCTCACCAGCCGCTACCCGACCAATTAGCGGTAAACCAAGTTGTTCTGGCTCTTCTTCTTCAACCAACTGAATACCACGGCTAGCACCGGGCTTCATTTTAATTACGCCCTTTTTAGCCAGTGCTTTTAAATGTTCTTCCGCTGCATTAGCACTTTTAAAACCTAGCGTTTGCGCAATCTCAGCACGGGTTGGCGGCATACCGGTATCTTTAATAAATACTTTAATAAGTTCGAGAATTTGAGCTTGGCGATTCGTTAATGGGCGCATACAACTGGTTTTCCATACAGTACATTTAACTGTGAGTATATACAGTTATCTGAAAATCGCAAATATAAATTGGCTCAAAATCGCGCCGTTAATAACAAGCTCATACTATTTAAGCCACTTCCGGAATCAAGCGCTGAGCCTAAACCTAATTTTAATGCGACATGTTGATTAAACCAATATTGTGTTTGCAGTTCATAGTTGTCACTGAGGTTATCCGTATTACGAATATTGGCAATTAATCCTACTGACCATGCCTGATTTACATAATAAAATGCCCGTCCTTGCACATAGCGATAACGTCCCGCTAATTGTTTTAACTCTAAATCCCAACCTTGGTTATTATCAATATCAGTCCAGCGCACATAAGGCGCATAAGTCCACTCTACCGAGACGTTTTCGGTGTTCTGCTGCCAGTTAATATTGTAGCTTTCAGCTCGACTGTAATAAGCGTTAAAGCCAAGTTGCAGCTGTTCATTCATCTGCTTACCAAGTGCTGCACTTACTAAATAATCGGTATCTCGCCAATCTTTGTTATCATCGGAGATCCTTTGCAGGCTGGCCTGCATAACTAACCCCTCAGGGCCATAAGCGGCAGCATCGATATTTAAATAGTTAAAATCACCATTCGAGAATCCGCCAACAGCATAGTTATTCACTCGATTTAAGTGGGCTTTAAATTCATATGGTCCAGTTAGAGACTCAAGATCTTGAGCAAAGTAACGATAACGCGCGCCTAAAAATGACTCATCTAAACCGGCAAGATCGGTAAAACCAATATCCAGTTGATGCTGTGTAGCAGCTACAACTGGAGCCTGAGCAAGTACACTCACAAGCAGTATTGCACTAAAGCCAAGTACGTTTAACTTCATCCTTTAAGCCTATTAACAAATACATAATAAAGGTACATTTTAGCTATTTTTATGATCTTAACTGTAGAAAAATGTTTAAAAGTGTAGACTGATTTAGTAAATAAATTAATGAGGTAGACTGATGAGTATTTGGTATCAACCGATCACCCTAGCGCAATGTAAACAACTTGATGACGGCATAAGTGGTCAAGGCACATTAATGAAAACCATGGGCATTGAAATAAGTGAAATAGGCGATGATTATTTAGCAGCAACCATGCCTGCAATCCCTGCTCATCACAACCCGATGGGCATGGTACATGGCGGCGCAAATGTTGTGCTTGCAGAAACGGTGGCTAGTTATGCTGCAAACTTTGTAGTTGATTTTACGAAGTTTTATTGTGTTGGCCAAGAGATCAACGCCAACCATCTAAAAGCATCACGTAATGGTATATTAACCGCGATAGCAAGGCCACTGCACTTAGGCAAGCGCACATCGGTATGGGAAGTAAAAATCACTAATAGTCGTGGGGAACTGTGCTGCGTATCAAGAATGACCGCAGCAGTTGTAGAGCGTAAAGGCTAGTTTGAAAGTGGATAAATTGTAATTTCAATACCTGCACCAATCGCAGAAATACGCAATAAAGTATCGGCACTGAGCGCTTGATTAAAGCATTTTGGCGAAGTGCCAGATTCAAAGCCAATATCAAAGGTGCGCTTTGAGCATGATAACCACTGTTTTAATGCATTGCGCGAGCAAGACTCAATCAATTCACATAAATGGTTAATTGCTTTATCTGGTGAAGTAACCTCTAGTTTAGACTCAATACGTGCAAGTTGACGGTACTCATCTTTATCATAATGCAAAACCACAGCAGTTTTTTTTAAGTCCGCAACTAGCAAGCTAATATCTTGCTTTGATTCAAGCTCTAGATCTACATTTAAAAATTGAATTTCCGACATTGTTTCATTTTTACCCTACGTTAATAACAACGCAAACTTTAACCTAATTTCACATTTATACCAAATCAACTGTGGATTTTATTATCTGCGACAATTTGCCACATTGGCAAACTCGATATAATTTATAGAATAGCGCCCTAATAATAACAAGCAGGCAGTAGTAATGAATAAACGCATTTTTAAATATGCGCGTAAGCTCCACAAGTGGCTAGGTTACTTATTAGCGCTACAAATTTTTGTATGGTTGCTAGGCGGCTTAGTAATGAGTGCAATACCACTTGCAAAAGTACACGGTAAACATTTAGCGGCACGGCAATTAGATAATCCATTTCAGCGTCAAGACTACTCGGTTTCACTCGATAGCATTGTTGCACAAATAAGTGAGCCAATGCGGATCACTTATAGTCATTTTTTAACTACCCCGATTATTATTGTTGCTACCAGCCAAGGAGAGTCGAGCTTTAATGGCCGCACCGGTCAACCATTAGCTGCGCCAACGCAGCAGAATATTATTGCCAATGCTCAAGCTCACCTGTTAATTAACGCAGCTGTAAAACACGCCATACAACTTGAAGCCGGCCCCAGAGAAGTGGGCTACAAAGCAAACCTATGGCAAGTGCAATTCGATGATCGATGGAGTACAACTTTATATTTATCTGCAATTAATGGCCAAGTTATTAGCGTTCGCAGCACAATATGGCGCATATTCGACTTTTTCTGGATGCTACATATTATGGATTACGATGAGCGTGAAGACTTTAATAACCCATTACTGATTAGTTTTTCAGCCACTAGCGTACTGTTTTGCATCACGGGCATACTACTTTTACTACAAAATCTACGCCTGCGCCGTCGTAAACATTACAGTAAATAGTAGCAAGGCATGGCGATTGCCTTGTCTGTTATGTCATTGCATTTTTATCAACATACACCGTTCAACTGATTTACCTCGTTGAATAATCACTCGAAAATAGCGCCTCCTGTTGTACACTAAAGTGATTGGATATGCCGCATTTTATTCTTGCGCTAGTTTTTGTTTGCCTGAGTTTTAACCTCTACGCGGAGCAATTTACTAGCTTCTCAAGCGCCAAAAAACACCTTATAAAAACCTTACCCAACGATGCTAAAAGTATTTACTGTGGCTGCGATATAAAGCGCCAAGGCAAAAAACTGGTGCCCGACCCGAATGCGTGCGGTTATGTACCTCGTAATGCCATAACACGCTCAGGCAAGCCCAACGCCCGTGCCGTTCGGATTGAATGGGAACATATAGTGCCGGCCTGGGAATTTGGCCACCAACTGCAATGTTGGCAAAATGGCGGCCGAAAAAACTGCATTAAAACCAGTGCACAGTTTCGTAAAATGGAAGCCGATATTAATAATTTGGCTCCAGCAATTGGTGAGATAAATGCCGACCGCTCTAACTATCGTTTTGGCATGATTACAGGCAACGCAAGCCAATATGGCAGTTGCCAAGTGAAAGTCGATTTTAAACAGCGAGTAATAGAACCGCCCTTTTATGCCCGCAAGCGCATTGCCGATGCTTATTTTTATATGCAAAAAACCTACGGTTTAAAAATATCCGACAAACAGCAAAAATTATTTACCGCATGGCAAAACCAAGCTTTGGCAGCGCAACAGAGCAACACCGTTCTCTAAAATATCAAAGGCGCATGTCGCGCCTTGTTACTGCGCGCTAAATAGCTTGATGTGGGCCGAATACCTCATAATGAATGCGTGTGGCATCTACCCCAAGGGCAATTAATTGCTGTTTAATTGCCGCCATAAAGCCCGTTGGGCCACAAATATAAAAATCACCTTGTGTGAGCGGTAATTGCTCTGCAACACGCTTTACATCCATCAAACCAATAAAGTCAGCGCCCTCACCACCGTGATTCAACCAGGTATAATGATTTAATCGTGAGTGTGCAGCGGCTTGGGCAAATAAAAAGTCACTAAATGAACGCTGTTGTTGATTCTCACATGCATGTAAATAAGTCACAGGTTGATTTGATTGATCGCTCAATAATGTTTGCAACATTGCTAGCATCGGCGTTTGCCCAACCCCAGCAGAAATTAACACCACTGGCTTATTGTTCGCGCGTAAAAAGAAGTCTCCTGCTGGCGGGTAAAGCTCAATGACACGACCTTCATCGAGTGCATGCAAATAATTAGACACAATCCCCGCAGCTGGCTGTACTTCTTTTTTCACACTAATGCGGTAGTTCTCGCCGTTGCTTTGCTGGGAAATTGAATACTGACGAATTTCATTATATTGTGCATCATCGGGTTTCACCTTAATGCCTAAATATTGGCCAGGTTTATGCGCTATCACGGCTTCGCCATCAACAGGAACTAAGGTAAAACTGGTTACTAGTTCAGATTCACGGTGTTTTTTAGCAATAACAAACTCACGAGTACCCGCCCAACCACCATGATTATTTTTACTGTGCTCATATAAGGCCGCCTCTTCAGTAATACAAATATCAGCAAGTAGTGCGTATGCCTCGCGCCATGCGTATTCAACTTCGGCTGTAAATTGTTCAGGAAGTAGCTCTTTTAAGGTGCCAATTAGGTGGCCTCCAACAATTGGATAATGCTCAGGTAAAATATGCATGCTGGTATGCTTATGATTAATACGTGCCAGCGCTGTTTTTAACACCGCTAAATTATCAATATTTTGCGCATAGGCGGCCAGCGCATTAAACAGTGCAAATTGCTGACGGCCACTGCGCTGGTTAGTCATATTAAAAATATCTTGCAGCTCAGGGTTATGGCTAAACATGCGATTATAAAAATGCTCGGTAACTACGGTGCCCGCTTGCGCTAATAACGGCACGGTACTTTTAACGATTTCAATCGTTTTATCAGATAACATACAACTTCCTTTAACCACTACGCCCATCAACACGACGCCGCGTTAAAATAGGAATACAGTGGAGTAAGAACAACGAAAATGCCACGATCCACAGCACAGCGCTCAGCTGCCATGCAATGTGTGGCCCAATAACAACAGGTAATAACGAACGAATGATTGCTGCAACAAGCACTAAAGCAAACGCCACAGCGATAAAATGAGGAATCGTTAAAGGACGCCCAGTATGACCATGAGATACCCGCGTCATCATGGCTAAAATCATCATACCAATCGTGCCTATAGTGATCATATGCAGCGCATCTTTAAACAAGATGATGGGGCTATAAAAACTTAGCGCGAGTAATGCCAAGCCAAACCCTAATGCCAAATATGAAAAATGCAGCGACCATAATAACGGCACTTTGAGCACTGCGCTGCGCCACCATACCAATGAACGACTAAAATGCAGCACAGCAACTAGACCCAGCGCCCAACCAGGTTTCACTGTTGGTATGAACAACTGACTGATAAAATAAAGTGCAACGGCAAATATTGAGCTATAAAGTAGTACTTTATCTAACCGTGGAGTACGCACTTGCTCAGTTAAACCAAGGCCTCGCGCAGTAAAAAACGGTAATACGCGCCCAGCCACTACACCAACAAATAAGGTCATTACCAACACCGCGGTATCGACCACGGCCAATGCAAGTAACATATTTTGTTCAATAACTAACCATAAATAAATCATATTCAGTACGCACAGCGCACTTAGCATCGGCAAAAATTGATAGTTATTTTTGTTACTGGCTTTAAACAACATATTAGCCAACGCCATAATGGCGCCTAACCACCAAAGCAATTGGAGCAATAACAACGCATATAAATTAAAGTTTTCAATGCCCGTGCCAGTTATAAAAAATGCCCCACGCGCAGCTAGCCACAGCAGTGTAAGTAACATCAATTTACTACCACTGATACTCGCAACCCCGGTCCAAGTTTGTGCTGCTGTTAATAAAAACCCTACCGCGACTGCGCCTGCAAAACCAAACATCATTTCATGAGCATGCCAAAGCGTTGCTGGCATAGCTAATTGCCAACTTGCATGACCAGTTAAGATCAATAACCAGTAACCAATAGATAAAACAGCCAACATACCCGCCGCTAAAAAATAAGGCCGAAATGCCAACATCCATAATGGCCATTGACTCACTTGATAGAAATGCACTTGCTCGGACATTGGCTCGGTTACATTGATTGGTCGCATTAGCTTATTAAACTCACCTATTGAATCGTTATAGCCTGCTATTGCACAGACCAAGCCAACATTTAAATACATTAAAATTCAATAGATTAACCATTTAACGTTTGACAAGTAAGTCTTTATGACTCAGCATCAAAAAAGACAAATAAACACGTTTAAGTCATTTTGACATGATAGATAATCAAAGCTTATTGAATACTGCCGTTACGCTTGCTCAAGTGAATACTCAAGCACAGCCTTTTCAGCAACTTATAGATTGCATTCAACAACTGATCCCAAGTGACGCGATTGCATTACTGACCCTGCAAGGCGATGTATTAAAGCCACAAGCAATTCATGGCCTGATGCCCGACACCTTGGGGCGGCGCTTTGCGATTAATGAGCACCCTCGGTTACACGCTATTTGTAATGCCAAACAACCGTTGCAGTTTGCTCACGATTGCCCAATTCCAGATCCTTATGATGGCCTACTATCGAGCAAAACGGGTGATATTCCTGTCCATGCTTGCTTAGGGATACCGCTACTTAATAGCGCTAATACTTTGCTTGGGGTGATCACTCTAGACAGCCTTGATGCCAATGCATTCGATAACTTAAATCTAGCTGACTTAGCACAACTAAGTTTACTTTGTGCTGCACATTTACAGACCACCTTACAATTACAGCAATATCAAAACCACGCGCAACATAGCAACGCTTTAGTACAAGAGCTAAACCGTGCAGCGCTTACCCGCAATGGTGTAGAGATCATTGGCCACAGCCCTGCGATACAAACACTCAAAAATGACATCAAACTCGTTGCAGCTTCTGAGTTTAGTGTGTTGATCCAAGGAGACACTGGGGTCGGTAAGGAGCTAGTGGCACGTAATATCCACTTACATTCAAAGCGCAGCGAAATGCCACTAATTCACTTAAATTGTGCCTCATTACCAGAAAACCTCGCCGAAAGTGAGTTTTTTGGCCACGCCAAAGGAGCCTTCACCGGCGCCCATAATGCACGTCAAGGCAAGTTTCAGCTGGCAGATGGTGGCACGCTGTTTTTAGATGAAATAGGCGAACTACCACTGGCTATGCAAAGTAAATTATTACGGGTATTGCAAAGTGGTGAAATTCAAACCGTGGGCGAAGATGAAGTAAAGTACGTTGATGTACGGGTTATTGCTGCAACTAACCGCAATTTAAAAAATGAAGTAGCCGAAGGACGCTTTCGCGCCGATTTATATCATCGCTTAAGTGTTTATCCGCTCAACGTTGCACCACTTAAACAACGTGAAAATGATGTTATTTTACTGGCAGGCTACTTTGTAGAACAAACCGCCCGCAAGCTGGCTATCAAACAATTAAAACTCAGTGTTGAAACACAACTACTACTCACCCAGTACAATTGGCCAGGTAACGTACGCGAGCTTGAACATGTGATCAGCCGTGCTGCATTAAAAGCCAAACAAAGTCAGTGGCAGCAAGCAATAATTACTATTGAACCAGTACATTGTGAGCTTAACCTCAGTACCAGTAATCCTGTATCAGTCGCAATTTCAACTGCCGATAACGATAAGATAAATAGCCAAAATCTCTCGCTCAAACAAGCAACGGATACATTTACACAGCATTTAATCAGCCAACAGCTAGAACAACATGAATTTAATTGGGCTGCAACTGCACGCACTTTACAGGTTGATCGAGCAAACCTAGTCAGGCTCGCTAAGCGTTTGGGGATTGCAGTCAAAAAGACATGCGTAATTTAAAGGGTCGTTAAATCACTTTCATTTGGCGCTACACAGGGCGTGGCTAAGCATTGTTTAGCCACGCTTTTCGCTTCTGGCGGGAAATACACGATAACTTCACAATGCAAACCATGTTTCGTGATATAACGCACAAATAGCCGCAGATTAGCACCAGCACTGTGCTTTATTTGATTCAGCTCTGGGCCTGCCAACATCGCATCACCAAGGTTTTTGTAATGCCACATCAACCTAACTTATGCTCTTTAAAGTACGCTTTTAATAGCTGACTAAATGCTTGCACTTTCGCGGTACGGTGTACTAAATGATGCGTCACTAACCATAAGTCCGTAGGCCAGCTTAAGTCGCTTGCCAGTACCGGTACTAAATCAGGGTATTGCGCAGCGACGTCATGCTGCATCCCGCCAATTCCCAAGCCTTTAACAATCGCACGGGTGGCCTCTGAGGTTTCAGACACCCGTAATTTCACTTGTTCTGTAGGAATATTTTCATCAACCCACGCGAAATAAGGTACTTTGCCATTGTAGCCGGCCACTCCAGAAACAAAGTTATGCAGTGGTAATTGCTTTAACGTTTTTGGCATTCCGTATTTTTCAATATAACGTTTTGACGCATAAAACCCTGACGACAAGTGCGCTAGATGTTGGGCGATGTAATCACCCTCATCAGGACGAGGACCCGCGCGTACTGCAATATGTGCTTGGCCATGATCAAGGCGTAAACGTTTTTGATCTAAAATGACTTCCAGCTGCACCTGTGGATGTAAGCTTTGAAACTGTTCACACACATCACTCAGTACATCTATAAAACCACTGACCGTCGTAAGCAACAAACTACCACGCAAAGTACTATCTGCGGCAATAATATCGTTGTGTAAGCGCTCAAGCTCACTATTAATAGACTGTGCTGCTGTAAAGAGTTTAGCGCCAATCTCAGTGACCTTATACCCCCGAGCGTGGCGATGAAATAAACGCGCATTTAAGCTTTGTTCTAAATTATTAACCCGCCTAAGTACCGTGCTGTGATGGACATTGAGCTTTTCAGCCGCTGCGGTTAACGTACCCAACCGCGCAACTTCATAGGCTACTTTTACGTCTTGCCAGTCATCAAATTGAATCGCCATACTTATCCTTAATCTTCAGTGTGCGTATATGCACATAAGTTTTGCGTTTATTTGGCTTTTCTGCAAGTAAATATTTGCTAAAGTACGTAACAGACAAACTAACTAGATTAATTAAGGCGAACACCATGACTGCACCAAAAATTATTGCCTTAGCAGGCAGCTTACGTAAAGACAGCTTTAACCAAAAATTGATCAATGAAGCAGCCCGCTTTGCATTAGAAAGCGGTGCGGAAGTAGAAGTGATCAAACTGGCCGATTTAGACTTACCCATGTTTGACGAAGACATTGAAGCGCAAGGCACACCCGTTGGTGCACAGCTGCTAAAAGACAAACTTCGCGCTGCTGATGGTATTTTACTGGCAAGCCCTGAATACAACGGTTCAATCACCGCGGTACTTAAAAATGCCATTGATTGGGCATCACGTACAGAGCAAGGTGCTGTACCTGCATTTCGTAACAAGGTTACAGCGTTATATGCCTCATCACCGGGTGGACTAGGTGGATTGCGTGGCTTAAACCATGTACGTGATATTTTATCCGGTATTGGCAGCCTAGTATTGGCAGATCAACTTGCCGTACCTGCGATTCATACTGTACTGGATGAAACAGGCCGCATTAGCGACCCTGTAACTGCCGAGAAAGTAGCTGGTCTTGCGCAGCAACTCGTCAGTGTTACTAGCAAACTCAATAAGTAAGCGGTTACGCCACTGACTAAAGCTTTGTCGCTGCTAATTTAGCGGCGATAAAGTCTTCATGAGTTACATACAATAAACTGGCTACGCGGCGGATCACATATTCTTCTTGCGGATCAAGCTCGCCATCGGCATAGGCTAAACGCCACAGCAGTTCGATAATTTCAATACGTTGCTCAGCACTACATTGGGCATTAATTTGTTTAGAGAACTGAAAGTAATCAATCGCTTCATCCAAACTGCTACCAGCTTGCTCTGTTAATTGTGCAACGTCTTCTTCGCTTAAATTAAAATACTTTTTTAAAGTTAACGTTAACGTCTGGAGTTCATCTGCTTGTTGCTCACTATCGGCACGCATTACCTCAATCAATAATGCTGCTATCGCCGTTTTCAGATCATGCTCTTGCATCATTGATGGCTGTTCATTAAATGACGAAAAAAGCTGTTTAATTTGTTTGAACATCACATTTTCCCTTTTTGGGTGTTAGACTTACAGCATAACTTGATGCACCACTGTAGTTAAATTGCGTGCTCAATACAATAATGGAGCTAAAGGTTTATGAAAGGAAAGGTGGCAAATTGCTTGATAATTATAGGAACGCTAGCGCTGTTAGTGGGCTGTAATGTCGCGTTGGCTGAAAAAGGTGCAACCGAAAAGCTCTATGACTTTGATGAAAAAGTACATTATTACCAAACAAAATTAGACGCAAATAACTACCATTTAGAAATTCAATCTGACGACTATCAACACTTTAAAAATCAAAGCGTGTTTTTACTACGCCATGCTAACCGCCTATGCCGCGGTAACCCGTTTATGTTAAAAGTGACTGACGGCGTACAAGAGTACGATCGTTTCCCAACCAAACCCCGTAAATATCAGCCACCCTTAACGGTATTACTGCAATGTGAGACAGAAGCCACAAAAGATTAGTCTTTGCTTTTTTAATCTTTATAGCCCCAAGGCGCAGCCGGTGGTGTAATTGGTTTGGTTAAATCAAAATCCACACGGAACTCACGACCTTGGCGAATTAAACGGTAAGTAAACGTTTCAGGGTAAATATACATTTGCCACGTATTACCCATTGATTGTGGAATACCTTGGCTGACAAACAACTCTTTTGAATATTGATCCGCAGGAAACGATTGTACGCTAGCAAAACCCGCGTCAACCGTGTGGCCGCCATACATAGTCGAGATATCATCAGTACCATCTTGATGACGATGATCATGCTTTAAACTCAAACCACTGCCGGTTTTAGTAATGATCCAGGTACGCGATGCATCATCACCGACATGAAACGGCACTTGTAACTCGCTATCAGTGCATTTACGAACATGCATGACTAATTTTTTACCGGCAAACGAACTTGGTCCTGTGGCATTATCAACCGTGACAGTTCCTTCATATGCTTTACCGCAGTGAGCAGCAATATTATCAAAAAAGCCATCATGGCTTGGAATAGATACCAAAGGCGCAGGACGTGCAAACGCCGCCGTAGACGCCAGTAATAAGGTCGCCGCAGTTAATAATTTCATAGCATGTTCCAAAAAATATAAAAGAGCAGCTTAGCGTGTAAATAAATACAAAGGAAGTAATCGCGGTGAATAGGCCATAAGGTGCGAGTTAGCGAGGAGAAAGATTAGCAAGTGATATACCAAAACGCGGCCTGAGCCGCGTTTCATTGTTTAATAACTTTTAAACCTTTACTGCCAAGGTCTAGCTGCGGCTAATTGCTTTTCAAAAGCATCAATTTGCGGGTTTAGCGTTTCGGTCACGCCGATAAAATCTAAGCCGCTTAATAAACGCTCTTTTACGTCTTTGCGAATATCAAAGCTGATTGGCACAAACTTGTTACTGGTAAGCACCTGATTTTCAAGATCAATGTCGATATGAATATCGTCGTGCCGTTCACTCAGTACAAATAACTCTTCCAATGTTTGCGCGGGTAGTGCAATAGCTAGCATCTGGTTATTGCCGCAGTTATTAAAGAATATATCGGCAAAGCTTTCCGCCAAAATTACTTCAAAGCCATATTGCTTAAGCGCCCATGGTGCATGTTCACGTGATGAGCCACAGCCAAAGTTATCACGGGTTAGTAATATTTGCGCGCCTTGGTAACATGGTCGGTTTAAAATAAACGCAGGGTTTGGCTCGCCGTTATCTAAATAGCGCCAATCATAAAACAACGCCGCATCAAAGCCATCACGGCTGGTTGAGGTTAAAAACTGCTTGGGAATGATTTGGTCGGTATCGACGTTGTTTTTATCAAGTGGGGCCATTAAGCCACTAAAAAAAATGCTCATTAGGCTTCTCCTCTAATATCAACAAAGCGACCATGAATAGCTGCCGCTGCGGCCATTGCAGGACTCACTAAATGGGTGCGGCCACCACGGCCTTGGCGGCCTTCAAAGTTACGGTTAGACGTAGATGCACAACGCTTGCCTGCACCTAAACGGTCGTCATTCATTGCTAAGCACATTGAACAACCCGGCTCACGCCACTCAAAGCCAGCCGCTTTAAAAATATCGGCTAAGCCTTCGTCTTCAGCTTGTTTTTTTACCAAACCAGAACCTGGTACGATTAACGCTTCTACACCGGCGGCCACTTTTTTGCCTTCAACAATTTGTGCTGCAGCGCGTAAATCTTCAATACGGCTGTTGGTGCATGAACCAATAAATACCGTATCTACCGTCGCTGACGATAACTTATCACCAGCTGTTAAACCCATGTATTTAAGCGCACTGCGGATCGCATCGGCTTTGATCAAATCAGGCTCTTGGTCGGGATCTGGAATGCACTCATCAACACCAATAACTTGTTCAGGGCTGGTGCCCCAAGTAATTTGCGGCTGAATGCTGCTCGCTTCAAGCTCAACTTCTAAGTCAAATTGCGCGCCTTGGTCAGTTTTTAGGGTTTCCCAATAAGCAACTGCAGCTTCAAAATCATCGCCTTGTGGGGCAAATGGGCGGCCTTTTAAGTAATCATAAGTGATTTGGTCTGAAGCGATTAAACCCGCTTTAGCGCCCATTTCAATACTCATGTTACACAATGTCATACGCGCTTCCATTGACAGTGCTGCAATGCCTTCACCACAAAACTCTGCCACATAACCTGTACCACCCGCAGTACCTAGCTTACCAATCACCGCCATGATCAAATCTTTGGCTGTAACCGTTGGACGTAGTACACCATTAATTTGAATTTTTAATGACTTGGCTTTTTTCTGTTGTAGCGTTTGCGTTGCTAGTACGTGCTCAACCTCAGACGTACCAATACCGTGTGCCAGTGCACCAAATGCACCGTGAGTAGAGGTATGGCTATCACCACAAACAATGGTAGTGCCCGGTAAAGTAATCCCCTGCTCAGGCCCCATTACATGCACTATGCCTTGGTTAATTGAGTTTAGATCGTAAAGTACAATACCAAACTCTTTACAGTTGGCATCAAGCGCCATCAATTGGTTTTTTGATACTTCACTGGCGGCATCTAATGAACGGCTTTTAGTCGATACATTATGATCCATGGTCGCGATGGTTTTTTCAGGGCAACGTACTTTACGGTTTTTCTCTCGCAAGCCAGCAAACGCTTGCGGCGATGTCACTTCGTGTACTAAATGACGGTCAATATAAAGTAAGTCGGTTTGCTCATTAATACTAGCAACTACGTGTGCTTGCCAGATTTTATCGTATAACGTTTGGGCCACTTGCTGATCCCCTAATTTGTTTGACTCGCCGCGTGACGGTGCAGCGAGTGAATAATTGTTTAAATACGTGCCGTTTTATATTCTAGCGACAATCGCAGCGGCAACATCTAGGGTGGTATAACCCGCATTTGGGTAAATATCTGGTGTACCAACACCTGCTTCGACCGCTTCGGCGACTGCTTTTTCTATGCTGCGCGCCGCTTCATCTTGACCTAGTGAATAACGTAGCATTAACGCGGCACTTAAAATTTGCGCGATTGGATTAGCAATCCCTTTCCCTGCGATATCTGGCGCGGAGCCACCCGCAGGTTCGTACAAACCAAAGCCAGATTGGTTTAAGCTTGCCGATGGTAATAAGCCCATAGATCCAGTGATCATCGCGCATTCGTCAGATAAAATATCACCAAATAGGTTATCGCACAGCAATACATCAAACTGACTAGGCTGTTTAACTAACTGCATCGCCGCATTATCAACATAAATATAATCAAGGCTTACTTCTGGAAAGTCTTTGCTTACCTCTGTAACCACTTCACGCCATAATACGCTTGATGCCAATACGTTAGCTTTATCAACCGAGGTAACATGGTTATTACGTAACTTTGCTGCTTCAAAAGCAAAACGCGCAATACGTTCAATTTCTTTACGTGAATAGGTTTGCGTGTCGAAAGCGGCTTCATCAGCCCCTTCACCACTGCGGCCTTTGTCACCAAAGTAAATGCCGCCGGTTAATTCACGCACACATAAAATATCAAAACCTTGTGCGCTGATATCAGCGCGCAGTGGCGATGCAGCGCTCAGTGCTGGTAATAGTTGCGCTGGGCGTAAGTTACAAAACAAACCAAAGTGTTTGCGCAGTGGTAAAAGTGATGCACGTTCTGGTTGTTCGTTTGGCGGTAGGTTTTCCCACTTAGGGCCACCCACTGAACCAAACAAAATAGCATCAGCACTTTCACAGGCTGCAAGAGTTGGATCGGGTAACGCTTTACCAAATTGATCAATCGCAGCGCCACCAATAGCATGATGATGACGAGTTAAAGTAAAACCAAATTTACTGCTCACAGCATCCAATACTTGCTCTGCTGCTGCCATTACTTCTGGGCCGATACCGTCGCCTGCTAATACTGCAACGCTATAATTTGATTGACTCATCCTGCTTTCCTTTGTTGTTTTAAATCAGACACTTTTTGTGCGCGATAAATTAAGTTATAAACGCGGATCATAGCGCGTACTGACGCTTCAACCACATCCGCGGCAATGCCCGCGCCGTGATAAGGGCGACCATCGTATTTAGCTATTATATTTACTTCACCTAGTGAGCTGGCACCTTCTCCGGTGGCTTCTAGATTAAATTCAATCATTTCAACAGCCATACCCGTTAAACGCTCAATCGCTAAGAATGACGCTTCTACAGGGCCATTACCAGTAGCCGCTTCTTGTTTAGACTCACCATTAATCGTCATACCAATTGTAGAGCTTGCCACTGATTGCGAGTTAGAGGTTGAGTTAACAAACTCTAATTGGTATTTGTCGTCTTTATCACTGATCTGATTAAAGTAGATCATCGCTTCTAGATCGTAGTCGTACACTGTACCTTTTTGATCTGCAAGGGTTAAGAAGCTTTCATATAGGCTATCCATATCGTAATCAGATTTTTGATAGCCTAATTCTTCAAGGCGGTGCTCAATAACATGACGACCCGAACGTGAAGTCATATTTAATTGATTATTTGGTACGCCGACGCTTTCTGGTGACATAATTTCATAGGTATTTTGTGCTTTTAATACGCCGTCTTGATGAATACCTGAACTATGGGCAAACGCATTCTCGCCAACAATCGCTTTGTTAGGTTGCACAGGCATATTACAAATTTTTGCTACTTGGCGTGAGGCGCGATAGATTTCTTCACTGCGAATATCGGTATACACTTTTAAGTGGTCTTGGCGCATCTTCATGATCATCGCCACTTCTTCAAGCGAGCAGTTACCCGCACGCTCACCAATCCCATTAATCGTACATTCGATTTGTCGTGCACCGGCTTGCACCGCTGCAACAGAATTGGCAACTGCCAAACCTAAATCATTATGGCAATGTACACTTAACCGCGCTTTATCAATATTTGGCACGTTATTCATTAAATGGCGGATCATCGCCGCGTATTCGTCTGGCGTTACAAAACCAACTGTATCCGGTAAATTGATGGTTGATGCACCGGCGTTAATCGCCTGCTCAACAATTTTGCATAAATCCCAATGCGGTGTACGGCCTGCGTCTTCGCATGAAAATTCCACATCATCAGTATAATTACGGGCAAGCTTGATTGATTTAACCGCCATTGCTGTCGCGTCATCTAAGCTCATGCGCAGTTTGTGTTCTAAATGCAACGGGCTAGTAGCAATAAAAGTATGAATTCGACTTTGCTGTGCTGTGCGAAGTGCTTCGCCACAGGCTTCAATATCTTTAGCAACAGCACGCGCTAAACCACAAATAATTGGGCCTTTCACCTCTGTGGCAATACGTTGAACTGAACGAAAATCGGCAGGGCTCGAAACCGGAAAACCAACTTCCATCACATCCACATTTAGGCGGCTAATAGTATGCGCCAGCTGGATTTTATCTTCTTCAGTTAGGCTCGCTTTAAGCGCTTGCTCACCATCACGTAAGGTGGTGTCGAAAATCCATACTTTATCTTGTTCTTGCATAATCTGCCCTTAATTCTCTGCTGCCCTGGATGCGAGATAAAAAAAACCCCGCAATATGCGGGGTTTTTTGTGTTTACTTAATGCAAATACACTAATCCCCGCTCACGTGCACTAGCAGTAAGAGGTTTAGTTTTAATGTAATTAAATGAGTATTTTGCATCGTCTTTACTAAATGTGTGTGTTCAGTGAGGCCTATTTTTAACACTTCAAAACTGTGCATGCAAGCATAATATTTTCTTTAAAGCGAATTAAAAACCCCTCAAAAAGAAATAAAAATCCAAAAATTCAAATTTAAAGCATAAATTAATACAAAAACTTAGTGATTTAAGTTTATTAAACTAGCTACCTCACAGCCTTCGCCTAGATTAACTCTTTGCTATTTTTTACTCTTTATTACCATCACGCACATAATTGCTAGCGCCACGGGTTATATAGCGCAATTGCCAAATTAAACGTTCGACTAATTCTTCTCGTTGTTGGCCTTCAATATCAAGCGCCTCGGCACCAGCATTAAATACTAAAGTCACCATAGCCTCTGCTTGAATATACGCATGAGTGGCATCACACGGGGTTTCGCTTTCAAGATAATGGGCAAGCTCTAAAATAAAGTGTTTAATTTCACGGGCCACAGCAGCACGAAATGCTTTAGAGGTACCGGAACGTTCACGCAGTAATAATCTAAATTGATTACTGGAGTTATCAATAAACTCCATAAAAGTAACAATCGAGGTGGTAATGATACTGCCACCACTAGCTATACGGCGACGTGCTTGACGCATCAGTTGACGCAGCGTTAAGCCAGCTTCGTCAACCATAGTTAAACCGAGTTCATTCATGTCTTTAAAGTGGCGGTAAAATGAGGTTGGTGCTATACCTGCTTCACGGGCAACTTCACGTAAACTTAAATTAGAAAAACTATGATCGGCGCTCAATTGGTTAAATGCCGCTTCAATTAAAGCTTGTCGTGTTTTTTGTTTCTGTTGCGCGCGAACACCCGACATGAACTACTCCTGATTTAATTTAAATCAATTTATGGTGATTTTTATCTTAATTCTCCAGTCTAATACTTGACGGCAAGAGAATGAAATATTATTTTAGCTTACAAGTGTACGCTCAGATTTTTAAAGATGAAAAAACCACCAATTATTTGGACCAACGTCCTATTTTTTAGCATTACCTTTTTGGCAGCAGCCACATTAGTGCCTTGGTATGGATTTACCCATGGCTTTACCAGCAGCCATTGGCTAGCATTCATTGCTTGTATGTTTTATGCCGGTATGTCGATTACCGCAGGCTATCATCGTCTTTGGGCACATAAAACCTATGATGCTCACCCAGTGGTTGAGTTTATTTTCGCGTTAGGCGGTGCCTTTGCGCTGCAAAATAGTGCGCTGCATTGGAGTAGCGATCACCGTGTTCATCATGGTCAAGTTGATGATCCAGTAAAAGACCCTTACGCAGCAACCAATGGCTTTTGGTATAGCCATATCGGCTGGATGCTGCGTGATTACCAAGGCGACAGCTATAGTGATTACTCTAATTGCCGTGATTTACAACGCAATAAAATAGTGATGTGGCAACACCGCCATTATATGAAATTAGTATTAGCAACTAATATTGGTATTCCACTTGTACTTGGCTTAATGATTGGTGATGTATTGGCTATGCTGTTATTAGCCGGATTATTACGTTTGGTATTGAGTCAGCATTTCACCTTCTTTATCAATTCTGTGGCACATATCTGGGGATCTCGTCCTTATACTGAAAAAAATACTGCCCGTGATAACGGGGTTCTAGCCTTATTTACTTATGGCGAGGGTTACCATAACTTTCACCATATTTTTGCCAGTGACTATCGCAATGGCATAAAATGGTTTCATTATGATCCAACAAAATGGATGATCCGCGCTTTTGCGGCTGTTGGTCTTGCTAAAAAATTAAAACGTACGCCGGTTGAACGCATCGAAAAAGCTAAAGCCGAAACGTTAATGAATAGAACGCAAAACCGTTTAGCTAAATTGCCTTTAGCGCAAGATAAGCTTACATTATTGCAGCAAGAGTACGATTTATTGCTGAAAAAGCTACAGCACTATTGCGCACTAAAAAAGCAAGTATTAGAAGTTAAAAAGAATAACATGCTGCAACAATGCGAAAAATCAGCTTTAATGACACAATATCATGAGTTGGAAGCGGCCTGGGAAAACCAAAAACAGGCGTGGCTTGCACTCAATGCGAGGTTATTAAAAGCCTCTTTTAGTTAATGTAGGAGTGGCTGTGGCCAAACAACAAGTAAAGCAAGAACAACCATCATTTCAGTATGATGCAATTATTATAGGCACAGGTCCTGGCGGTGAAGGTACCGCCATGAACCTGTCTAAAAGTAACAAAAAAGTGGCCGTTATCGAACGCCAAGCTGCCGTTGGTGGTGGTTGCGTACATTGGGGTACTATCCCTTCAAAAGCACTACGTCACTCTGTTAGCCGCTATATAGAATACAAAGCAAACCCATTGTTTAATGTCGGTGAGCGCCCTAGTCGGTTAACGTTTCCTGATATTTTGCGCCACGCCAGCTCGGTTATTTCTAAGCAATCAAATTTACGCAGTAGCTTTTACGACCGTAACCGCATTCATATGTTTCAAGGTGATGCCAGCTTTGTTGATAAGCACACGATTGAAATTAAACGTCTTGATGGTTCAACCGAACGACTAACTGCTAAAACCATTGTTATTGCTACTGGTTCTCGCCCTTATCGTCCACCTGAAGTCGACTTTACCCATTCACGCATTTACGACAGCGATACTATTTTAGGGCTAGAGCATGACCCTCATCGCGTTTTAATTTATGGTGCAGGTGTAATTGGCTGTGAATACGCTTCGATCTTTAAGGGTTTAGGCGCAAAGGTAGATTTAGTAAATACTCGCGACCGCTTATTAGCTTTTATGGATGCTGAAATCTCAGATGCGTTAAGCTATCACTTTTGGAATAGCGGTATTGTAATTCGTCATAACGAAGAATTTGACCGCATTGAAACCCGTGATGATTGTGTGGTCATGCATTTAAAATCGGGTAAGCGCGTAAAAGCTGACTGTATTTTATTTGCCAATGGTCGCACCGGCAACACTGACGGACTTAACCTTGCAGCGGTTGATTTAAAAGCCGATGGCCGCGGGCAGTTAAAAGTTAATGAAACTTACCAAACTGAGGTCGATAACATTTATGCCGTCGGTGATGTCATTGGCTACCCAAGCCTTGCCAGCGCAGCATTTGACCAAGGCCGTATTGCCGCCGATGCGATTGCATCTGGTAACTGCGATGAAAAGCTAATTATTGATATTCCAGCGGGTATTTATACCATTCCTGAAATGAGCTCTGTGGGTAAAACCGAACAACAACTTACTGCGGCTAAAATCCCTTATGAAGTCGGCAGAGCTCAATTTAAACATTTAGCGCGAGCACAGATTGCCGGTACCGAAGTCGGTAGTTTAAAAATATTATTCCACACTGAAACCAAGGAAGTACTGGGTGTACATTGCTTTGGTGAGCGTGCCTCGGAAATCGTGCACATTGGCCAAGCCATTATGGAACAAAAAAATGGCGGCAATAATATTGATTACTTTGTAAATACCACCTTTAACTACCCAACCATGGCTGAGGCCTACCGTGTTGCGGCGTTAAATGGTTTAAATCGCTTGTTTAAGTAACAAGTAAATAGCAAGTCGCAAAAAGCCCGCTTACATTAAGCGGGCTTTTTTAATGTTCATGTATAAAGCAAATTAATTACTTATGATATTTCGCACTTAACTCATGCACTGCGTTGATAAATACGCCTGCGTTTTCAGGGTCTACATCTGGCGTAATACCATGGCCTAAGTTAAATACATGGCCATTACCAGTGCCGAAATCTTCTAAAATTGTTGCGACCTCTTGGCGAATACGATCAGGTGTGCCATGTAGCATTGACGGATCCATATTGCCTTGCAGTGCCACTTTATCACCAACACGACGTTTAGCATCGCCAATATTAATGGTCCAATCGAGGCCTACTGCATCACAGCCTGTTGCTGCAATCGCTTCTATCCATTGACCGCCATTTTTAGTAAACAGTGTTACAGGCACTTTACGGCCATCGTATTCACGAATTAAGCCATCTACAATCTTGTGCATGTATTGCAATGAAAACTCGTTGTAATCACGCGGGCTTAATACACCACCCCAAGAGTCAAATATCATCAGAGACTGCGCACCGGCTTTAATTTGGGCATTTAAGTAGTCGATCACTGAATCAGCTAATTTATCGAGCAATAAATGCAATGTTTGCGGCTCTGCAAATGCCATTTTTTTTATTTTACCAAATACCTTGCTGCTACCACCTTCAACCATGTAAGTAGCGAGTGTCCACGGAGAGCCCGAAAAACCAATTAGCGGCACTTCACCTTTCAGCTCACGGCGTATAGTGCTCACAGCATTCATTACATAGCCAAGCTCGTCTGTTGGATCAAGCTTTGGAATCTTTTTCACATCGGCTAACGATGAGATTGGCCGTTCAAATTTAGGACCCTCACCCGTTTCAAAGTACAAGCCTAAGCCCATCGCATCAGGGATGGTTAAAATGTCACTAAATAAAATAGCAGCGTCTAATGGATAACGACGCAGTGGCTGTAGTGTCACTTCGCACGCTAGCTCAGCATTTTTACACAGGCTCATAAAATCGCCCGCTTGTGCACGTGTTGCACGGTATTCTGGTAAATAGCGCCCTGCTTGGCGCATCATCCATACCGGAGTTACATCAACAGGTTGTTTTTGTAATGCACGTAAATAACGGTCGTTTTTTAATTCGCTCATGCGTAAGAGATCCTAAAGCTGTTATGAAATTGCGCAGATTGTATCACCATATCGCACAGCGCTCTATCGCAATAACAGCAAAACGCGCTTGGATAGATATAGATCATGAGTTTTATTTTTCGCTTAAAAACCAAGCAACAAACAGTAACATTTGAATTTTTTCATTAATATGTTTGCAACATTGTAAAAAGCTTGGTATAACTTGTCCCGCGTTAACAATAAAAACAATAAAAAATTATATAACAACAAAAATAAAAATCTTCCCATAACAATAAGAAAGCTTGTTTAAACAGGTCATGGAAAAGAAATTAAACCACCATTTATGGTGGTTTTTTCTTGCCTAAAACAATTGCCTTGTAGTAATCATAACTAGCTATATATCAATACATTAATCTTTTATTACTAAATTATTTAAAAAATGTGTTGATCTTTACTGCATATTTCATTGTTATAGAGGAAACCAACCCAGCTAAGGAGAATGATAATGCTGACGCGTTTGGAAAAAGCTCAACAAAAATGGGGTGGTAGCCACACCGTTATCGACAAATGGCTGACAGAACGTCAAGAACTGTTAGTCTTATATTGTCGTATTGCTGGCTTTTCACCGTATGATAAAAAAGACCACGCTTTACCAGATCAATTACAGATCCAAAATTTTTGCCAAATTTTGATGGACTACTTATCTGCTGGGCACTTTGAAGTGTATGACGACATTGCCAAAGCATGTGAGCAAAAAGGCCCTCACAGCCAACAGCTAGCAAGTGAACTTTATCCACGAATTTCAGAAACTACCGATACTGCACTTGATTTTAATGATAAATATGCAGAAGTGGACAAAGAAGATTTACTCAATGATTTTGATGATGACTTATCAAAACTTGGCGAAGCACTTGAGCTGCGCTTTGAGCTAGAAGATGAATTAATCGATAATTTGTATTCTAATCATACCTAGATAAGCCACATTGATGATATAGCAAGGAGCCCTGCTCCTTGTTTACTTTTTCACTGCTGTTGATTCAAAAATAAATTAAATATTCCTAGCCAAACCAAAAAAAATGAAACTTATATTTCGATAATGTAATGATAGCCTTGTCGGATTGACCGCATGCTTAGCACTTTAAAACTAATGGGTGCACTGGAGGGGTTGTTTTTGGTGACTGTAACGATTGCAGTCCAGGAAATGGCTATGGCTCATTAACACTTGCTGAAATTTTTGCAGATTACATTAAACCGCAGACTATTCCTGCCTACCGAAGCGTGATGATTGGTCATCTCAAACGACCATTTATTTTGCCGATCAGCATCCAAATTGAGCTTAATGCTGATGCCGGTACACTGATTATAAAAGAAGCCGCCTTCAGCTAAAATTTAGCAACAAAAAAGGGGCTAATTAGCCCCTTTTCAATACAGAATAACTAATTACTCTGCAGCAGCTGACTTCTCTTCGTCTTGAATTTCAAGTAGTTCTACTTCAAAAACAAGCGTTGAGTTAGCTGGAATTTTACCTAAGTCACGGTCGCCGTAAGCAAGCTCAGCAGGAATAGTGAACTTGTACTTAGAGCCAACAGGCATAAGTTGTAAACCTTCAGTCCAACCAGCGATTACGCGGTTAAGTGGGAAAGTTGTTGGCTCGTTACGTGAATAAGAGCTGTCAAATTCAGTGCCGTCCAATAAAGTACCTTTGTAATGTACTTTTACTACATCGGTAGCGACTGGTTTTTCGCCATCACCTTGGGTGATCACTTCATACTGTAGGCCAGATTCAGTTACTGTAACGCCTTCTTTGTTAGCGTTATCTGCTAAGTATTTAACACCTGCAGCTTGGCTCTTTTCAGCTTCAACTTTAGCGTGTGCTTCTTGTTTAGTACGCACTGATGTATCTAATGCAGTTAATACTTCACGAATTTTTTCTTCGTCAATTTTTGCATCACCAGCAAGGGCATCTTCAAAACCACGAATTAATAGTGCTTGGTCAAGCTCAATACCTAGCTCTTTTTTGTCAGCTAAATCTTTATTTAAAAAGTTACCAACAGATGCACCAATACCGTATGCTTGTTGTTGTGCTTCAGTATCCAGCGTTACAGGTGCTTGTTCTTGTTTTGCTTCTTGATTACAAGCTGTTAGCGCAAAAACTGACGCTGCAATCAATGACAATTTAATCGTCTTTTTCATTTTAAATCTCCGACACACTTTGCAGATGTCATTTATTGTATTATTACTAGTTAATGATTAACGGCCCGTGATAGGCTACTTATCTAATTTCTGATTGTAAGCTACCGCTCACTTTCAAGTTATTAGATAAACAACCTTGGCGTCTAACGTGCCCTAGTCTAACCTCTCAATCACTAAGAGTTAAGGGGAAATACCTGTAATATGTCGATATTTCGTACTTTTTTGTATCTTCTGTGCTGCACCTTACTAATTGCCTGCTCAGAACAAAAAGACCAAGCGACTGCAAGCTATGAGCATGCAGCTAGAGGTGCGTTTGCCTCAGCGGTATCCCATGATGGCAAATACAGCCTGATCTCATCCATACACCATGGGGTCGCCCTGTGGGATAATCAACAGCAAGTACTAAAATACCAATGGTTTCAGCAGCGAGCTCAAGATAGCTTAGTCCACACTGTCGCCATTGCGTATGACAATAGCCATGCTGTCACCGCAGAAAAAACCACTTTTGCAGTTTGGGATATTGCTAGCGGTAAAAATACCGGCTATTACAAAATCAAAACCGCCACCATTCGAGATATCGCTATTAGCAACCAAGGTCGCAGCGTTTTGTATGGCCGCAGCGATGGCGTGGTTGTTTACCTCGAGTTAGAAACCGGTAGGCGCATAGAGTTCCTTGGTCACCAAGAAAAAATTAACGTGGTCGATTTATCCCCTAATGGGCACTTTGCCCTCAGTGGCTCTAACGATTATGCCGCCTACTTTTGGGACACTCGTACAGGGCAAGTGATCCATCGCTTTAATCACCCCACCAGAGTGACTCAAGTGGCACTTGATCCACAAGGTCGCTATGCATTTACCGCAGACAGTATGGCACAAGCACATGTATGGCAGCTGACAACAGGTGATCTTGTTAGTAAACTGCAGTATATTGCCCGCCAGAGAATTTTCACTGCGGTACGCTTTAATGACGCAGGCACATTGCTGGCAACAGGCTCACCTAACCGCTTAGTTGATTTATGGCAATTAGCTACAGGTGAACAAATTCAAAGTTGGCGTGTCACCCCGCGCGAAGGCAGCAAACCAAAATCGGCGGTGGTGCTTGATGTCGCTTTTACTGACAACGATACAGGGTTGTTAACCGAAAGCTCCAGTGGGATCGCTGAGCGCTTTACTAGACGAGAAAAAAAATGAACACAATTGAACATCGCTTAACAGAACTTGAAGCCAAAGTGGCCTTTCAAGATGAAACGATTGAAATTTTAAATGACGAAATCAAAGTTCACCAGCAGCTATTAGCAAAAATGAAACGCCAAACAGAGCTACTGGCTGAAAAAATTAAAGAGTCGCAAGCATCGTCGATGATGATGTCAGATACGCCAGAGCCACCGCCGCCACACTATTGATTGCAGCGTCGCTTAATCGCCCGGTTTAAACACGCCAATGACTTGTTCAAATTGGCGTGTTGATGCTTGCACTGCCTGCTCTGGCTGTGCCATTTTATGGCCGCACTGCATGCACTCAACTTTTTCTACATCATGCTCTTTATAAAGCATCATCATATCCATGGTTTTACACTCTGGACAGGTTGCCCCAGCAATAAATCGTTTTTTCTGCTTCACTACGCTTTCTCACAGTTAGATTAGAAAAGAAACTCGCCGCATTTTAACCCAATAACTGCTCAGTTGATACGCTAGCAATTGAAATATAGCCCAGCTTCCGTGCTATGATAGCGTCAAGTTCACACAGGCACAGTAAAGCGCATAATACATGATCCAAATCTCAGAAATTGAATTACTCCGTGGCGGTAAAGCACTGCTTAAAGACGCATCGGCAACCTTATTTCCAGAGCACAAAGTTGGCCTCGTTGGTGCAAATGGTTGCGGTAAGTCAACGCTATTTAGCTTATTAAAATCAGAGCTACAGCTTGATGCTGGTAATTGCAGTATTCCTAAAGATTGGTCGATTGCCTCGGTAAAACAAGAAACCCCTGCGCTTGAGATCAGCGCCATTGATTATGTATTACAAGGTCATCCAGAGTATTACGCCATGCGTATTGCGCTGCGCGAAGCAGAACAACATAACGATGGCGATACCCAAGCCAAAGTGCACATACAACTTGAGCACATTAAAGGCTATAGCATAGAAGCCAAAGCCGGTGAACTGCTGCATGGTTTAGGGTTTGCCAATAACCAAATCGAAAACCCAGTGAGTGATTTTTCCGGTGGCTGGCGCATGCGTTTAAACCTTGCGCAAGCACTTATTCGCGATGCAGATTTATTATTACTGGATGAGCCAACCAACCATTTAGATTTAGATGCCGTGTATTGGCTAGAACGCTTTTTACGCGCCTACACAGGTACACTGGTATTAATATCGCATGACCGCGAGTTTTTAGACGCGGTAGTTGATCAAATTTGGCATATTGATAAGCAGCTGATCAATGTCTACAAAGGTAATTACTCGCAGTTTGAACGCCAAAAAGCAGAGCGTTTATTACAGCACCAAGCTATGTTTGAAAAACAACAAGAACAAATTGCCCACCTTGAGCAGTTTATTACCCGTTTTAAAGCCAAAGCCAGTAAAGCTAAGCAAGCACAAAGCCGTGTTAAAGCCCTTGAACGTATGGAAAAACTCGCCCCCGCTCACGCAGACTCACCGTTTGACTTTGAATTTGCCGAGCCAATCGCACTGCCAAACCCTTTGATGACGCTCGATAAAGCGCAAGCAGGTTATGGCGACACGACAATATTACACAGTATAAAACTTAACTTAGTGCCTGGTAGTCGTATCGCCCTACTTGGTCGTAATGGCGCGGGTAAATCTACGTTAATCAAATTGCTATCAGGCGAGTTACAACCGCAAGCCGGTGAAGTGTTTCAGCATCAGGGTTTAAATATTGGTTACTTTGCCCAGCATCAATTGGAATCACTCGATTTAAAAGCCAGCGCAGTTACTCATTTACAGCGTTTAAACCCAAAAGCGAGCGAGCAATCACTGCGCGACTTTTTAGGTGGTTTTGCCTTTATTGGCGATAAAGCCCTTGAGCCAGTTGCACCGTTTTCTGGTGGTGAAAAAGCCCGCCTAGTGTTAGCGATGTTGGTTTATCAAAAACCTAACTTACTGCTACTGGATGAGCCAACCAACCACCTTGATTTAGAAATGCGTCATGCACTGGTTATGGCATTACAAGGCTTTGAAGGCGCGATGGTAACTGTATCCCATGACCGTCACATGCTAAAAAATACCGCCGACGAATATTACTTAGTGGATAACGGTGAAGTAACCCAGTTTGGCTACGACTTAGACGAATACTATCAATGGCTACTTAATGCTAATAAAGAAGCGGCAAAAGCCACTCAAGCTGACGATGAGCCAAAAGCTAATTCGCAAGTCAATCGCAAAGAGCAAAAACGCCTAGAGGCCGAATTTAGAAAAGCCGTGCAACCACTTAAAAAACAGATTGAAAAGCTCGAAAAGCAACTCGATAAACACTCAGCGGAATTAGCTGAAATCGAACAGGCACTTGGCGATAACGAGCTTTATAACGATGACAACAAATCAAAACTCAAAGAGTTACTCGCAAAACAAGCGACATTAACGCCAAAAGTAAATGACATCGAAGAGGAGCTACTGATGGCTCTTGAAGAGATGGAAGAAAAAGAACAAGCGTTTGCCGATGAACTTGCTTAATAGCGATGACTTTTGGCAGTTTGCATGTCAGCTTTATAGTGAAGGTGATATGCAAGCGCGCCTGTTAGATTATCAAAACCAGCAAGGTAAAAACGTTAACCTGTGCCTGCTACTGTATTATTTAGATTCCCTCAATCTAGCAATTAGTCAAGCACAGCTAAACAAACTTGCACAATCCATTAGTGAACTTGATCAACACGTATTACAACCCCTGCGTGCCGCCCGCGGCTATTTAAAAGCGAATCAAACCGAGATTGCAGATTATGCTGCAATTCGTAAAGACCTACTCATCGCCGAGTTAAAGCTAGAAAAGCAACAGCAAGGGATGTTAATAACCACAATTAATAGCTTTGCTCTAACACCTTGCAGCACGCCAAATAACACATCGTTATATTTGTAAAAGCTCTCATGTAGGTCGTGCTTTAGCGCGACAATCCTAATAACAAAAATAATTCATGGCTAAAGCCATTTCCTACGGGTAACCAAATCTTGTAGGAGCCAGCTTTAGCTGTGAATAAACTTTAAATTCACCCTCATTTACTTCTCATGCTCTTCTCTTTGTGCAAAAAGACCTTTAAATGACTTACAGCAAAAATTGTCGTCATAAATGACGACCTACAGCAATTCATTACCTTGTAACTTTCCTCTCGCTAACTCTCCCTCACAAGCTCATTATCTCGCTAGCTTTCGCCTAGCTAACTGACTTGATCCAAATCAACTTCTGTATCACTGCTAATCAACTTAGGAAAATAGCTTGATCTGGATCATATCAAGCTCTGCCAAGCCAGCCTATGATTAACCCATAGCCATTAGGAGGCATTTATGGACGTATTCTTCAGAGACTTTTTTAGTGACCCAGTACTATTTTTATCATTTGGTTTTCTGGGAGTTGTGATCAGTTTATGCCTTTTCTTTGTGTACTTTTTTATCAAGAAAGTACATGACGACAAAACACCTAATCAGAATTAAGCACGACGCGCAAAGCCCCTTATCAACTTGTTTGATTAGGGGCTTTTTATTAAAATTTGTTACACTAGCAATTCAAATAGCTAAACATGTTTTAAATTATGCTTACAAATTTCAAGCCTGCGTGGTGGATGAGTAATCGTCATGTGCAAACAATTATGCCGCGTTTTTTTCGCCCTTTTCATAATACACGTTACCAATTAGAACAGCTTGATACCCCAGACGGTGATTTTTTAGAGCTTGCTTGGTCGCTACCAAAAAATGACCACACGCCACTGGCTATTGTGCTGCACGGCCTTGAGGGCAACATTAATAGCTTTTATGCCAAAGGCATGATGAAAGCCCTGAAAAAAAGCGGTTTTAGCGTTGTATTAATGCATTTTCGTAATTGTTCGACTGAAGCTAACCGCCTACCCCGTGCTTATCACAGTGGCGAAACTGGCGACCTTGATTTTTTTATAAAACAGCTCAAACAGCAGTTTCCAGATCGACCTTTGCTGGCAGTTGGTTTTTCACTCGGTGGTAACGTACTGGCAAAATATTTAGGTGAACAAGGGGAGCAATGTTTACTTAATGGCGCCGCGGTTGTATCTGCACCTTATGATTTATCGGCATCATGCCAAGTAATACGTAAAAGCTTAGCAAAAATTTATCAGAAGTATTTGCTCGATCGGATGAAAAAGTCCATGCACCGTAAACTGCCGCAAATCAAGCAACAAATTAATTTAACGCCAGAGCAATTACTCGCCATTGATGATTTATGGCTGTTTGATGAGCACCTCACAGCACCGCTGCATGGCTTTAATGGCGCTGAAGATTATTACCAGCAAGCCAGTGCCAAGGCATATTTAAAACACATCGCCACACCGACTTTAATTATTCACGCTAAAGATGACCCTATGCTGTCGATTAAAGCCGTACCTAGTAGGCAAGATGTGAGTGAGCATGTTACGCTGCGTATCTCAGAAAAAGGCGGCCATGTTGGTTTTATAACGGGTAGTAACCCATTTAAACCTGTTTACTGGTTAGAGCAAATCGTGCCTGAGTACTTCAATCAGATCGTTAAAAAAGAGCCGTTATGATCATTCCACACCAACAACTCGATAAAGACACATTGTATAACCTTATTGAAAGCTATGTTTTGCGTGAAGGCACCGATTACGGTGAGCAAGAATTCAGCATTGAAAGTAAAGTGGCGCAAGTAAAGCAGCAATTAACCACTGGCGAAGCGCTGGTGTTTTTCTCTGAACTACACGAATCGGTCACTATTATTTCGAAGAGCGAATTTAAAGCACTGCAAAGTGAAGAGCAATTTAACGAGTAAACTTGTAACCAGCGTTGCAAAAATAGACAATGGCTTTTTTCCTTAAAGAGCCATTAAAAATGATAAAACTAAGCTCAATGGTTGTTGCTATCTCTCTAGCTCTTAGCAGCCAAGTAAATGCAGCTACAATTACCCCCTCAGCTAAAGCAATCAAACTCACCCAAGAAACTATTTTGATCGATACTCATATCGATGTGCCGTACCGTATTCATGCGAAATGGGCTGATGTAACTAAAGCCACTGATGACGGTGATTTTGACTACCCACGCGCAGTACAAGGTGGGTTGAACGCGCCGTTTATGTCGATTTATATTCCAGCTCATTTAGAGTTTGAAGGAAAAGGTAAAAGCTACCAATTAGCCAATCAACTCATTGATAGCATGGAAGCGATTGCACAACGCGCCCCTGACAAGTTTGCTATTGCAAGCTCTACCGCTGATATTAAAGCGCAATTTAAGCAAGGTAAAATGTCACTTGCCATGGGCATGGAAAATGGCTCGCCCATTGAGGGCGAAATGAAAAACCTACAACACTTTTTTGACCGTGGTGTGCGCTATATCACCCTAGCTCACTCACAAAGCAACCATATTGCTGATTCGTCGTATGATATTCGCCGTAAATGGAAAGGGCTTAGCCCATTTGGTAAAAAGCTGGTTACTGAGATGAACAACATCGGCATGCTGATTGATGTTTCACATATTTCAGATGATGCATTTTATCAAGTAATAGAACTATCTAAAACGCCGGTGATCGCCTCACACTCATCGCTACGTAAATACACGCCAGGCTTTGAGCGTAATATGGACGATGACATGTTACTAGCACTGAAAAAGAATGGCGGTGTTATTCAAATTAACTTTGGTTCAAGCTTTGTTACATCTAACTCCCGCAGTTGGTACGACCAACTCAATAACAAAAAAGACGATGCTAAAAAGCAAGGCGTTAAACTAAGTAAGGATTTTGATGCTGCGTACCGTAAGAAAAACCCCTTCCCGTTTGCCAGCCTTGAGCAAGTACTTGATCACATAGATCACGTTGTTGAGCTAATTGGCATCGATTACGTTGGTATTGGCTCTGATTATGATGGTGTGGGCGATTCTTTACCAGTTGGCTTAAAAGATGTATCTAGCTACCCTAACCTTGTACAAGGCTTAATGGATAGAGGCTACAGCGACACTGATATCAAAAAAATATTAAGTGACAATGTACTACGCGTGTGGCAACAAGCCGAACAGTATGCGAAAAAGCATTAACTCATAAATGTTAAGCTCTGGGCAACTGGAGCTTATATACAAAGCCACAGCAAAAAACTCATTTTTGTACCTACCTTCTTACATCTTTTAACAGAAATTTTTAGCGAAAAGAGATAAATTAGCGTTTTATCTTTGGAGCACATTTTTAATGCCTATCAATAAGGGCTCTGTAGCAATTGTTATTGCCACAATTGCCATTGCTATATCGTGTTACGGTACTTTTTTCGCAAAACATGTAGTAACCCCGCATACAAAACAAACTACTCTACAACAAAATGGTTCAGAAATAGTGGTCACTAACATCCCATTAAATAGCGATTATAATGAGCTATCAATTGATCTATTAAATAAAAAGATTACCGCCTTAGAATTACAACTCGCTAATTTGCAAATACAGAATCCAGCATTTGCAGAGGCAGCCAATAACGACGATTTTAAAGAGCTGGTATTAGCGGTGCTAAATGAAAAAGAACAACAAGTGCAAGCTAAAATGCGAGCGAGTAACCCTTATCATGCCTTTTACTCCGAGTTACCTGATGACTATGAACTACGTATAAAATCAGATCCACAATATGCTCAAAAAATGGCAACTCAGTTAAGAGAGCAAATTCTCAACCCAAATATAAGTGATGCAGAGCGCCTAGTGGCTTTAAATCAACTGCAATTAAATATGAATATCTTGAATAAACAGAGCATGCCTGAATATGACTTTGCTGTTATTGATAGTCTCTTTAATTTAGCAATCAATAGCACCGATGGTAATTTTAAAATACAAGCAATCGAGACAGTCACACAGACACCAGTGCTTGACTACCGGGTTGTCGAAAAGTTTACTCAGTTATTAGAAACTGATAACAATGACTATGTGCGCCGCTTAGCTGTGCAAGGTTTAGTGATGCAGTACTATCAAGCGCAGAATGAGCAAACTGGTTACAGTCAACAAGTGGCGCAGCATCTTTTAAGCCTATATAAAAACCCCACTGATAATGATGTCAAAACGTTACTTGATGAAGTATTCGGCAATCAAAAAATGTTGGATGAATTGCAAAACCACGCAACAGGCGGCAGTTAAAAGCAAACAGCTGCTGAGCCGTGTTTACACATGATTTCTTAGCTAGTCTTTGAATATAAAAAATTCATATTAATAAGCATGAAGCTGCCCATTGTTCTGGCTATACTTTCACATAATTAATTAGCTGCATTTAATCTGTAATCGACTATGCGCACTATTAACACTCGCAGCGGCATCAGCATTAGCTATCAAGCTAGCGGAGACCTTGCTGCTCCCGTTATTATTTTGATTATGGGGCTCGGTGCACAGTTAACAGTATGGCCCGATGAACTTTATTATGGCTTGGTTAATAATGGCTTTCGGGTGATCCGATTTGATAACCGCGACACAGGGCTTTCGAGCCAACTTGAGCAGCTAGGTAATCCTAACCTATTTAAAGTATGGTTAACTAAACGACTGCCTGTTGCATCGCATATACCATACACCTTAGATGATATGGCAAATGATGTTATCGAGCTGATGGCTGAGCTAAAAATCAAAAAAGCGCACCTAGTCGGCGCCTCTATGGGTGGCATGATTGCTCAGCTTATTGCTGCACAACATAAAAAGAAGGTGCTGAGCTTAACCTCAATTATGTCGAGCTCCACTAAACCTAAGTTATCGGCATCTAGCTTAAAGTTATTTTTACGACTCGCTAAACACCGCCCGTTACGAGCAAATCGCGATAGCGCTATTCATTACAATATAAAACTCAATCAATTAATTGGTAGCCCCGCCTATCCTCAAGATGAACAAACGCTACGTAAGCAAGCGACTCTAGGAGTTGATAGAGCACACAACCCGCAAGGTTTTAACCGACAACTCGCAGCAATTGCCGCCAGTGATTGTCGGCAGCATTTAATGCCGAAAATAAAAGCCCCTACATTAGTCATTCACGGCAGTTTAGACCCCGTCATGCCTGTGGCCGCAGGAAAGCAAACCGCACAGCAGATACGCAAAGCAAAATTAAAAATCGTAAAGGGTATGGGTCATAACTTCCCGCCAGCATTAATGGCAAAAATGACCAAATGGATCAGCAAACACGTTAAAAAAGCAGAGCAAAAGCGCGCCAAGAAAAAGCGGTAAGCGGTAAGCGGTAAGCGGTAAGCGGTAAGCGGTAAGCGGTAAGCGGTAAGCGGTAAGCGGTAAGCGGTAAGCGGTAAGCGGTAAGC
>NZ_DRGM01000144.1 GCF_011050055.1 Pseudoalteromonas prydzensis | reverse complement strand
TATTTACACCGTTCAAGGCGATGTAAATCAAGCACGTACAGCATATCAAGCGGCCGCAGATGCGGGTGGTCTTGAAAATAACCCATTATTGCAAATCAAACTTGATGACTTAGCAGTAACTAGCCCTTTGGCGTTGCAATTTCAGCACTCCACGCAGAGTAACCGCTATCAGAAATTAGTACGCTTAACTTGCCGGTTTCAAGGCCAATTAATACACCGCCGTTAGCGACGATAGGTGAGCTTTGACCACGCAGAGTTAATGCTGGTACTTCTTGCTCATGGCTCCAACGTTCTTCACCGGTATCTGGGTGAAGGGCGAGTAATTTACCAGAACCTAAGTTAACGAATATAAGGCCATCGCCCGCAGCAGGTTTTGCTAGCACTTCACCTGGTACTTTTTTACGCCAAACAATCTCACCGGTTTCGCGGTCAAGGGCGAGTAAATAACCATGCTCTGAGCCGATAAAAATTTTACCATAAGCTTGTAAAATACCGCCTGATAATTTGGCGCTAATATCGCTTTGCCAAGGCCAAAAGCTTGAGTTTTCGCGAACATCGGTTTGCCAAATTGTATCGCCATTTTCAAGCGACAGTGCTTCTACTTCACCGTCTCGGTTTGCGACAAAAACATGGTCTTTATATACGGCAGGTGTTAAGCGTGAAAAATAATGCTCAACGCCATTACCGATGCTTTCTTGCCAGACAATGTCGGTTTCAAACTGATTAACGATTTCAGGCAACACCAGTTCTTCTTCATCGCTTGATGAACAACCGACTAAGGTTGCCATACATAACGCTATACTTGCCGCTGTTAATTTTTTCATGGTAACCCCTTACGCCGCTGGGCTAGTTACTGCTAAGTCATCAAGTTTGATTTGCAATAATGGGTTATTTTCAAGACCACCCGCATCTGCGGCCGCTTGATATGCTGTACGTGCTTGATTTACATCGCCTTGAACGGTGTAAATATCGCCTTTAAGTTCAGCGATAGTTGCTGTGAATGACTCAGCAAACTCGGCGTTTAGCGTCGTTAACGCTTGATCGTATTGTTGCTGTGCAATTTGTACACGCGCTAAACGGGTGGTCGCGGTCGCTTTCAAATCGGCATTGCTAACATTAGTGATGATCCAGCTGAGCTTTTCACTGGCAACATCAAGCTGGTTTTGTTCTACTGCTTCTTTTGCTGCAACAAAGGCTGCAAGCACGCTGTAATTAGTGTCTTTGTGCTCTGCAATAAAAGTATCGGCTGCACCTAGCACTGCACCACCTTCAACCAGCTGAGTGTATGCATCTGAAGCGTTTTCTGCTGTGGTAAGTTGTTGCTGGTTATATGCTTTCCAGCCATAAAGGCCACCTAAACCAATCACTATGCCTAGCGCCAGTGATACACCATTTTCACGGAAAAAACGTTTGATCGCTTCTGCTTGTTGTTCTTCTGTTGAATAAATATCCATTCTTACCTCGTCTTTTTTAGCTGTTCACAAGCTCAGCTAAAAGCGTTTTAATTTGTTCTAATTTTAAGGTGACTTGTTCTTTACGCTCACGCAAATACTTAACTGTCACTACGCCTTGTGCTAATTCATCTTCGCCGATAATGAGTGCCACGAGTGCATCGCTTTTATCTGCGCGTTTAAGTTGTTTCTTAAAGTTACCGCCACCGGCATGCACCATAATACGCAAACCAGGTACTTCAGCGCGTAATTTAGCGGCAATAATAGGCGCTTGAATACTGGCTTTATCACCCATCGCAGCCAAATATACATCAGCGCTGCGGCGAATGTCACCCACGCATTCTAATGCTTGTAACATTAACACTAAACGTTCCAGACCCATAGCAAAGCCAACTGCAGGCGTTGCTTTGCCACCCAGTTGCTCAACTAAACCATCGTAGCGGCCACCGGCACATACAGTACCTTGTGCGCCAAGGCTATCTGTTACCCACTCAAAAACAGTGCGGTTATAGTAATCAAGACCACGGACTAACTTTTCATTAACCGTGTATATGACGCCCGCTGCGTCTAAACGTTCACATAAATTTTCGAAATGTTCTTTTGATTCAGCATCTAAGTGCTCAGATAGTTTAGGAGCATCAGTTAAAATAGCTTGTACGTCAGGGTTTTTGCTATCTAGCACGCGCAGTGGATTGGTGTGCATACGACGTTTTGAGTCTTCATCGAGGGCGTCAACATGTTGCTCTAAATAAACAACCAGTGCATCGCGATATTGCGCGCGCGCTTCATTTGAACCTAAAGAATTAAGCTCTAAACGAACGTGTTCGCTAATGCCAAATTGCTTCCATAGCTGAGCCGTTAATAAAATAACTTCAGCATCAATATCGGCACTGGCAATACCAAAGGTCTCAAGACCAAATTGGTGGAACTGACGGTAACGGCCTTTTTGTGGACGTTCATGGCGAAACATCGGGCCCATATACCAAAGGCGTTGCTCTTGGTTATACAGTAAACCATTTTGATTACCAGCACGTACGCACACCGCTGTGCCTTCTGGGCGCAGTGTTAAGCTGTCACCATTATGATCAGCAAAGGTGTACATTTCTTTTTCAACGATATCGGTAACTTCACCAATAGAGCGTTTAAAAAGATCGGTTGATTCTACAATTGGAAAACGAATTTCTTGATAACCAAATGATGCTACAGTCTCGCGTAAGATGTTTTCTACTTTCTGCCAAACTTGAGTATCGCCCGGCAGACAATCGTTCATTCCACGTATTGCCTGAATTTGTTTTGCCACTGCTAAATCCTAAAAACTGTTTTTGTGTAATAAAAAAGACTACACAACAAGAATGCTAAAAATTGACCCGTCATTATAGCGTCCTAACTCTAAAGGTAAACGGCAAACGACTTTGTTTGCCGACTATATTGCCTTTATTCGACGATTTTAATGTCGATTGGGGTCTGTTTTTCTTTTTGAGCGATAAAGTCGCGCACATAGCCTTCCAGTTGATCAACAATATTATTGTTATCAATACGGGCTTTTTGACGTTCGCCATTAATATAAAGGCCAGAACGACGGTTTGCACCGGCTAAACCAATATCACTGACTAACGCTTCGCCTGGGCCATTGACCACACAGCCAATCACCGAAACCGACACTGGTTCGATGATATCTTCTAAGCGTTCTTCAAGCTGGTTCATGGTGCTGACTACATCAAACTCTTGACGTGAACAACTCGGGCAAGCAATAAAGTTAATCCCGCGCGAACGAATGCGCAGTGATTTTAAAATATCAAAACCGACTTTGATCTCTTGCACAGGATCGGCGGCCAGCGAAACACGTAGCGTATCGCCAATGCCTTCTGCTAACAGCATACCTAAACCAACAGCTGATTTTACTGAGCCTGAGCGCATGCCGCCTGCTTCAGTAATACCTAAGTGCAAAGGTTGGTCGATTTCTTTAGCGAGTAGACGATATGCGCCCACTGCTAAAAATACGTCTGACGCTTTCACCGAAATTTTAAATTGATCAAAGTCTAAGCGGCGCAGTATATCTACATGGCGCATAGCTGATTCAAGTAACGCTTGTGGTGTTGGCTCGCCGTACTTTTCTTGTAAATCACGCTCTAATGAGCCGCCATTTACCCCAATACGAATTGGAATATTATGCTCACGGGCAGCATCGACTACCGCACGAATGCGCTCTTCACTGCCAATGTTGCCAGGGTTAATACGTAAACAATCAACACCATACTTTGCCACTTGCAAAGCAATACGATAATCAAAGTGAATGTCAGCAACCAGCGGAATGGTAACTTGCTCTTTAATGCTTTTAAATGCTTCGGCGGCATCCATCGTTGGCACGGAGACACGCACTATATCGGCGCCGGCATCTTGGATTGCTTGAATTTGTGCAACGGTGGCATCAACATCCATGGTATCTGTGTTGGTCATTGATTGCACTGCGATTGGTGCACCATCACCAATAGGGACATTGCCGACGTTAATACGCGTTGATTTTCTGCGTTTAATTGGAGATTCTGAAAACATAGCGACTACTCTGCTAACGGTAAATTAAATTTTGCTAAACGGTTTTTTGGGAAATTTGAAATATCAATCTTTTCACCATCAAGTGTGATATCAACAGCTTGGTGTTTTCCTAGCACGATAGAAAAAGGCAGGTGCCCTGAAACGGTCATCTCATAGCCGGCTTTTTTTACGCCAAACGCCACTTTATCGCCTTTACCATCATGGATCTCAACCCAGCTTTCTTCATTGAAATGCATAATAATAGTACCGAGTCCATCAGTTTGCGGCTGGCTTGGCGTTTCGCTCGCTGTTATTTCTGGGTCAGTTGTTTCGACTTGAGTTGCTTGCGGTTCAGCTAGTTGTTCGTCAGCTGGTGTTGCAAAGTCGTCAATAGCTTCATCAGGGCCTGCTTGCTCTAGTTGCGAAACGGGCGCTGTTACAGGCGCCTGCTGTGGTGAAGTCGTCGTGCTTTCAGTCATGCTATTTAAAGACTGTGTCACAACCTGCTTATCAACCGGGGTCGAGTTTTGCCACCACCACAATGCAGAAGAGCCAATAACAATCGCTAAAATAGCGTAACTCACTAGCATTAATCGATTATCGTGGGCTTCTTTTTCGGTTCGCTTAGAAAAGCTTTGCATGTTGGTTTTTTTAACGGTTTCCTGTGGTTCAGGGAACAGCGCTAAAACGGCCGCAGTATCTAAATTAAAGGCGCGACAATAGCTTTTTGCATAACCTTTAACAAAGGTAGCAGGGCCAATTAAGTGGTGTTCGTCATTCTCAAGACGTTGTAATTGCAACACCGATAATTTTAAATTTTTTGCCAGCTCTTCTAAGCTGACATTCGCTTGCTCGCGGCTACTTTTTAAAGTTTGGCCAAGAGTGAGCGTTGTTGATTCCGTATTTTCATCATTCATAATGCGTATGATTCAGGGTCCACTAGTAATAGTCTATGCCCAGGTTTAAGTGCAACATCTGGGCTTAATTTATTCCATCGCATTAACTGATCAATTAACAAGCGACGCTTGGTGGCAATACTATATAAAGTATCACCAATGTTAATTTCGTAATAAATGTTGGGATCATTGAGATAAATTTTCGTCCCATTGACCATCCGATCAGATTCTTTCAGACCATTCCATTGGAGTAATTTTTGTAGTTTAACATTGTATCGCACTGAAATGCTAAATAGGTTTTCACCATCTTGTAAAACATGGTAAGGCGTAGCTAATTGTGGGATCTGCGAGTTTAGCAACGGTGCTTGAGTATTTTGTTGCGGATCTTGAAAGCGGATCTCGGGTGCTGAGCTATAACCTGACGCTGCGAAGACGGCGGCGTTGCGTTTTGGCTGGTAAAAAACGACCTTTTCGGCATCCGTTAATTCATTATTAAATTGTGCTTGGCTTGGGGTTGCAGCTTGGCTGCTATTTGCAACTGCTTGGTTACCCGTAGCCGTACCAAAAGAAACAATTTTTACACCGTCTTGTGGTTTATTAGCATTAGCAGGCGCTTGCGATGACGGCGTTGCTGCCAAATGCACGCTGGGTACAGCCGAAGTTGTTGTAACAGCTTTAGTGTGTGTGTGCTCTATTTCCAGAGCAGACATCACTGCTGCAGCATCATTATTTTTCTCAGTTTGCTTGGTTGTTACGGCCGTTGTATCAGCGCTGGTTGGCAGCGGCGCAACAACCACTGCAGCGGTATTTAAAGCCGCAAGTACAGAGCCTGTATCCACAGGCGTTATTTTAGTCGCACTATTTTGCGCCGAGGTACTAGTTGCTGGCGCTTTTTTCTTTTTTACAATGTGTATTTGCGGCGCTGAGATCACCTCTCCCGCAGGGCTACTAGCTTGTAATTCATTTAATTTAGCTTGGCGATATTGTGAACGCAGTATTTCAAACTCACTGCGTTTGGTTTGTTGCTCACGGATCAGCCCAGCTTCACTTGAAGTTGGGTAGGTTTGTAATATCGTGGCGGCAGTGGTTTCGGCTTTTTCAATATGGCCCATGCGCTGTTCAACTAAATAACTTAGTAATAATGAGCGAGACGATACTCGACCACTGTTTTCATAACGCAGCAGCACTTCTTTTGCTTTATGTAAATCACTTTTCGCGTAATACAAAGCGGCTAAACTGATCAGTGATGAGGCACGCATTGAACTGTGCTTAATCGCCGATTTAAAATATTTTTCAGCATTATCAAAGTCATCAAATTCAATGGCGCACAATGCTAAGTTTTCATAACTTTCTGCTACTCGTATATAGCTTGGGATCTCAATGGCTTTTAATAATTGCTCTGTGGCGCGGTCGTACTCGTTAATACCGCATAAAAATACCCCATAGTTATTGCGCGTGTTTGGATCGTTGGGATCAATTTTTATGGCTTTTTGATAGGCTTTATCGGCTTGTACGTTTTCGCCAACTTGTTGGTAATAATAAGCAAATGAATAATGGACTTCAGGAAGATCAGGAGAGAAAGACGCGGCGCGTTCGAGGTTGTACTTTGCTTGCGAGCTGTTACCAGTGCTTAAATATTCTAATGCTAAGGCTATTCTGGTACGTGCTGCGCCGGTATTATTGATTTTATTTTCAACGACTGGTTTGTCATTGCCATCATAACTATTTTCAGTTACACACCCTGTTAAAGCGAGTGCACTGATAGTTAAAGCAAGTAAAGATCGCATTACTTCGTCTCTTTATTATTGTCCATGCCGCTATATTACCGAAAAGCCCTTATGTTGCATCATTTATTTAAAAATAAACATACACAAAGGGCTTCTGAGGGGTCAAAAAGTTATGCTTGGTGAATATTTACCGCAATCGCATTATCATCACGCATTTTCTTTTTCGCTAAGCGTTTAGTACGGTCAACGACGTCACCGACTAATTGGCCACAGGCCGCATCGATATCATCACCACGAGTACGGCGCACAATACAAGTAATACCAGCAGCTTGTAGTACTTTAGAGAAACGATCAATACGGCTGTTACTTGAACGCGTATATTCGTTGCCTGGGAATGGGTTAAACGGAATAAGGTTCACTTTTGATGGAGTACCTTTTAACGTTTTCACTAATTCATGGGCTTGATCTGTGCTGTCGTTAATACCGTTAAGCATCACGTATTCAATGGTCACATCTTTATTGGCTTTAGAGCCATCAATGTAACGACGACACGCTGCTAAAAATTCTTCAATTGGGTATTTTTTATTAATTGGCACTAAAATATCACGCAGTGCGTTATCAGGCGCATGCAGAGAAATAGCCAATGCCACGTCGATTTTTTCTTTTAATAAATCAAGCGCCGGCACTACACCTGAGGTACTTAAAGTAACGCGGCGTTTAGATAAACCAAAGCCCCAATCGTCCATCATCAATTCCATGGCTGGAACGACGTTTTTAAGATTAAGCAAAGGCTCGCCCATGCCCATCATAACGACGTTGGTGACTGGACGCTTTTCACTGTTACCATCAAGGCCAATATCTTTGGCTACACGCCAAACTTGGCCGATAATTTCAGATACTTTTAAGTTACGGTTAAACCCTTGCTGCGCTGTTGAGCAGAATGTACATTCAAGCGCACAGCCTACTTGTGAGGACACACACAAAGTAGCGCGCTCTTTTTCAGGGATCCACACGGCTTCAACTTCTTGGCCGCCTTCAAGGATCAGCGCGTACTTAATGGTACCGTCACTGGCTTGCTGGCGTACGGTGATTTCTGGCGCGACAATTTCACATTCCGCTTTAAGTTTTTCTTTCAGCTTTTTGTTAACATTGCTCATTTCGTCAAAGTTATCAACGCCAAAATGATAAATCCATTTCATCACCTGATCGCCACGGAATGGCTTTTCACCGAACGATACAAATAACTCGCGCATTGCATCTCGGTTTAAATCTAATAAGTTAATCTTTTTTTGCTCAGTGGTCATGAAACAACCTTAATCAGTGACGGTGGTGATAAAAATTTACAAAGGCGAATTGTACACAATTCACTCACTTTAATCATTAAGTAAAACATCATAAATTGACTAATTAATACTTTAACTAATGACTAAAAAAGGGCCCGAAAGCCCTTTTTACGTTTGCTTAGCGCGTTCGAATTAACGAGTACGTGGGCAAAGCTCTTCGTCTGCGAAGAAATACGCGATTTCGCGAGCAGCAGATTCAACAGCGTCTGAACCGTGAACCGCATTTTCGTCGATGTTATCAGCGTAGTCAGCACGTAAAGTACCAGCTAGTGCTTCTGCAGGGTTAGTAGCACCCATGATTTCGCGGTTTTTAAGAACAGCGTTTTCGCCTTCAAGAACGGTAACCATTACTGGACCAGAAGTCATGAAAGATACTAAAGCACCAAAGAAAGGACGCTCGCTGTGCTCTGCGTAGAAACCTTCCGCTTTCTCTTGTGAAAGGTGAACCATTTTCGCTGCAACGATTTTAAGGCCAGCAGTTTCGAAACGGTTGTAGATAGCGCCGATGTGGTTTTTAGCAACTGCATCAGGTTTTACGATTGAGAAAGTACGCTCTAAAGCCATCTTTATGCTCCAATAATTTTTAAGTAAAAGTGTGAATATTAACGGGCGCGAATTATACGCGTTTTACTAAGCAATGCCTAGTTTTATTAAAAACTAGCTTGATGACAATCTTGTGATTTTAAAATGCAAGGCAACCACGCATAGGCAAGCGTGATGCTGTTAATTGATAAATTAATGATCCAACGTTGCAAGGGGCTACGTATTTACCACTGTTGCCAATAATAAGTTACATAGTTTTTCTGGGATTATTTTTTAGTGCAGGCAGGACTCCGTAATCGTAACTTATGGGGCACTTTATATATAACTGTTCCTTTAAAGTGAACATTAATACTTTCATAAATTTTTGTTTAAAACATGGTTTTTGATAAACGTTTTTATGCTTTTGGGCATTTACTATCTAAATTTCTATAGGCTCCAGAGCAATAAATATTCTTTTTAGCTTAATTTAGTAATGCTCTGCTAAATTTAGGTACTTGGTTTACACTCTAGTTATCATTACGAAATAAAGTGCAGGTTGTAATGTATTCGTGATTTATTTCATCCATTTGATTGATAGTAGGTTGCTATGTTTTTTAATAAATCTTTAAACGCCCAAATAACTGAATTAAAAAGTAAGCTTTTTAGGCTAGTACAGGTTAAAAAAAGCCTCGATGAGGAAATGCTGGTATTAACGATTGATAAAGCTGGGCTAATTACTTCGCAAAATAAAAATTTTGCAAATGAGTTAGGGTATTCAGATCAGCAGTTGCTAGGTAAAAACTTACTGAGTTTTGTGCCAGCTAACGCCAAACAAACAGCACACTTTAATAGTTTGAAGCATGCACTTACAAAGCGAGAACACTGGGTAGGTGCATTACAGTTTTTACAAGCAAGCGAAGAGCAAGCGTGGCTAAGAAGTATTTTACAACCGATCATTGATGAGCAAGGCAACTTAGTTGAATTTACTCTACACTCCAATGTATTAACCCGCACAATTGAAACCTCTCGCGAGCACCAGGATTTAATTAAGGCATTACACCGAGCAATGGCGGTTATTGAATTTGATACTAATGGTATTGTGTTGACAGCAAACAAAAACTTTTTAACGGGAATGGGTTATTCGCTCAATGAGATTGTGGGTCAACATCACCGTATTTTTTGTGAACCAGAAGAGGCAAACTCACCAGAGTATGAAGCCTTTTGGCAACAGCTAAAAAAAGGTAAATATGTTGCTGACAGGTTTAAACGTATCAATCGCCACGGCCATATCGTATGGCTTGAGGCGTCGTACAACCCTATTTTTAATGAACAAAATGAACTCTATAAAGTAGTGAAATTTGCAACTGTAATTACTGATCAAGTTGAGCGCGAATTAGCAATTTCAGAAGCGGCTGATATTGCGTATAGCACCTCAACTGAAACTGACCAGCTTGCTGATCAAGGGGCGGCTGTTATTGAGCAAACAGTAAAAGTGATGAACGAACTTGCGATACAAATGTCGCAAGCGGGGGATGAAATATCAGCGCTGGATAAACAATCGCAGTTAATTGCTAGCATAGTGCAAAGCATTAGCAGCATTGCCGATCAAACAAATCTGTTAGCTTTAAATGCCGCGATTGAAGCTGCGCGGGCGGGTGAGCAAGGGCGAGGTTTTGCGGTAGTTGCTGACGAGGTGCGCCAACTAGCGTCGAGAACCAGTAAAGCAACAGAAGAAATTGTCGAGGTTGTGCAACAAAACCGCACACTCACCCAATCAAGCGTAAAAGCAATTGAGCAAGGCAAAGCAAAAGCACAAGAAGGACTCGATTTGTCCACTGAATCCGGCTCTGTGATGACGAATATTAAAAAAGGCGCACAACAAGTAGTGGATGCGGTGAGTCAATTTGCCAATCAATTAAAGTGAGTTTTATGATTTCGATCAAAACATCTATATTTAACTACCCCTATACTGCCGCGCTTTATTAGTTACCCTGATTTTCAGGTTATTCATGCAACCGACTTGACCTCGGTTCGATGTATGGAGCGCGCATGCCGTCAATTATCACCCCGTTTATCCCTGAGTTACTTTCACCTGCAGGTAGTTTAAAAAATATGCGTTACGCCTTTGCCTATGGCGCCGATGCGGTGTATGCCGGGCAACCTCGTTATAGCCTGCGAGTGCGTAATAATGAGTTTGATCTGGAAACATTAAAAATAGGTATTGATGAAGCACACGCGCTGAATAAAAAGTTTTATGTAGTATCAAACATAGCCCCGCACAATGCTAAGGTAAAATCGTATTTACGTGATATTGAACCGGTAATTGCTATGGGGCCCGATGCGCTGATCATGTCAGATCCTGGACTCATCATGTTAGTGCGTGAAAAGTGGCCAGATATGCCAATTCACCTATCCGTGCAAGCCAATGCGGTTAATTACGCAAGTGTATTATTTTGGGCTAAGCAAGGCATTGAACGAGTGATTTTATCCCGCGAGTTATCGCTGGAAGAAATAAGTGAAATTCGCACGCTTTGCCCAGAAACAGAGCTGGAAGTATTTGTACACGGCGCACTGTGTATGGCGTATTCTGGGCGTTGTTTGCTATCGGGTTATATTAATAAGCGCGATCCAAATCAAGGTACTTGTACTAATGCCTGTCGCTGGAACTACGACGTAAAACCGGGCGTTGAGAACGAAACCGGTGAAATGGTGCATAAATTTGATCCTAATGCGGTCATTCCAACGTTAGGCGACGGTGCACCAAGTAACGATATTGTGATGCTTGAAGAGCAAGGTCGCCCTGGTGAATACATGCCCGCGTTTGAAGATGAACACGGCACATATATTATGAATTCGAAAGACTTACGCGCCGTACAATACGTAGAGCAGCTAACAAAAATGGGCGTGCACAGCCTAAAAATAGAAGGCCGCACTAAGTCGTTTTATTATGTTGCTCGTACTGCACAGGTTTATCGTAAAGCAATCGACGATGCCGCAGCAGGAAAACCATTCGACGCTGATTTATTTAAAACATTAGAAAACCTAGCCCATCGCGGTTATACCGAAGGCTTTTTAAAACGCCACGCCCATCAAGATTATCAAAATTACGAATACGGCCATTCAGTATCTACCAAGCAACAATTTGTCGGCGAAGTATTAGGGCGTAATGCCACTGGTTTAGTTGAGATTGATGTTAAAAACAAATTCTGTGTGGGTCATTCATTAGAGCTGATGACTCCGCAGGGGAACATCAGCTTTGTGCTTGAATGTATGGAAAACAAAAAAGGCGAAAGCATCACAGATGCCAAAGGTTCAGGTCATATTGTAAAAATACCCCTACCAGATAATATCGATTTAGAACATGCGATATTAATGCGTAACTTGGATGAAAACCAAGACACCCGCAATCCGTTTAAACAAATTGCAGGCTAGCTTGTAGTTGGCAAGGTAATGCTTTTTAAACGTGAGTTATTTAAATATAACGTTGTTGACTTGGTTTTCGAGTAACTCTTGTTGGCCAGAAACATGTTTTGGTGACAAGTTTTGCTCGCGGGCTAAGTGACACAGAGATTCAAGGCTATGATCGCCTGTTAAAATATTTTTGCCCAAGGGGCTATCCCAACCCGCGTAGCGATTTAATTTTTTCTGGGCTAAAAAGTCATTTTCAATAATATGAGCGGCTTTTTTGAGTGCCGCTGCACAGGTATCCATTGCGCCAATATGGCCAATAAAGATATCTTGAGGATCAATACTTTGTCGACGTAACTTAGTGTCAAAGTTTAATCCGCCAGAGGTAAAACCACCATTTTTAAGAATTTCGTAACAAATCAAGGTCATTTCTTCTACGCTATTAGGAAACTGATCGGTATCCCAACCTAATTGTTGATCGCCCCGATTGGCATCAATAGAGCCGAAGATATCCAGTGCAAAAGCGGTGGCCACTTCATGATGAAAAGAATGACCAGACAGAGTGGCATGGTTTGCTTCAATGTTTACGGCAAATTCTTTTTCTAGGGCAAACTCTTTTAAAAAGCCATACACGGTTGCTGTATCGTAGTCGTATTGGTGTTTTGTTGGTTCTTGGGGCTTAGGTTCAATTAATAATTTACCAGTGAAACCAATTTTGTGTTTATGCTCTACCACCATTTGCATAAAACGACCCAGTTGCGCTCTTTCACGTTTAAGATCGGTATTTAATAGGGTTTCGTAACCTTCACGGCCACCCCACAGTACATAGTTTTCACCGCCAAGTTTTTTAGTGGCATTCATTGCGTTACAGACTTGGGTTGCCGCAAAGGCAAATATTTCTGGGTCGGGGTTACTTGCGGCACCAGATTGATAACGCGGATGGCTAAATACATTCGCAGTGCCCCAAAGTAGTTTAAGTCCTGTTTGTGCTTGTTTCTCTTGTAAAACATCGGTCATGCGCGCAAAGTTTTCAATATATTCTTTTACCGAGTTGCCTTGAGGTGCTACGTCAATATCATGAAAGCAGTAATATGGGATGTTCAGTTTTTCAAAAAAGTCGAAGGCAACATCCGCTTTTTCTTTTGCCCGCTGCATTTCATCGCCTGTTGCGAGCCAAGGGCGATTAAATGTTTCTGCCCCAAACACATCTGCGCCATTCCAGCAGAAGTTGTGCCAATAACATGCGGCAAACCGAAGATGCTCTTGCATACTTTTACCAAGCACCAGTTGTTCGGGATTATAATGACGAAAAGCCAACGAATTTGTTGTGGTTGGTCCTTCATATTGAATTTTATTGATTTGAGAAAAGTATGATGACATGAGTCACTCCTGTTAGTAATAGCTAATGTAGCAAGCTGGTATAGGCAAATAATTGTTTCTATCATGCGCATAGTTAAGCTAAGCGACAATTATGGATTTTTACTCGCTTTTTCTTTTTTTCGTCTTTTGCTGGGTATTGTTTAAAAACTCGTTTCAAGAGCGCTGTATAGTTTGCGAAATTTACTGCGTCTATTGTCGTAGTAAGTTTTAAGCACGGGGTTGGGTTGATGCTGCTGAACTAAATTGGGGACTGGGCATAGCAGTTCAATGCAACTATTTTTATCCATGGCTAGTTGTGCAAGCTTTGCTGCCCCTAGAGCAGGACCTACTTCGCCCCCTTCACAGTAATTCACTTGTTGTTGAGTAACATCGGCAATAAGTTGACGCCAAAATGCGCTTTGTGCGCCGCCGCCAATCAGGCTAATGGTATGGGGGATTAAACCCGCGTTGTGCAGTGCGTCCATACCATCGGCTAAGGCCATTGTGACTCCTTGAATTACCGCTAAACTCATTTGTGCACGGCTTGTTGATGCGGTTAAACCAACAAAACTTGCTGTGGCTCGGGGGTTGTTATGTGGCGTGCGTTCGCCAGTTAAATAAGGCAAAAAGTAGGGCAGTGTTTCGTCATCAAGCACGGTATTTGCTTGTACTTCGTCAAATAATGCCGTGACATCTTTTAAACCACTATTATTGGCATACCATTGCAGACAACTGGCAGCACTTAATGTAACTGACATTAAGTGCCAGCTTTTTGGTAGAGCATGGCAAAAGCTATGTACTGCACACGCGGTATTACTTTTACAACCATCACTAACCGCAAAATACACGCCAGAGGTGCCTAAGGAGAGCATGGCTTGGCCGCTTTGCGTAATGCCCACACCAATTGCGCCTGCGGCGTTATCACCCGCACCAGCGACTAATGCAACCTTGTCCATGCCCCAACGTTTGGCTAAATGATGATGTAAATAACCTGTTATTTCATTACCTTCGTACAACTTTGCCATGTGTGCTGTTGTCAGCCCTGTTGCGGCAAGCATGGTATCACTCCAACAACGATTACTTACATCTAGCCAGCAAGTACCTGAGGCATCAGACATATCAGTGGCGTAGTCGCCAGATAAGCAATAGCGCAGGTAGTCTTTTGGCAAAAGTACGGTGTGTATTTGCTTGAAAATGTCGGGTTCATATTCTTTAACCCACAATAATTTTGGAGCCGTAAAGCCGGGCATAATAATATTTTTAGTGATTGCTCTGGCGTTTTTAACGCGTGATTCAATGGTGAGGCATTGCTCGGCACAGCGTCCGTCATTCCATAAAATGGCGGGACGCAGTACTTGGTTTTTGTTATTAAGTAAAACTGCACCATGCATTTGTCCGGCAAGACCTATGGCTATGACCTGCGATAAGTCATGTTGCTGAGATAATTGGTCTAAGCATTGGCATGTTGCCTGCCACCAATCTTCAGGTAATTGTTCTGACCAAAGCGGTTTTGGCGAAAAAACACGTAAGACTTGGCTGCTAGACGCAGTAATAGTGCCTGTTTTATCCATTAAAATGGCTTTAACACCGGATGTACCTAAATCAATTCCTATGTACATATCACACTCTAGTTATTTGTTTTTGAAAATACATTTTCAAGTGAGTTATCTGCTGGCTCAATTATGAAATTTGTTTTAGCTTTTGCTAATTCTTTGATTTTAGAGTTGTTAGCTGTAATTAACTCGGGGGAGTTGATGGTATTTCGATGTACCACAAGGGAATACACTACTTAAGGAAAACGCTTTTATGTTACATTAACCGATGTTTAAAAAACGTAAATTAAATGTGGTTTTTGATAACTAAATAACATAATAAAAATTATGAAATTTAGTTATTGTGTGAGCCATGCATTATTTTAAAAAATGGGTTTCAAAGGTTGCGACTATGTTTGAGAGTAAGCACAGCATTACGTTGATTCTAAATGCGAGTAAAGTATACGATCGAAAAATAATTGAAGGGGTTGGTAATTATTTGCAAACCTCTAAAGTCGATTGGGATCTGTATCTAGAAGAGGATTTTTTAGCGCGTTTCGATAATATTGATGAATGGGGCGTTGATGGCATTATTGCTGACTTTGATAACCCTGAAATTCAGGCGGCATTACTCAAAACAAAAATTCCTGTGGTCGGTGTTGGCGGTTCTTATTCTGATGCAAATGATTACCCCGATGTGCCGTATGTTGCAACTGATAACTTCGCACTTGTTAATGCTGCATACCAGCACTTACGGCAAAAAGGCATTGAAGAATTTGCATTTTATGGTGCACCTTTAGATGATTATCAGCGTTGGTCTCAAGAGCGCGAAAATGCTATTTTAAAAATTACCGAAGCCGATGGTTATAAGTGTCACGTTTATCGCGGCCATCCCATTAAGCCTGAAACATGGCAAGATACTACAAAACGTTTATCTGACTGGTTAATTTCTTTGCCAACTCCGATTGGCGTTATCGCGGTAACGGATTCACGGGCACGTCATTTGTTGCAAGTATGCGATCATAGTGGCTTACTCATACCCGACAGGTTATCGGTGATTGGTATCGACGATGATGAAATAGCCCGTTTCTTAAATAGAGTTAGTTTGAGCTCAGTAAAGCAAGGCTGCTTTGAAATGGGTTATCAAGCGGCTAAAAAACTACATCGCTTGCTTGATGGCCAAAGTTGCTCACATAAGCCTTATCTTGTTCCTCCTGCAAAAGTTATCGAAAGGCAATCGACAGACTTTAAAGCGATAAAAGATCCGCAAGTTATGCAAGCTATGCACTTTATTCGGCAAAAAGCCTGCCATGGTATCAAGGTTGATCAAGTTCTCGATTATGTTGGGGTTTCTCGTTCTAATTTAGAGCAGCGCTTTAAAGAAGAACGTGGTCACAGTATTCACAACGAAATTCACCATGAAAAACTGCGAAAAGCTTGCTCAATGTTAAAAAATACAGATCGGCCTACTGTCGAAATCGCAAATATTTGTGGTTATCCATCATTACAATACATGTATGCAATATTTAAAAAACATTTCAATCAGACTCCACTTGAACACCGTGACGCTGCTAATCGGCGAATAGCAGAGAATAGTCTTAAATAGTCGTAACTTACATCATTTTTACGGATATTAACTGGGTATTATTAGCGGTATTCGCATACTCCATACAGTAGTAAGCGAATCCGCTGTTATAATAGCCCCACTGCATACTATAAACCTTCGCATTTGTGCTTTTCATAATATTAATCGTGAGCATTACTAAGCTGCTATTTATTAACTTCTATTATTAGAAAATTTAAAATATTAGGCTGAATACAAAATATCATAATTGATAGATTTTTAATTTTAAACTCATACTTTTAAGGATGTTTTGAGTGCTGTAATGAGTTGTTTTTATATTAGCTGAACCTTGTTAATCGGTTAAAAAAAGCACTTGATGATGTTATTCGAATTAGCGTATTGCGCCTCTAGCAACACCTAGCGAAAGGGGTTGCGCGAAGCAAAAAATAACATAGACAGTCAGTTTTTTGCTTATCGTACTGTGCTATTGACGATGCAATAGTGAGTACTAGCGGACTGATGTCAAAATTAAAAAAGGATAATTATGTTTATTAAAATGTGTAAGAGTTTAATTAACAACCTATGTTTGCCATTTTTTATCGTGTCTATTGGTATGGGCGCTAATGCGTCTGTTACTGAGGGACGATATTTATTGGTTAACAAGCATAGTGATAAAGTGCTTGATGTCGCCGCTAATGGTCAAGCCGATGGAGTAAATGTTTTGCAATGGGAGCAAGGTTTAGGACTTAACCAAAGGTGGGATATAAATAAGTTAGACAATGGCTATTACACTATTATGGCGGCTCATAGTGGTAAGGCATTAGATGTTGAAAGTTGGAATGCTGATAATGGCGCAAACTTAACGCAGTATAACTACTCTGGTAATGATAATCAGCAGTGGCACATTGAAGATGTTGGCAGCGGTTATTATAAAGTGATTTCTAAATTTAGTGGTAAAACCGTTGAAATTAAAGATATGGCTACAAATAATGGGGCGAATGCTCAGTTGTGGGATTATTGGGGAGGAGATAGCCAATTATGGCGTTTAGCCTCTGTTGATATGCAGCAGCCGAGCCAATCAGCGACTGAAATCGTCAGTAAGATGGGAGCAGGCTGGAACTTAGGTAACACGCTTGATGCTGTGGGCGGGGAAACCAATTGGGGTAACCCATTAACGCAGCGCTATATGATTGAATCTGTGGCTGCGCAGGGTTTTAAAACGATTAGGATCCCAGTTACTTGGCAAGGTCATTTCTCTGGTGTTGATAATACGATTGATCCGGCTTGGTTAGCCAGAGTTGAACAGCTGGTGAACTATGCTTTAGATGCTAATTTATACGTGATTATTAATATTCACCATGATGAGTGGGTGGTGCCCACTTACGCAGCTCAACAGCAAAGCAGTGATATTTTAGCTGATATATGGTCGCAGGTAGCTGAACGCTTTAAAAACCATAGTCAGCAATTAATTTTTGAAACACTTAATGAACCAAGAGCAAACAAAGGTACTCCTCTCGAATGGTCGGGAACATTAGAAAACTACCAAGTTGTTAATGTACTTAATCAAGTTGCACTTGATGAAATTCGTCGCAGTGGTGGCAATAATAAACAGCGCTTAGTTTTAATACCTGGTTATGCCGCAAGCCCATGGCAAGAACAAATAGAACACATTAGCATTCCTGCAGACGAGATGATTGCAATTTCTACTCATGGCTATGTTCCTTACACTTTTACTGAACAGGAAGTGGCAGATGGTGGCGATAGTGTGTTTGATGGCGATGAACAAGCGCTAATTGATTACATCTTTGATAATTTAAACAATCGCTTTGTTAGCAATGGCATTCCTGTGGTGATGGGTGAGTGGGGCAGCGTTGATAAGGGCAATAGTCAAGATCGTGCGGCGTATGCTCGGTATTATCAAAGCAAAGCGAATGACATTGGTATAGTTACTATTGTATGGGATAACAATGCATTAGGTGGTAACGGACACAACTATCGATTATATGATCGCAGTAACAATCAGTGGATATTTGCTGATATTGTCAGTGGCATTATTCAACCGTAACTGCCATTGTTTATGACCGTATAAAAGTAGTTCAGTACCCTGTTATTTATATTGATAGCTAAGGCAAAAAAGAGAGCCCGTTAGGCTCTCTTTTGCATTTAACTAAGGATTAGTAAATTACCTTACCCTTGCATGTTTTCAAGCTCTGTGCCTTTTGTTTCATGAACAAATTTTATCACAAAGATAATCGATAAAGCGGCACACAAGGCATAAAAACCATAGGCGCCGGCTAAACCAATAGAAGCCAGTAATATCGGAAAGGTAATGGTAATTGCAAAATTGGCAAGCCACTGCGCTAAACCGGCAATGGCCAATCCTGAGCCGCGCATTTGATTTGGAAACATTTCACCTAACATGACCCACATAACAGGGCCCCATGAAAAGTTAAAAAAGAATACGTAAGCGTTTGCGGCAATTAATGCTAATGGGCCTTTATCACCCATCATTAAGTTGCCATTACTATCAACATCGGCACCAAAAAATGAGTAGGCAACCACAGCCAGTGTTACTGCCATACCTATGGATCCCCATTTAAGTAAGGGTTTACGGCCAATTTTATCAACGTAGAGCATAGTCACTACACAAGCGGCAATACTTACCGCACCGCTAATAATGTTAATTAGTAGGGCATCACTTTCAGAGAAACCAACGGCCTGCCATAAAACTGCGCCGTAATAAAAAATCACATTAATGCCAACAAGCTGCTGAAATACGGCAAGACCAATGCCCAACCAAACAATTTTTTTAACTTTACGGTTGCCCGTTGAGTGGGAGGTATCAAGTAGATCTGAAAATGATGGCTTATGACTATTTGAGAGAGAGTTTTTGATTTCGATTAATTTAAGTTTTGCAGTCTCTTCACCATATAAGCGAGTTAGTACACGGCTGGCGTGTTGATTTTTACCTTTGACCACCAAAAATCGAGGACTTTCAGGAATAAACATTAAGGTAAGGAAAAATAAACACGCAGGAGCTAGTTCCATCCAAAACATCCAGCGCCATGCCTGCATTTCCATCCACAGACTGGCAGTTGAAATGCCAGCAACTTTAGCTAGTAAATAGTTTGATACAAACGCTGCAAATAACCCGCTAATAATTGCTACTTGTTGTACCGTTGTTAGCATACCTCGATAACGTGCTGGTGCCACTTCACTGATATACGCGGGGGTCATAACCGATGCTGCGCCTACCGCCAAGCCGCCCAAAATTCGGTAAAAAACAAATTCATTTGAGGTCATTGCAATACCAGAGCCCCAAGCACTAATAATAAAAAAAATCGCTGCAACAATGAGCAGCGAGCGACGACCATATAGGTCGGCTAAACGGCCTGCAAAAAAGGCACCTATTGCGCAGCCTAATAACATGCTTGCAATATTAAAGCCTGTGCCAACGCTATTTGAGTTAAATGCTTGCTGCAAGCCATCGACAGTGCCATTTATCACGCCCGAGTCAAAACCAAACAAAAAGCCACCAATAGATGCGGCTAAGCTGATAAAGATAATAAATAACTTATTATCTTCGTGGTTATTGGCTGCCGCCATGGCTGATAGTGTGTGTGTGTTCTCCATGCTATTCCTGTTTTTCTTTATAATTGTTGGTGATTATTTTGTATGCTTTATTGTTTTGTGTTGCAACAGAATAATTTGTTTTTGTAGTTATTAAATTTTCCAATTATTACTAAAACAAATTTACGGATTATGAATTTTTTTATCTGCCTGTGGTTTGATATACAAGGAAAAAAATTATAGATACTATTTAGTTACCTAAAATTAATAAATGTAATAAGTGCAATGAACAACAAGGTAAAACGAAAAGAATGGATCGTTATTTTTGCTGCACTCGCGTTATTTAGTCTAAGCGCTTGTACAAATATATCGCAATCGCTAGCTACAAATAGCGCATCGAAACTAGTTACAGATCACAGCTCATCATCACTGCCCAAACTTGTTACAAAAAATGGTAAACATGCCTTATTTGTTGATGGTAAGCCCTATCTTATTCTTGGTACGCAAACCAATAATTCGGTTAATTATCCTAAAGCGTTAAACTATGTATGGCCAGCGGTAAAACAAATTAATGCCAATACATTGAGCATTCCAATAGCGTGGGAGCAAATTGAACCCGAAGAAGGAAAGTTTGATTTCAGCTTTTTAGACGTACTTATAAAAGAAGCACAACAGCACGAGGTTAGATTAACCTTACTGTGGTTTGCTACATGGAAGAATAACGCGCCTCACTACGCCCCAAGTTGGGTTAAGCTTAATAACCAACGGTTTCCTCGGGTGATGAAAAAAGACGGTAGCTTACTCAATTCTATGTCGCCATTGGGAGAAAATACCTTGGCGGCTGATAAAGCTGCTTTTGTTAAGTTAATGGCTTACCTAAAAGAAAATGATCCCAGCAATACCGTTATTATGGTGCAAGTAGAAAATGAGGTCGGGACTTATGGCAGTAAACGTGATTTTTCACCGTTAGCAGAAAAATATTTTGCACAGCATGTGCCGCAAACACTACTTGACGGTTTAGCTATAAAAAAACAAGGAAGTTGGGCTGAAGTGTTTGCAAAAGACGCCGATGAATTTTTTCATGCTTGGTATATTGCGCGTTTTTGTCAAGAAATTGCCGCAGCAGGTAAAGCTGTTAAAAATTTACCTATTAATATTAATGTGGCACTGCGTAACCCGTTTCAACCAGGCGAACATTATTCAATGGGTGGGCCTACCGATAATGTTATTGATCTCTATAAAATAGCCGCCCCCGATATTGATCTTATTACGCCAGATATTTACTTCCCCGATTATAAAACAGTGACAAAGGTTTTGGATCTTTATGCGCGTGATGATAACGCTTTATTTGTTTCAGAAATTGGCAGTTCGCAACCCTATACACGTTATTTCTTTTCTACTCTTGGTCAACAAGGGATTGGCTTCTCGCCATTTGGCTTGGACTACAGCAAGTATACAAATTACCCGCTAGGTGCAAAAAAGGTTGATGAAGCCACGATTGCTGCGTTTGCCGAAAACTATAAATTACTGAAACCTTTTGCTGATGTGTGGGCAAAACTCAGTTTTGAAGGGCAAGTATGGGGAGTGTCTGAACCCCATGACACACAAAATGTTAGCGAAAAAGTATGGAACGCCAACGTAACTAAAGCTGAGCAAAAGCAGTTAGCTGCAGAGTCGGCCGAAGAAAATGCGCATCTTTATACACAGCATTTAGACTTGGGCCGTTGGAATGCTGAAGTAACTTATGGCCGTCCCATGTTTTGGATTGCACCACCAACAGGGAATAAGCCTGCCTCTGGGGGGGTATTGTTCGCAAAACTTTCTGAAGATGAATACTTAGTGACCGCTTACCGGGCTCGTATTACGTTTTCACCGTCAGATGAAATAACGGATCCTCACTATATGGTTGAGCGAGTGGAAGAAGGACATTTTGAAAATGGCAAGTGGGTTTTTGAACGAGTATGGAATGGCGATCAAACCGATTGGGGGCTGAATTTCACTTCAGAGCCAACACTACTTAAAGTGAAAATGGCCAGTTATAAGCAATAAAGTTAATTACACAATAAATGCTAGATCAACAGGTTTAATGACAATAAAAATTAATGGAGAACACAATGAGATTCACGAGTCATTTAGGACAACGATTTGCAATGGGTTTATTGCCTTTAGCCTTGCTGCAAGGTTGTGGACAAGAACTGAGTGCCAACACTGAGGCGTCAGCAACGGCTGCACAAAGTGCATTAGCGAGTGTACAACAAGTAGATAATGGGGTGATCGTTAGCTTTGCTAAGCAAGCGGCTTCAGAAGCAAAGAGTGTTCGTTTACAGGTTGTTAAAGACGATATTATTCGAGTTACCAGTATTGCTCACGATGATTTTTCAGTGCTACCAAAAAGTATTATGCTTACTGATGATGCTTTAAGCAGCCCAGCTAAATTTACTACTACCAGACAAGGTAATAAGTTACTGTTGAAAACCGCTAAAGTCAGTGCTGAAATCTCACTTATTGATGGCAAAGTATCATTTAAAAATAGTCAGGGTGAAACCGTTTTAGCAGAAGCTGATCGTCGCTTTACAGCAGTGACGGGCGATCCCATTACGCCAGATCACGACTCTTTTGCAATTCGCCAACAATGGAATAAAGGCAGCGACGAAGGCTTTTTTGGTTTAGGGCAGCAGCAAAACAATCAAGTTAACTATGCGGGTGAAAACGTAGAACTAACAACCCATAACTTAGAAATTGCTATTCCTTTTGTTGTGTCTACGCGTAATTATGGTGTGCTATGGGACAACAATTCAGTCACAAACTTTGGTGATCCAGAACAGTCTCGCAGTTTAAATCAAGACTTTGTGCTATACGATGCGCAAGGTAATAAAGGTGGCTTAACCGCTCAATATTATGATGGCGAAAAATTATTATTGACGCGTGTTGAAAACGAGGTTGATTATCAGTTTTTAGCAAATAATTCAGTACGCGAAAAACCATTTCCAACCGAGCTTGGTGAGGTGACCAATCCACGCGTTGTATGGCAAGGATTTATTGAAACGCAAACTTCAGGGGTACATAAATTTAGAATGTACTCAAGCGGTTATGCAAAACTTAAAATTAATGGGGAGCAATTACTCGACCGTTGGCGCATGAATTGGAACCCTTGGTATCACAACACCCAAATAACTTTAATTGCGGGCCAAAAAACTCCCATTGAAATAGATTGGAACTCACAAGGCGGCTACTTTAATTTACTGCATAATGATCCTCTTCCAAGTGAAGAACAATATTCACTGTCGTTTGCCTCAGAAACAGGTAAGGCCATTGATTACTACTTTGTTGCTGGTGAAAATACCGACGATGTTATTTCTGGTTACCGTGATTTAACGGGTAAATCAGTGATGCTGCCAAAGTGGGCATATGGTTTTTGGCAATCGCGCGAACGTTACACAAACCAAGAAGAATTAGTGGCTGTTGTTAAAGAGTACCGTGAGCGAAAAATCCCCCTTGATAATATTGTACTTGATTGGTCTTACTGGCCTGAAGATGGCTGGGGAAGCCATGATTTTGATAAAAAGAGCTTTCCAGATCCACAAAAAATGGTTGACCAAGTTCATGCCCTGAATAGCAATATTATGATTTCGGTTTGGCCTAAGTTTTATGCAAATACAGCGAACTATAAAGAGCTTGCCGATAAAGGCTACATGCTAACGAAAAATGTTGATCAAGAGGCTAATTTAGACTGGATAGGAAAAGGCTACTTAAATGGTTTTTATGATCCGTATCCAAAACAAGCGCAAGCGATTTTTTGGCGTCAGATAAACGAAAAAATTAAAAAATATGGTTTTGATGCATGGTGGCTAGATGCTACTGAGCCTGATATTCATTCAAACTTATCATTTCAAAAGCGTAAAGAAATCATGAGCCCACTTGCTGTTGGTTCTGGTGCTGAGTATTTTAATTCCTATGCAGTACCCCATGCTGAAGGGGTTTATCATGGTGAACGCGAAACCGCTCCTAATACTCGTTCATTTATTTTAACCCGTTCTGGTTTTGCTGGCATTCAACGTACTGGCTCTGCGATATGGAGTGGTGATACCGTTCCTCGTTGGAGCAATCTGAAAGAACAAATTGGCGCAGGGATCGGTGCGGGTTTAGCGGGGGTACCGAATTGGACGTTTGATATTGGTGGTTTTACTCCCGAAGATCACTATCGTAATACTGACAAAGGGTTTGTTGGTCATTTTTCTAATCTTAATGATAAGGATGTGGAAAACTGGCAAGAGCTTAATTTACGTTGGTTCCAATTTGGCGCGTTTGTCCCCTTATTTCGCTCGCATGGGCAAAACCCTTATCGTGAAATCTATAATCTCGCTGACGAAGGCAGCTTAGTGTACGATTCGTTAGTATCTTACACCAAGTTACGTTATCGCTTAATGCCCTATATATACAGTGAAGCAGGTAAAATGTACCAACAAGATGGTACGTTAATGCGTGGTCTTGTTATGGACTTTGGTGACGATAAAACAGCTATTAACATAGACGATCAATACATGTTCGGGCCTGCTTTTTTAGTTAACCCTGTGCATGAATTTAAAGCGCGTACCCGCAGTGTGTATTTACCAAAAGGCACAAACTGGTTTGATTTTTATAGCGGCCAATCGTATCAAGGAGGACAAACTATTACAGCCAATGCGCCGCTTGAGCAGATGCCATTGTTTGTAAAAGCGGGTTCAATTGTACCTATTGGCGGTGAAAAACAGTTCGTTTTCGATAATTTAGATGCCCCAATTACGTTATATATTTATACCGGCGCGGATGGTCAATATACCTTATACAATGATGATGGTAAAAGCTATGACTATGAAAAAGGCCAATTTACAAACATTGATATTAGCTACGATGATACGTTAGGCACTGTAACTATTGGCGAGCGAAAAGGGCAGTTTGCGGGCATGGTGAAACAACGAACCTTTAATATTCGCTTTATTTCAGGGCCAAGCAAAGATGCCGCAAACTTTAATGCTAAACCCGATAAATCTGTGCAATACACGGGTCAGTCGGTTGTTATTAAACGTTAAGAGCACGCTTATAAATAGTCGCTTAGTAGTTAGGGTGCTGTACTACTAAGCTTTACTTGATACTAAAAATACCTAAGTAGCAAGGTAGTAAGTACAGTCGTGATACTGAATTATTGCCCAAATACGTTTTAAATAGCTAAGGTTAAATGTTATGCAATTTTTTAATACCAGCTTGTCGTGTAAGTTTATAGTTAGCTCAGTTGTTGCTCTGTCAATGGTTGCGTGTAGCGCTCAAGAGCAAACTAATTTAGCAAAGAACGCCACGGCGCAAGCTGTTAATAACATCACTTTGTGGCCAGAAGTTAAATCGCCATTACGAACAGATCCACAAGATAACAAGTTTGTTGCTGATTTAATTGCTCGAATGAGCGTTGAAGAAAAAGTTGGGCAGCTCATTCAAGCTGAAATTCAAGCAATTACCCCAGAACAAGCAAAGGCTTATCATATTGGCTCAATTTTAAATGGTGGCGGCTCAGTGCCAAATCGTAAAGATAATGCGTCGGCAACTGATTGGGCTACTTTCGCGGATAGTTTTTATTTAGCGTCGATTGATAAAAGCGGTGGCCGTACAGGGGTGCCGATAATATGGGGAACCGACGCCGTTCATGGTCATGGGAATCTTGTTGGTGCGACTTTGTTTCCCCATAATATTGGTTTAGGAGCAACCCGTAATACTGCTTTGATCAAAGCCATTGGTGAGGCAACAGCAAAAGAAGTGAGAGCGTCGGGTATAGAATGGGTATTTGCCCCGACACTGGCAGTTGCAAGAAATGATCGCTGGGGACGCACTTACGAAAGCTACTCAGAAAACCCTGAACTTGTCGCAGAATTTACGCATGCGATGGTTATTGGTTTACAAGGTGAGCCTAATAGCCCTGATTTTTTAGATGAAAATCATGTTGCTGCAACAGCAAAGCACTTTTTAGCCGACGGTGGCACCGAAGCAGGCGACGATCAAGGTGACGCTAAAATGACGGAAAGCGAGCTAGTTACTATTCATAATGCGGGTTACCCAAAAGCAATTACAGCAGGTGTACAGTCTATTATGGCCAGTTTTTCATCATTTAATGGTGAGAAAATGCATGGCAATAAATACCTATTAACAGATGTTTTAAAATCAAGAATGGGTTTTGACGGCTTTGTTGTAGGTGATTGGAACGGCCATGGTCAGGTGCCTGATTGCAGCAATGACTCATGCGCGAAGTCGGTGAATGCGGGTATTGATTTATTGATGGCACCTTATGATTGGTTAACGTTATTTGAAAATACTTTAGCGCAAGTGAAAACAGGGCAGATCAGCCAAGCAAGGCTCGATGCTGCGGTTGCTGACATTTTACTTGTGAAAAAACGTTTAGGATTATTTAACGGTGTAAAACCAACGGATCGTAAGCTGGGAGCTAATAATGCTTTAATTGGTGCAAAAGCACATCGTGAGCTTGCTCGCCAAGCCGTGCGTGAAAGTTTAGTGTTATTGAAAAATAACCAGCAGATACTGCCGTTACAGCCAAAACAAACCATTTTGGTTACAGGTAGCCATGCCGATGATATTGCAAAACAAGCGGGTGGCTGGAGTGTGACTTGGCAAGGCACGGGGCTTAAAAATAGCCAATTCCCAGGGGCGACCAGTATTTATAAGGGAATTAAACAACAGGCAGTTAAAAATGGTAGTCAAGTTATTCTCTCGGCCGATGGTCACTTTGAGAAAAAGCCCGATGTGGCCATTGTGGTTTTTGGTGAAACACCTTATGCAGAAGGCCAAGGAGATGTTAATACATTAGAGTTTGAAGCGGGCAATAAAAAATCGCTAGCGTTACTTAAAAAATTAAAAGCGCAGGGAATACCCGTTGTTTCGGTGTTTATTTCGGGGCGTCCTCTTTGGGTGAACCCAGAAATAAATGCATCTGATGCTTTTGTTGCTGCTTGGTTACCTGGCTCTGAAGGACTTGGTGTCGCTGAGCTGTTAATGACGAATGCGCAAGGAAAAAGTAATTATGACTTTAGCGGTAAATTAGCATTTTCATGGCCTAAATTACCCACTCAAGATGAGCTAAACATAGGCGATGAAAACTATGATCCCTTGTTTGCTTATGGCTATGGTTTAACTTATCAAGACCATAAAAAACTAGCAAAGTTAGCCGAGGATGTTCCTGGTGTAGCCAGCGGAAAACCGCAAGATATTAATTTATATGTAGGTAGGCCGTTACAACCTTGGCATGTGGTGATCAAAAGTCCTGATAGCGAACAACTGCTAAGTGGCGCATTTGCAGAGCTGACCGATGGCAAAGTTAAAGTCACGACCTCAGATAAAGATGTTCAGGAAGATGCCCTTACATTTTCTTATCAAGATACTTGGTTTAGCAGCTTATATCTTTCTCACGGTAAGGCGCTTAATTTAGCACCATTTGTTAAGCAAGGTGCTGTTACTTTTGATATTCGTATTGATGATATTAAAAAATCAGCTTTAGATTTAGTGATTGATTGTGGTGCAAGTTGCCGTTCAAAATTATCTTTAAAAACATGGGCACTGGCTCAGCAAGGCAAGGGTTGGCAGCATTTATCGATTCCCTTACGTTGTTTTGAACAAGCCGGAGCTGATTTTAGCCAAGTAAACAGCCCGTTTAGTTTAGAGGCCGGCGGTAAAGGGCAGCTCGCGGTCGCTAATATTCAGTTTAAATTGCACGAAGAAGGTAACTTTAGTTGCCCAGATATAGCCCGAGCAGCGGTGACACCAGCAAAATTAAACGCCTATTGGGCTGAAGATTGGTGGTTACCGCGACATGAAGAAAAAGTGGCAGCCGCGAAAAAAGGTGATATTGAGCTACTTATGCTGGGTGACTCAATTACTCACAATTGGGAAAATGAGCAGGGGAAACCGGTTTGGCAGCAACATTTTGCAGATATAAAAACCTTAAACCTAGGTTTTGGCGGTGATCGCACCGAAAATGTGTTGTGGCGTCTTAAACATGGTGAAGTTGAGGGCATTGCACCTAAGCTAGCGGTGGTGATGATTGGCACCAATAATACTGGTCATCGCATGGAAAACCCCACTTATATTGCCAATGGCGTCAATGCCATTATCACAGAGCTGAAGCAACGTTTAGCCAACACAAAAATCCTTTTACTGGCTATTTTCCCTCGCGGTGCTGACGCTAACGACGAGTTGCGGCTTAACAACCAGCGCGCGAATGTTGAACTAGAGAAGGTGGCTAAGCAGCAGGGTATTTTGTTTAGTAATATAAACAACCATTTTCTTACTGCTACAGGTGAACTCAGTCGCGATATTATGCCGGATTATTTGCATCCGAATGGTCAAGGTTACGAAATATGGGCTGAACAACTAACACCTTACATTAAGCAATATATAAAGTGATAGCTGATGAGTAGCAATCGAGTAAAAAGCGCTAAATTATCTGCTAGTTTATGGCTATGCTTATTTTTAATATTGTTTTGCTGCGTTGCTGTTAAAGGCGCGCAGCGGCAGGTTATTGCGAGCCAAGATAATTTTCAATACACCGGCCGTATTGATTTTAGGCAACCGCAAACGGCCATTATATCTTGGCCTGGTACTCGCATTCAGGGGGCATTTACCGGCACTCAATTGGCCATCACTTTGGATGATCAATGGGGTAAAAATTACTTTAATGTATTTATCGATGATGAAACCGAGCCAAGAAAAATAATTGCTTGCCAGCAGGGAAAGCATCGTTATTTAATTGCCGATGATTTAGCCGATAAGGCGCATACATTTACCCTGTTTAAGCGAACAGAAGGAGAGGAGGGACGCACTAAGTTTCTTGGTATTAGTTTATCTGAGCAGGGGGAATTATTGCCGCCACCCGCGAAGCCTACGCGAAAAATAGAATTTTTTGGTGATTCAGTGACCAGTGGTATGGGAAATGAAGCTAAAGTTGGCGAAGCCGACCATATTCCAGCCGAAAAAAATAACTACTTAGCCTATGGGGCTATCACGGCACGTGATCTGGATGCTGAATATGTGAGCATTTCACAAAGTGGTATTGGGGTTATGGTGAGTTGGTTTGACTTTACTATGCCACAATTTTACGACCAGTTAGACGCTGTAGGCAATAATGACACAAAATGGAATTTCCAGCGTTGGCAGCCAGATGTTGTTGTCGTTAATTTATTACAAAATGATAGTTGGCTGATTGACCGAGAAGAGCGTTTGCAGCCTAAGCCAAGCGAAGAGGATATTGTGGCCGCTTATCGTGATTTTCTTGGTGATCTTCGTAATATTTACCCTAATACTTATATTATTGCTGCGTTAGGTAGCATGGATGCCACTAAACCAGGTTCTAAGTGGCCAAGCTATATAGAACGTGCTGTTGAACAAATAAAACAGACCACTGGCGAGCAAAAAATGGCGACTTTTTTCTTTCCTTACACTGGTTTTGAACAGCACCCTAGAGTTGTTCAACATCGTAAAAATGCAGCTTTGCTTAGCGCTTTTATCAAAACCAAAATGAATTGGCAGTAGGCAATATATTAAAAGCTAAAAATTAGCAACCTGCTCTGTATTTGAAGTGCAGGCTTGCTGGGCTACAGTTAACCTAAATTTATTACCATTAAAGACTTAGCCTTACTTTCTACATTAACCATCTGCGCGATGTTAGTCATTTCTCTTCCACTTGTGGCGCCGCATAAAGTTCTCAGCGCTGCAAGAACCCTCCATTCGCGGTACTAGCAAAATCTACATACTGATATTAAGAAAAATAAAGCAATGAAATTGTAAAATAAGATAATTTTTTTGTTAATAAAAGTGAATAGTATTGTATCAGCTAATTTAAAAATAAATCGATTCAGTTTATCAGCAGCACAGTGCAAATAGATGCAAGCAGCGGTTTATTTAAAACACAGAATGAAGGTAGTTATGGTATTCAGCAAAGTTAATAGTGATTTAAAACCCTACGGTGGCCGCTCAGCGTCTTATCATTTAGCTGCAAAGCCGCTCACCGTGATCGTCGCTATAAGCTGTGTGTTGTTTATGATGGTGGTAAGTAATGTATCTGCTAGTAATAAGCCTGTGTGTAAACGCAGTGATGATCTGAGTTTTTATTTTAATCAGGCTGGTCAAGATTGGGAGTCTGAGACCTTACCGATTGGCAATGGTGCTATGGGTGCCAGCGTACTTGGCGGCGTATCCGTTGAAACAATACAGTTTAGTGAAAAAACGTTATGGACTGGTGGGCCAGGCTCTAAGCAAGGTTATGACTTTGGCATTGCTAGCCACAGCGAAAGCTACCCAGAGCGGATCAAAGCAGTACAAAAACGACTGAAACAGGAAACTAAATTAACACCTGAGTTGGTTGCTAATAAATTAGGCCGTGCCAGCAGTGGCTATGGAAGTTATCAAAGCTTTGCCAACATTCAGCTAGAGTTTTCCCATAATCCCGCTCAGATCAGTGCCTATAAGCGCAGTTTAAATATTAAAAATGCTATTGCAGCAGTTGAGTATGACTATCAGCATACTCATTTTAAACGAGAATATTTTGTTAGCTATCCAGATCAAGTGATTGCTGTAAAGCTATCAAGCGATAAAGCAAAACAAATCGATGTTAGCCTTGATTTAGATATTGCTAACAATCGCACTGTGCATAAAACCATTAAACGCCTTCCCCACTCGTTAAATCGTGATGTCGTATTAATGACCGCAAGCGGTAAACTATTAGATAATCAGCTTGCCTACTCAACAAATATGGCCGTGATCGCCGCAGGTGGGGCTGTTAGCATGACAACGCAGAAAATTTCTGTGAGTGGCGCAGACAGTGTATGGCTTGTTGTCAGTGCTGGTACAGATTATGCCCTCAATTATCCATCATACCGAGGCAAGCTTGAGCAGGAAAAACTTATCCAGCGGGTTAGCGATGCGGTTGATTTAGGGTATGAACAACTAAAAAAACGTCATATCGACGACTATCAATCACTTTTTAACCGTGTTGCCTTAACGCTAAATCACTGCTTACCCCAGCAACCTATTGACCAATTACTGGCGCACTATAAAGCGAATACGCTTCTGGCAAAAGAGCGGCGCGCGCTTGAGGCCTTGTATTATCAATTTGGTCGTTATTTGTTGATCGCGTCTTCGCGAAAAGGTTCATTACCCGCTAATTTGCAAGGCGTGTGGAATAATTATGAGCAGGCACCGTGGAATAGTGATTATCACATTAATATTAACCTGCAGATGAATTATTGGTTAGCCGACGCCACTAATTTATCTGAATTAAATACTCCTCTGTTTGACTTTATTGACGCATTAATTGCGCCCGGAGAGCTGTCAGCAAAACGTATTTTTTCGGTTGATGGCTGGGTGTTATTTTTGAACACCAATATTTGGGGCTTTAGTGGTTTAATTGATTGGCCTACTGCTTTTTGGCAACCGGAAGGCGCAGCCTGGATAGCCCTTCATTATTATGATCATTACCTTTACAACCAAGATCCATTGTTT
>NZ_DRGM01000143.1 GCF_011050055.1 Pseudoalteromonas prydzensis | reverse complement strand
TAAATGGCGGAGAAGGAGGGATTCGAACCCTCGATAGAGCTACAAACCCTATACTCCCTTAGCAGGGGAGCGCCTTCGGCCACTCGGCCACCTCTCCGGCGCATAAACTGTCATTTTGATAATCGAGTGAACCACCAAAACGTAATAATGGTGGAGAGATAGGGATTTGAACCCTAGAGGGGCTATAAACCCCTGCCGGTTTTCAAGACCGGTGCATTCGACCACTCTGCCATCTCTCCGTTGGGAGGGAATAATACGCAGGTGATTGGGGTGTGTAAATAGGAAAAAGATCGTTTGCTGTTTTTTTGTTCTAAAAAGTGGTTTTTTTTATAAAAAAAGGGTTTTTAGGGAGTTTAAAGAAGGGGTTGCAGCAAACGAGGGAGCTAAATAAGTGGTTTCATTTAGTGGTTGGGTGTTTGCTGCACCGCTAAAGCAATCATGGTTGGGTGATTACTTGTATTGAACTGCGCCGCCAAGAGCTAGCTTTTTGCCGAAACGGTTAAGTCTGGCAAGCATTTTTGCTTTGCGGTTGGTCGGTTTTACGGCAACATGGGTAGCTGCACTTTCGTTTAAAGTATTAACTGGGTTCATTACTTTGCTCCGGGTTATGTCTGTTTTGACAACACGGCTATTTTGACTTTAAATTGCACAAAAATAAAACGATAAAAATTAGGGTGGTCGGATAAAAATAACTAATCCGAATGATGTTTGTTAAGGAATGATTCAGATAGGGGGTGCTGGTTGTTATGCATGGTTATGAAATTTTAAATGGGCTAACCGCCTTGTTCAAATACAATATTGTACTATCGCTTATATTTTTATGCATTAGGTAATAAATAAAGTGACTAATTATTCAGATGAGTTTATTTTTTGAAAACGTCTATTGTCATGTTTTTAAATAGGCAGGTATCTAGATGCTAATAATTATTAAACCAAGTACGCAAAAAAAACATAAAAAAAATTGTGCTTGGTTGTTACAACAGTGTCAAAAACGCGAAATTAGTTACACTATTTTTTACACAACAGGCCATTTTACCAATGATTGCCAAAAAATAACTCGTTTGGCTCAGTCACAAATGCGTGTTGTTGTGCTCGGTGGGGATGGCAGTTTGCATTTGGCTGTTAACGCATTGATGGCATTAAATTGCTCATTGGCATTATTGCCACAGGGAACAGGCAATGATTTTGCCCGTGGCTTTGGTTGTAGCAACTCAGCCTGGCGTAATGCTATTTTTAGTGATCACCAAGTAAAAATTGATATTGGGCAAATAAATAGCCGTTACTTTATTAATATTGCGGGAGTTGGTTTTGATGCGCATGTGGTACAGGCATTACAAGCCAAGCCAGTGTTATCCGCGTTAGGTTATAGTTTTGCAGGCTTTAAGCATTTATTGGCTTATCAGGCTACTTGGCTAGAGGGACGTTTTGCTGGGCAGCAAGTTGGGTATCATAATTTGCTTACTGTATTTGCTAATCATCATTATTTTGGTGGTGGTTTGAAGATAGCGCCCAAAGCCCAATTACATAATGGTTATTTAGAGTGCTACAGTATGGCTGCGGGTGGTTTAGTAGGTAACTTATATAGTTTTATACGCTTATTGCTGCGTAACCACCACGATATGACAGGGCTTAGTTATCAGCGTTTAACCATTGCGCATATTGATACCCCTAATTTACTGATAGAGGCTGATGGTGAGCTGGTTGGGATGACGCCTGCCACCGTGACTATTCATTCGCAAGCGCTGCGTTTTTGCATACCGCAGTGCTAAATTTAAGTAATAAGTTCGCAATAAAAAAGCGCCTAACAGGTAGGCGCTTTTGGCGTTAGTTGCGTGTATACGCATTCTAACTGGGGATGGAGCGTTTACTGGCAAGTGATGCCTTATGTGACTCGATAAACGCTTTAATTCTTTTTGTGGGTGTTAGTACAATGGCATTACCAAGCAGTACTAAACTAAAGCCGATAAATGTATTGGCTTGCCAACTAAAACCTTCAAATAATGTACTTAAAGTCACTGCAACCAATGGAAATAACACAATCACATAGCTGGCACGTTCTGGGCCGATATTTTTCAATAGGGCAAAGTAACAAGCAAATGCGATCACCGTACCAAACACCGATAAATAAACTAATGAATACCAGTAACTAGCAGGCGCAGATAAGCTCAAGCTAGCATCAGTAATTAATACATAAAATAACAACCCAACCGCGCTGTATAGCATGCCCCATGCATTGCCTTGCATAACACCAATTTGTTGTTGGGAGTTACGGACACTGACCATATTACCCAATGAAGCCACAAAGGTACCGACTAAGGCAAGTAGTAAACCGACCAACGCCCCATTACTCAAGTCGAACTGCTGTAATTGTGGCCAGAATAAACTTACGATACCCACGACGCCAATTAATGCACCGCTATAAATTCGTTTTGCTATTGGTTTAGCAAAGAATAAGCGGGTATTTACTATATTCATCAGCAGCAACATTGAAAATGCGATTGACGCCATGGCAGACGTTAAATAATTTTGCGCCCAATACAGTACTAAGTAATTTAGGCCAAAGTTACACAGCGCCAGTAATACGAAAAAACCATGATCGCGACGGCTATACTGCATTGGTAACTTTTTAACAGTTACCCAGATCCACATTAATATGGCCGCTAAACTAAAGCGATAAAATAGTGATACTTCAACGGCAATGTCGCCTAGTTGAAATTCGATTGCGAGCCACGTAGAACCCCAAATCAAAACAGTTAAAGTATAAAGCGCGATGCTTTTCATGGCCGATCCTAGTGTGTCGATTAAGTGTTTATTTTAATCTGCTTCTGTATACTTAACATATACAGAAAATTAGAAATGCAACCTGTACAGATTTTGACGGTTGATAAAACTATTTTGAGAGGCATCGAATGTCGTTAGTAGTAAGTAAAAGTAATCACGATTTTTTATACTTGCAAGTTATGCAGCTGATCCGTGAATTATCAGAGCAAGGAACTTTACTCCCTGGTGAAAAGTTACCTTCGCTGCGCAAAATGGCCGATAAACTTAAAGTCAGTATTCCGACGGTGAAATTGGCTTATCAATCACTTGAAGCACAAGGGTTGGTTGAAGCACGAGAAAAGTCAGGCTATTTTCTAAAGTCATCGACTACGCAATTAGCACGACCTAGGCGAGTAAAGCTCAGTCGTGAGCCGGTTGCGGTAAATATGCAGGTGTTGATAGAGCAAGTTTATGATGCTATTCACCAAGCGGGTGTGGTGCCATTTGGTATTGCTAATCCAGTGGCGGCAGCGCCAACCGATAAAATGCTGAGCCGTACAATGCGCCGAGTTATGTCTATAGCAGGCAGCCGCGCAATAAATTATGGTGCAATGGATGGCTTTGCCCCGTTGAAAAAGCAGTTGATCCATCGCTATTTAGATTTTGGTATTGGTGTCGATCCGCAAGAGCTGGTGATCACTAACGGCGCACAAGAAGCGTTGGCTATTGCCCTTAAATGTGTGGCAAAAGCGGGCGATGTGATTGCCATTGAGTCGCCTTGTTATTTTGGCATTATTGAATTGATCGAAAGTTTAGGGCTGAAAGCACTTGAGATCCCATTATGCCCTGATGATGGGATCTGGCTTGATGATCTTCGCCAGGCTTTACAAGATCATGATATTAAGGCTTGTGTTTTCTCTACTTCGATTAATAACCCTGTCGGCAGCTTTATGCCTGATAGTAAGCGTAAAGATCTGGTCGTATTATTAGAATCTCATAATGTGGTATTAATTGAAGATGATGTTTACGGCGACTTACATTTTACTGCGCAACGAGGCACACCTGCGCAAGCTTACTCAACGAAAGGGTTGGTGCTTACCTGTGCGTCTTTTTCAAAAACGGCAACACCGAGTTATCGCGTTGGCTGGTTGATTGCTGGTAAGTTTGCAGCCCAAGCACGGCGCTATAAACGCGCATTGAGCTGTTCTACTTCGTTGATCAATCAGTGGACGTTATATGAATTTGTACAAAGTGGCGAATACGAGCGAAACCTTAAACTACTCAAACAGCGTTTACGTAATAACAAAGAGCGCATGATCTGGTGCTTACAACAAGCCTTTCCGAGTACTGCGCGGATCAGCGATCCGCAAGGTGGTTGTGTGATCTGGATTGATTTAGGGAGCGGGTACGATAGTGTTAAACTGTTTCAGCTAGCGCTCGAAAATGGCATTAGCATTACTCCTGGCTATATTTTTTCCGCCACCAATAAATACCGTAGTTGTATTAGGTTAAGTTATGGTTTGCCATGGAGTGAAAAACTTGAGCAAGCAATAAAAACGCTTGGTGAGCTCGTTCATTTAGCTAAAAAATAAAAAAGCAGCACCTTTTAAAAGAGTGCTGCTAAAGGGATATCAAATTTTTAGCGTGTAGAACCAGAGTTCTGGTTAGTTATTTTGTTTATAACTAAATAATTGGTAATCTTTCAGCTCTGGTACTAGTTTAACTAATTGTTGCTCTTGCTCTGCAATTGTTGAAAAGTTACCGCACAGTGCGTCAGCGCGTTTTTCTAATTGACTCGCTTGTTGCTCAACTTTGGCTTCGATTTCTGTCCCCATATTTTCCATGCGCTGTTCAAAGGCTTGCATATCACCACCTGAGCCCATTAGTTCTGAACCTACTGCCATTAAAATGCTGCCCATTGATTGCATCATGGCAGCTTGCACGGCGCTTTCTATTTGCTGATCAAATTGGCTTTCAAAGTTTTCGCCAAATTGGTTAAAGCTTTGTTGCCCCATTACAAAAGCGCCTTGTTGATAAAAGGTGTTTTCAACTTCAACTTGAATATCTGCCATTAGGGCATTGATGCCGTCTAGGCCATCGATATTAAATGCATTGGCGACTTCTGCAATGGCAACACCCGCGATTTTTACCCCATCAAGGGCAATGTTGGCAACTTCAGGTAATTGGCTACGCAGGCTGTCTGAGTAATTACTGATCGCTTGGTGTTGTTGACTGTTTAGTGGCAAAGTTTGGCCATCGATGATTAATTCACCATTATCAGCAAAAGTCATGGTGTGATTATCTGCGGTAAATATTTCTAATTCGCTTGGTTTGATACGAATATCATTTTTAAATTCAATATCGCATGATTCACTATTGAAAGAGATATTAGTCTCATTATCATTATGTGCCATTGCCCCTGTGGCAATGAATAAAGAACTTATTAATAGTAATTTTTTCATTTTAATTTCCTGCTAATTTGTTGATTGTAACCAGTACGTATTTTTCGTATTTAATACTTATCAAGTTTGATGCCAATAATTTTTAGCATTTAAAAACAAAGGGCTAACAGTTTTTTGTGGTTTTTAAAGAGGATGCTCAGATTATAAAAAAGCTATTTTTTAGTCATTTTGACTAATATGCATCAATGGATAAAAGATGTTTATCGTTTCGATAAAAAACTCTCACTTTCCAGAATTCAAATTTAGCGCTATTTATTCACAATATCGACATAACACTATTCTACAGTGGTGTTGTGGCTTTATTTTAGTGCGTTTTCATCATCTGAAATCGTGCTGAACATTTTTAATTTTACCAATGATAGTGATAAAAAATCCTGAATTGGTCTCAAACACTTTATGGAGTGGGTTGTGGGTAAGACATTTAGTTACGATGCGCTAGATGACGATTTTGTTGAAGACGAGTACGAAATGGTCGGGCGTAATCAACACGACAAGAATAAGCAAAAGGTAAAGAAAAAGTTGGAAGACTACCTTGAGCAAAAACGCTTGCGTAAAAACTTGGGCGATGATGACTTGGATGAGTATTTAAACGACTAAGAGATAATTTAGATAAAGAGGCAAATTGCCTCTTTATTGCTTTTAGCAGCTCATATATTGTTGCTTTTAAGGGCTTTGATAATAGCGCCTTCGATTTGTTGCGGCTTAGTAAATGGTGCAAACCGTTTGATCGCCTTACCGTCACGGCCAATTAAAAACTTGGTGAAATTCCACTTTATTTTGCGGGTTAAAAATCCCGGTAATGCAGACTTTAAATGCCTGAACACAGGGTGGGCGTGCTCGCCATTAACATCCACTTTGCTCATCATTACAAAGTCTACGCCGTAGTTAATTAAGCACCCTTGCTCGATATCTTTGGCGCTGCCTGGCTCTTGCTTACCAAACTGATTACACGGAAAACCAATAATTACTAATCCTTGCTCGGCGTATTTTGCATGTAATTGCTGCAAGCCTTCATACTGTGGTGTGAAACCACATTTACTCGCTGTATTGACAATTAATACGACTTTGCCTACGAAGTCTGAAAAATCAATTGTCTGACCTTGAAGGTTGCTGGCTGAAAGTTGGTGAAAGTCGTTCATGGTAATCACTTATTATTGTTGTTTGCTAAATTCTATCCTGAGTTGCGACAGACATACAGCTTAAATTCTAAGCGCATTTAATTTATTAAGTTGAACGCTAGATAATGACGTACTCTTCAGCGGCAATTTTCAACACTAACTGCGTTGAGTTTATTTGCAAGAAGCAAGTGTCTGAGGCGCCAATTCGCTTAATCAGAGCGCAACTTAGCGATGAAATTTTAGCTATTAGTGCTTTAAGGATTAAAGCTGGCAAGTAAATATTCAATTAATAATCGCACTCGGTACGGCATTAAGTCTTTACGTGGATAGATCAGCCAGGAGGCGTTGTCAGTTACTTGGAATTCATCAAGTAAGGTAACTAACTGCCCCTGTTGAATATACTCAGCAACAATATCGGTGGCTAAATGGGCGATCCCTAAGCCCGCTAATGTTGCTGCAAGCAGTGCGCGAGGATGATTGCTGCGCCAGTTACCGGCAACTTTAACTTCTTTTATTTCATTATTAAAATTAAAACGCCAGCGTTTCCCCAAAGCGATTAAACAATTATGCTCTGTTAATTGGTATGGCGTAGTTGGGATTGACTGATGTGCTAAATATTCTGGGCTGGCAACGAGCGTCATTATGCGAGGGCTAAGTGGTCTTGCAATTAAGTTGGAGTCTTGCATACGGCCAAAGCGAATCGCTAAATCAAAGCCTTCTTCGACTAAATCGACATTGCGATTGTTAAAGTCCATATCTACTTCAACCTCAGGGTAGCGTTTTACAAACTCCACAATCTTAGGTGCGACATGACAGGCCACAAACTCACCGGCGCCAGAAATTCGAATTAAGCCTTTAGGTTTGCGTTGTTCACCTTGTAGTTGGTTATTCGCGTCGATTAATTCTTGCTTGATTGCTTTGAGCTTTATGGCGTATTCGCGGCCAATATCGGTGAGGCTTATTTTTCGTGTGGTACGTTGAAATAATACGGAGCCTAAGCGGTTTTCAAGCTGTTGTACTTGGCGACTAATGTGGGATGTAGATACTTCCATGGCTTTTGCTGCTTGGGTAAAGCTGCCATGTTCAACTACATGCAAAAATTCATCGAGGCCTTGCCACATTTCTTTGTTCTCAAAATATTAAGTAATACTAGTTTATAGCATCTATTGTTGCAGCTGTGCAAAAGTGATTCTCTGAGCTTGCTCTTTTAATAAATCATTAAACCCATACAATTACTAAGTCACCTAATTTGGCTCATGAGAGCAAACTGTCAAGCAATGGAGTAACCATGTTAAATTTTAGTTTTGCAAACCCAACCAAAATTCATTTCGGCGAACAACAAATCGCTTTAATTAAAAATGAGATCCCAGCAGACGCAAAAGTATTAGTTACTTATGGCGGCGGCAGCATTAAAAGTAATGGCGTTTATGAGCAAGTTGTCGATGCATTAAGTGAACATACTTGGTTTGAGTTTGCGGGTATTGAGCCTAACCCAAGTTATCAAACTTGTATGAAAGCCGTGGCTTTAGTGCAAGAAAAGCACATTGATTACATTCTTGCAGTGGGTGGTGGTTCAGTCGCTGATGGCAGTAAGTTTATCGCTGCGGCGGCAAATTATGAGGGTGAGCCATGGGATATTTTAGCAAAAGGTGGCGAGATTAAATCGGCTATTGCTCTTGGTGTGGTATTAACGTTACCAGCTACGGGCTCTGAGTCAAACGGCAATAGTGTTATTTCAAATCTTGAAACGCACGAAAAGCTTGCATTTGCTAGTCCATTTGTACTGCCAAAATTTGCAGTACTTGATCCTGCGGTGACTTTTTCATTGCCTGAGCGCCAAGTGGCAAACGGCATTGTCGATGCATTTGTACATACGATGGAGCAGTATTTAACTTACGATGTAGGTGCTAAGCTGCAAGACCGTTTCGCTGAAGGTATTTTAACGACCTTAATTGAAGAGGGTCCTAAAGCGTTTAGTGAGCCTGATAACTATCAAGTACGTGCAAACATTATGTGGTCAGCAACGATGGCACTGAATGGCTTAATTGGTGCGGGTGTACCACAAGATTGGTCAACGCATATGTTAGGTCATGAAATGACCGCTATGTATGGTCTTGATCACGCGCAAACGCTTGCGATTGTATTACCACGGATGATGGCTGAGCAAAAAGAAACTAAGCGCGGTAAAATCTTACAGTACGCAGAGCGCGTATTAGGATTAGACATTAGTGATGAAGATGCCGCGATTGAGCAGGCAATTACTGCAACTGAAGCGTTTTTCCACAGTGTGAATATGCCAACGCGTTTAAATGATTATGAGTTAGGCGAAGAAGTTGCTGATAAAATTGTTGAGCAGCTTGAACGCCACGGTATGACAGCTATTGGCGAACGTGGGCAGGTCACGCTAGATAAAAGCCGCGCTATTTTATTAGCCAGCGTTTAAATTAGCCAAAAAGAGGCTAATTTAAGATCAAAAATAAACCCATACCAACCAAGGTTGTGTAGTAAATATTGTGTGTTTTATAGGCCACAATAATGGCTGCCACAGCGGCGCTAAGGTATGGGTTTTGCCAATCTAAATTTATTCCCTCATCGGTTACAAATACAATCGGTACCCAAATTGCTGTTAACACTGCAGGTGCACTAAAGCTTAAAAACTGCTGCATTTTCGGGCCGACTTTAAACGGCAGTTGGCGATGTAAAAATAAATAGCGAGTAAAAAAGGTAATGCAAGCCATTAATAAAATAGTGGTCATCATACATTATGCTCCGTTTTACTTTGAATGCGACTAATAATATAGCCAACGCTCATTGCTGTTAATGCCGCAGCCACTAACCATAATTCAAAGCCCTGGCTTTTAAGTAGCGTTGCCATAACACCCGCGGTGATCACTGTTGCTAATGTGGCAAGGTTTTTAATGCCTGGGATCACCAAGGCAATAAAGGTGGTGGCAATCGCAAAGTCGAGCCCAAGGTGAGTTAAATCGGGCAGCAAACTGCCTGCCACTATGCCAATTAAGGTCCATAGATTCCATGCGATGTAAAAGCTAAAGCCTGCGCTTAATGCATAGATCAATCGTGTTTTTGTACGATACGCTTTGCGATGATGGGAAAATGCAAATAACTCGTCGGTCAGTACAAAACTAACCGGTAAGCGCCAACGCATGGGTTGATCAATCACTTTGTGACGTACAGCCAAACCATACAAAAAGTGCCGTGAGCTAATAATAAAGGTGGTAAATAAAATGGTCAGTAATGGTGTGTTACCTGCTATTAGTTCAATGGCAACGAGCTGCGCCGAGCCGGCAAATACCAGTAACGACATAGCTTGAGTTTCAACTGCAGTAAAGCCATTTTGAATTGCTAAAGAGCCACATAATATCCCCCATGGAACCACCGCTAAACATAGCGGTAGCATATCTAAAAAGCCTTTTATGAGTGGTGCGCGTTTGCTGCTAAATGTCATTCATATTATTCATTACGGTAATTAATGCCCTTAGTCTGCCATAGATCAATTAACCCTGAACAGCAAAGATGCTAAATTAACAAAAGTTTGAAATAATAAGCTTTTACGCAAAAGAGATTAAACATGCACAAAATTAAAGTATGGGATGGCTTTATCCGCAGTTTCCATTGGTTATTAGTGATTGCTATTGCAACGCTCTACTTTAGTGCTGAAGAAGGCATGATGGAATTACACTTTGTGGCTGGCTTTTTCACCTTAGCGCTGTTGTTAACTCGTCTTATTTGGGGAGTAATAGGGAGTAAAACGGCTAAGTTAACGGCACTTATTCACTCACCGATAGCTGTACTTAAGTCTTTGCAACATGGTGATGCCAAGCTGGGCCATGGTGCTGCAGGTAGTTACATGGTGATTGCATTTTTTATTTTACTATTAGTGCAGTTACTCAGTGGCTTAATGACCACTGACGATATTTTAACGGATGGTCCGCTGGTGCAATATGCATCAAGCCAAGTTGTCGAATGGGCAGGTTGGCTGCATCATAAAAACTTTGATCTACTATTTTACGCGATTATTTTGCACGTAGTGGCGATTGTTATTTATCGCCTAAAAGGCAAAAAACTAGTCAAAGCGATGATGACCGGTTATGCCGCTGAAAAAAATAATGATAGTAACGAAGAGCTAACAAAATCACCGTGGGCTGCGATAATTATTTTTGTCGTTGTATTTGCTGCATTACTGATGACATGGGGCGCAGAGCCTGTGGCTTACTTGTTTAGTTAAACGGTTCAACGGAGCAAAACGGCGCTAATTTAGCGCCGTTTTAGTTTTAAGATTATCGCATTAAAGATTAATCTTTAAATGATGTGTGGCAATCTTTACAGCCTTTAGCCCATGGGCCAAACGCTTTAGCGATTACTTTTTTATCGCCCGTTTGTGCTGCAACGGCAAGTTCGTCAGCGTATTGCTGGAACGCTGCGGCTTTTTTCATGAAAGTTTCGTTATCACTCCAAATGGCTGGCAACGCAGATGTATCACCTTTGTCAGAGCCTGCAACAAACGCTTCCCAAGGCATTTTTGATAATGCTGCTGCGTTATTGGCTCGTTGTTGAAAGCGCTCAGCATCGAATGGCACTTTCCCTTTAAGCATATCGCCCATATCACCGATTTGTACGCGGATCATTGAAAACGCAGCTTGGCGATATTCAATTGCGTCACTTGGCTTTTCAAATGCTGAATTGGCAGTTGCACCAAATGTGAGTGCACTCAGTGTTGCACCTAAAAGTAATTGCTTTAATTTCATTCCTTTTGCCCCTTATTAGTAATTCATTGCTTGAATAGCTGCTGTTGTATATCAGCAAGTTCGATTATTCAAGTTTATTGCGGTTAAACTGAACTGCTATTGAACTTAATAATTAAAATCTAATCATTGATATCAATATCGGCAAATATCATCCCTCTGCGCATGCTTCGAGTTGCTAAGAATACTTCACCTAGTAGCGACATAAATGCACAAATAAGTAATGCCATCGCGCCAACGAAACAGCTGCCAATAGTAACACCTAAATTAATAGATTGAATATGGGATAAAAACAGTAGCATAACCACTGCACATACAAGTACAGCACTTAATACACTTAAGCTAAAGGCAATATGAATACAGCGAGAGCGTTTTAACAATGCTCGTAGCTCTGTGGTTAGCGATGAATTAAATTCTTCATCGGTACTGACTTTTAACTTCCGCTCGAGCTGTCGTGCTCGGTCAGTAATACGTGCTAAGCGATTAGATAAAACCCCTAGCGTAGCAGCAATACCAGTGATTAAAAAAACCGGCGCAACGGCTGTTTGGATTACTTTTGCCATTGTTAAAATATTTATAACATCGGAATTCATTTTTTCCCTTTTTAGGTGTTTTGGTTACGTTTGTTTACAATGGTTTACATTTTAGGTTTTTAATTTTGGTCATATTTTACAATATGTTACTTCAGTTGTTCGAAGGTTTCATCCGATTTATGTAATTTGTATGTAATGGAATTGTTGTTATTCTGGGTTGCGAAGTTCTATATTAGACCCTCACTTAATTTTTGATCATTAATAAGTACAATAATACATAACATATCCTAGGGGAAATCATGTCTAACAATCTAATAAAAAGAACAGCGGTTGCAACCGCCGTATCAAGTATCTTAATTGCTGGCGCTGTAAATGCAAATACAACAATTAATAGCGCACTTAAGCATACTAGTTACACACCTATATCACAGGCTGATATTGTTAATAAAAATGAACCTTCAGCGTACTTAGTGGTACTTAAAGCAACTACCGCAGCTGACATGATGGAGCGAGGCGTGTACCGCGTTTCAGATGCTCGCCAAAGTTATGCTAATGTAGAAACGTTACAAAATCAGGTTCAAGATAAGCTTTTTACTCTTGATAGCAATGTAAAAGTGCTTGGTTCAACTAAAATACTTGCGCCTACACTTATCGTGCAAGCTAGCCAAGGTGCGTTAGACCGCATTGCGCAAGACTCTCGCGTAGATCGCGTATTGCCTATGTTCGATTATGATTTACATGTTGCTGCTACAGCGGATTATATCAAAGCATCACCGATCGTAACGAGTGGAACGCATACAGGTTCAACGCAAACCGTTGCAGTATTAGATACCGGTATTGATTACACGCATAAAATTTTTGGTGGTGCAGGCACTGTTGAAGCGTATGAAGCGGCTCAAGTAGATCCAACAACCGTTACTTGGCCACAAGGGCAAGTCATGGGCGGTTATGACTTTATGCGTGACGATGCTGATCCAATAGAGAATGATCCATCAATTGCACCAGCAACTGGTGATGCTACAAGTCATGGTACATCGGTTTCTCACTCAGTGACCGGTATTGCGCCTGAAGTGGAGCTTTATGTGTATTCAGTGTGTGGTGGCGGTTGCCCAAGTGCTGCACAGGTGTCTGCATTAGAAGCGGCAATGGATCCAAATGGTGATGGTGATTCAGCAGATCGTGTTGATGTAATTAATATGTCGTTAGGTGGTGAGTTTGGTGACACGTATATCGGTGGCGGCACTCAATTCTTAATCCAACAAGCAGTAGAGGCGGGTGTAAACGTTGTTATCTCTGCGGGTAATGATGGCGATCACCCTTTCCGTATTGGTGGCCCATCGACCACCCCTAATGCACTTTCTGTTGGCGCAATGACTCACCCAGCAAATGATATTGCCATTGCTTCTGGTACTGTTGAAGGTACGGAAACTGTAATTCAGCCTTCAGGTTTTGGTCCGCAAACTGCGTTTGTAATGACGGATGCTGATGCTGAAGTTGTTTACCCAGATGAAAATCAAGATGGTTGTGTTGAATTCTCTGCAGAAACTGATTTTACCGGTAAAGCAGTTATAATTGACCGTGGTGCATGTAACTTTACTCAAAAAGTATTAAGCGCTCAAAACCGTGGTGCAGCATTTGTATTCATTGCAAATAATACCGACGATGGTACACCAGCGCCTATGGGTGGTTTTGATGCTGCAGTAACTATTCCAAATGTAGGGATTAATTTTGCTGCTGGGGCAGCAATGAAGGCAGCACTTACTGCTGGCGAACAGCCTACTTACAACATCGAGGTTGAGCGTAAAGTAACCGCAGGTGCAGTGGCTTCATTCTCATCACGTGGCCCGTCAATGGATGGTTTATTAAAACCTGAAATTACAGCGCCAGGTACAGCGATTATGGTTGCAGCCACGGGTACGCAAGATCAACTTGCCCCAGCTACAGGTACTTCATTCTCTGGTCCTATTACAGCAGGTGCAATTGCACTTGTTCGTGAGGCGCATCCAGAGCGCAGTGCGCTTGAAATCAAAGCGACAATCATGAATGCCGCAGATCTAAACGTGACTGTTGAGCCACTTAGTCTTAACCCAGATTCGCCGCTTGCACCAATTAGTTTAATCGGTGCTGGTTTAGTTGATGTGGAAAAAGCAGTTAACCTTCCGGTTGCTGCATGGGTTGAAGATACGATATTTAACACCAAACAAGCTGCATTATCATTTGGTTTAGAGCGTATGACTGAAGTAACGAGCTTTACTAAAACTGTGACGCTGAAAAACTTCTCAGATGCAGATAAAACATACGATCTTCGTATCGAAGAGCGCTACATGAACGATGTTGATAGTGCTGCAGTAAGTTTTGATATTCCACGTGACGTTACAGTTGCAGCGAATGCCGTAACAACATTTGATGTAACTATGACTGTAGATCCAACTAAGTTACCTGTTTGGACTCTAGAAAACCCATTTAGCCAAGATGACCTAGCAGCTCGTAGTCCGTCACTGACTATGGCTGAATTTGATGGTGCCTTAGTGTTCGATGACACTTCAACAGCAGATACAGACCGTGATCTACATATTGTTTACCATGCATTGCCTAAAGCCGGTGCAGAGTTAGCTTTCTCATATGAAGAAGTGAATGGCATTGGCGAGTTGGTTGTAACCAATGTGGGGGCGACTACGATATTACCGACTGCAGAATCAGTGGTTGCTACAAGTGAAGAGAACCGCGACGCTGACTTTGATATTCTCTTAACTACATTTGCTGCTTATGCGTCTGAGACATGTGAGTCAGGTGTGTTCATTACCTCTTCAATTCAATTACGAGATGAAATTACCCACATGCGTCAAATCGGTGTTCGTATGAATCTCGATATTGATAATGATGGTGTTTATGATCATTTTATGATGAATATTAATGATGTTGGCCGTGATGCAGCCATACCTGGGCGCAGCCGTACATTAATTGGTGAAATCGATGCCGCGGGTGAGGATGTGTGGCAGTGGGGTACACCGATGTATCATGCTGCTGGTGAAGATACAGTGACCTTCTCTGGATGTAGTAATTTGTTAGGATTAGATGCAAATATGCTAGGCAGCACAATTAACATTGCAGCTTCAGTTGGTTATCCAAATTATCAAGCCGGTGTGTTCTCTGAAACCGATAGTGCTGTTGGTTCTACTGTGTTTACAGGTAATCCTGTGGTTACTTTGGAATCGACAGAAGACGCTGAAACTAAATTATCTGAACTTGCACCAGGTCAGAAGGCTGTAATTAGAGCTGATGGTAATTTCGCATTGACCTCAGCTACAGGAACAGATGTATATACTAATTCAGTAACTGGTGTTCCGGCTGTTCCAGCTGTGCCTAACCTCGTTGCAGCAGAATTTACAATTAATGAAACTGCACTTGATGGTATTACTATTGGTCGACTTAGTTTTGAAGATACTCCAGCACTGCGTATAACAAACTTTACTGTTGTTAGTATGTCTGCTCCAGGCTTAATGGTTGATGCTGAAACTGGCGATATCATGGTTGAAAATACGAGTATGTTGGATTTTGAGTCTGACGTTAAAGAAATCATTTTAACAGTGAAGGCGACTGATTTACTTGGTACTGAATCTGCAGCAGCCGATATTAAAGTAACGATCACCAATGATGCCGATGAGCTGCCAGTTGTAGCAAAAGGGCAAAATTTCAGTATTATTGAATCCGCAGCCGAAGGTACAGTGATTGGTCTGCTTGATCATAGTTTGTTTGAAAGTGCGGCAACAATGGTTACTGGTGGTACAGTTGCAAACACAAACTTAATTAGTATTAATAATAAGGGTGAGCTAGTTGTCACTGGCAGCCTAAGTTATTATGCAACTCCAACTATGACTCTTGATGTAACAATAATGGATGACAGCGGCTTAGAGTCTGAAGTTGTGCAAGTTATGTTGAATGTAACCGCCGATCCTAAATCTCATGCCCCAGTCATTGAGGGGGGTCAAAAATTCAGAACTGATGAAAATGTTGCCATTGGTACCGTGTTGGGTCAATTGCTATTCTCAGATCCTGATATGGATATTTCGCCAATTACTCGTTTTATTGTATCTGGAACAACATTAGTTAGTGTTCAGTTAGATGGTTCAATTGTGACTATGGGTGAAATTGACTATGAGTTTGATAAAAAGATTGTTTTCAGTGTTCAAGCTGAAGATAGCAAAGGTTATGTATCGAAAGCTGTAAGTGTTGAGATTGACGTTAACAATCTACGTGCGAACGATGACGACGACAACTCTGGTTCTCTAGCATGGTTAACACTGCTTGTAGCACCGTTTGCATTTATGCGTCGTCGCAAACAAAAGTAATGGCTTAATCACTTAAGCAACAGTTGCACATCAGTAACTGAAAACAAATATAAAGGGAGCTTAGGCTCCCTTTTTACATTGCTTTACAAACTAATATAGGTAATCAACAGGTAGTTAGATATATTGCAAGTAGTGGAATAATAATAACTCTAGGGAAATAACAATGAAAACAGGTCACTCATTTGCATTAGCGATTTTGTCGCTTGCGGTTTTAGCTGGTTGTAATAAAGCACCAGAACAAAGTTCAACAACTGTAGCCCAAAATAAGCAAACTACGGCACAGAAAAATGTAGTGCAGGAAATTACAGCGCCAGTAGCCAATAAAATACCATTTGCAATGACTATTCATGGTGATACACGTATCGATAATTACTACTGGATGCGTGATGATGAACGCCAAGATCCCGCGGTAATTGCGCACCTCAATGCAGAAAACAGCTATACAGATGCGATGCTAAAACACACTGAATCGTTGCAAGCCACCTTGTTTGAAGAGCTCAAAGGGCGCATTCAAAAAGATGATGACTCCGTGCCAACTAAAAGTGGTCAATATTATTATTCATCACAAACCCGTGGGGATAATGAATACCCGACTTATGTTCGCAGTGGCGATGACAAGGGCACTGATCAACACGTTATATTGGATGTTAATGAGTTGGCGAAAGGTCATGACTATTATGCGGCAACCGGGTTATCAGTTAGCCCAAATGGTAATTTATTAGCGTATGGCGAAGACACGGTAAGTCGTCGAATTTACACTATTTTAGTGAAAGACTTGAGCACAGGAAAATTGCTTGAAGATAAACTCGAAGGCACTGATGGTGAAATTGTCTGGGCTAACGATAATAAAACCTTTTATTACATTAAAAAAGACTTACAAACCTTATTAGGTTACCAAGTCTATCGCCACACGTTAGGTACTGCGCAAGCTGAAGATGAGTTGATCTATGAAGAGAGCAATACCAGTTATTATACTGGTATTGGTAAGAGTAAAGACCAGCAAGAAATTTATATTTTCCATGCTAGTACCAATGCTTCTGGTGTATCGGTAATTGATGCTAATGACGTCAAGGCGCAGCCTAAGCGGTTAATTGAGCGAGCAGAAAACCTTGAGTATAGTATTGAAAAATTGGCTGATTTTTATTATATCGTGACCAATTTGAACGCCGTGAATTTTCAATTAATGAAAGTACACAAAGATCAGGCGCATGATAAAGCAAATTGGCAAACAGTGATCCCAGCTCGTGATGCAGTGAAGCTTGAGGGGATTGATTTATTTGCTAATCACTTAGTTTATAAAGAACGTGAAATGGGCCAATCTCGTTTAACGGTGCGTAATTTAACCACGGGTGATGAACAGCAGCTGAGCTTTAATGACAGCAGTTATAGGGTTACTGCATACGGTAATAATGAGCTCGATAACCCAAATCTACGCGTTTACTACACTAGCATGACCACCCCCGCTAGCACTTTTGATATTGATTTAAACACAGGAGATAAAACATTATTAAAACAGCAACAAGTCATTGGTGAGTTTAACGCTGATAACTATGCGTCAGAGCGGTTGTTTATTAGCGCGCGAGATGGCGTAAAAGTACCTGTGAGCTTGGTTTATCGTAAAGATAAATTCAAAAAAGATGGCACCAATCCACTGCTACAATATGCATACGGGTCGTACGGTGCAACCATGGATCCAAGTTTCTCAAGTGGTCGTTTGAGTCTACTCGATCGTGGTTTTGTATTTGCTATCGCGCATATTCGTGGATCGCAGATGCTCGGTCGCCCTTGGTATGAAGATGGCAAACTACTCAATAAAAAGAATACCTTTAATGACTTTGTTGATGTTACCAAAAGCTTAGTTGCCCAGCAGTATGGCGCGCAAGAGCAAATATTCGCCATGGGTGGTAGTGCCGGTGGCTTACTTATGGGCGCCGTGGCAAACCAAGCACCAGAGCTTTATAAAGGCATGGTTGCCGCAGTACCATTTGTTGACGTAGTAACTACTATGCTTGATGCCAGTTTGCCGCTGACCACCAACGAATATGGTGAGTGGGGCAATCCAAACGACAAACTATATTATGACTATATGCTGTCGTACTCCCCGTATGATCAAGTAAGCAAACAGGCCTATCCAAATATGTTAGTAACGACTGGTTTGCATGATTCTCAGGTGCAGTATTTCGAACCTGCAAAATGGGTTGCAAAACTACGTGAGTTTAAAACGGATGATAATAAATTACTGTTCAAAATCGATATGGAAGCGGGGCACGGTGGTGCCTCAGGGCGTTTTAAAAGCCTAGCGGATACCGCACTTAACTATGCTTTTATTTTAGATTTAGCCGGTATTAAAGAGTAATAACTGGCCCTAGCGTTTTACAATTAAGGTGTGACTTAGGTTACGCCCTAATTCTTTGGCTAAATTGAGTGTGTTTGTTTTGCTCACTTATTGCAGTTTAGCAGTAGTGACGACGCTGATTAAAATCTAGACATTAAGGCTGAAAAAGGTCAGCATGTAGGTGTTAACAAAAACAAGGAGATGATAATGGAAGATAATCAACAGGTTGAACCAGTTGTGGTAGATAAAGAACAGCGTACGTGGGCTATGTTATGCCATTTAAGCGCATTGGCGGGATTCATAATCCCAATGGGCAGTATTATTGGTCCATTGATTGTGTGGTTAGTGAAAAAAGATGAGATGCCATTAGTGGCGGAGCATGGCCGTAAATCGCTTAATTTTCAAATCACTATGCTTATTGCATATATAGTGTGTTTTATTTTGATGTTTGCAGTTATTGGGGTGATTTTATTACCTATAGTCGCTATTTTCTCATTTATTATGGTGGTGATTGGCGCAATAAAAACTAATGACGGTAAAGAGTTTAACTATCCATTTAGTTTAAATTTGATAAAATAAAGCATACTTTATTTTACTGAAACCCAGCTTCTGCTGGGTTTTTTATACGCTTTAAAAAGGCTTAGATGGCTTATTTAACGTTATTTTTTACCGCGTTTGTATCTGCAACCTTGTTGCCCAGCTCATCAGAAGTGGTACTGACGGCGATGGTCACCAAAGGCGAATATTTACTTTGGTTGTTGTGGCTCACTGCAACGGTGGGCAATGTGTTAGGGAGTTGTGTTAATTATTGGTTGGGCACCCAAGTGATCCGTTTTAAAGACCGCAAATGGTTTCCGGTATCACAGGCTAATATTGATAAAGCGCAGCAGCGTTTTGAAAAATATGGCGTGTACAGCTTATTTTTAGCATGGGTGCCGATTATTGGCGATCCATTGACTGTAGTTGGTGGAATTTTTAAGGTTCGCTGGTGGACCTTTTTATGGATTGTTACCCTTGGCAAAGGCGCTCGTTATTTAGTGGTGCTGGCCTTTGCCTCAGGTTTAGAGCAATTGATTTAATTTTTAGCCCAATCGAGTGTTAGTGACACTGAGTCTGCAAAGCGCAAGGCGTGGGGTTTATCAACCCGCGCTTTAGCGTAATTGACGCTAGAGTGGCGGTGGCACACTTCTAGTATCTCTGCGACCAACTTCTCCAGCAGTAAAAAGTGCCCTTGTTCGACCAGCGAAATGACTTCTTTGGTGATCACTTTGTAGTTCAATGCTTGTTCTACTTGATCGGTTTCACAGGCTTGTTCTGCGGGGTAGTGAATTTCTAAATTGATCACTACATCTTGCTTTTTTTCACGCTCATCGGGGTTAAAGCCGATAAAAGTACGCAGCCGTAAGTTAGTTACATTAATAATTGCATTGGCCATAGATTTAGCCTTTTACAAGCTGCAAAAACTCATTGCGGGTTTTTGGGTCTGCTCTAAAGTTACCTAGCATCACTGATGTCCGCATGCTGGAGTTTTGCTTTTCAACCCCGCGCATCATCATACACATATGTTTTGCTTCAACAATAACACCCACGCCTTTGGCGCCAGTCACTTCTTCTACCGCTTTAGCGATTTGATGAGTCAACTGCTCTTGAATTTGAAAGCGGCGAGCGTACATATCAACGATACGCGCAAATTTAGATAATCCAAGTACTTTGCCGTTAGGAATATAAGCAATATGACAGCGGCCAACAAAAGGCAGTAAATGGTGTTCGCACATCGAGTAAAGCTCTATATCTTGTACTAGTACCATATCGTCAGCATCAGAGGTAAATACGGCATTGTTGGTGATTTCGTCTAATGTTTGACGATAGCCTTTAGTTAAATACTCCATCGCTTTGGCGGCACGTTTTGGTGTGTCTAGCAGCCCTTCGCGTTGTGGGTCTTCGCCTACGGCTGCAATGATCTCTTGGTAACTATTCTTTAATTCGTTATGCATAAATTTCTCAGTTTTAAATTAGTTATTTTAAGTGCCTGCCGCCATCAACGGGTAATGAACGCCCTGTGATGTAATGGCTATTGAGTAATAAATCGACACTGTTAATGATTTCACGGCAACCTGGTTCGATGCCCATTAATGATTTTTTCAACGTTTTAGCACGGTACGCTTCATCATCGTGTTCATTAAAAATAATCAGCGAAGGTGCAATTGCATTGACTTTTATCTGTGGCGCATACTTAGCAGCAAACGATTTAGTTAAATTATCAAGCGCAGCTTTACTGGCTGCATAGGCTAAGTGTTTTGGGCTACCAGTATCGACAACATAATCTGTTAAATGAATGATGTCGGCTGGCTGATGATATTGCTCGTAGTGGCATTGCAATAACTCACTGCAGGCAAGGTTGATCAAATAAGGCGTCTTGGCATGGATACGCATCATATTATCAAATAGTGTCGCGCTGTCTGGATTATTGGCTTCACAATCCCAGCTTGAGGCGTTATGAATAATCGCTTTGAGGCTGCCAGTATGGCTTTTTAATAGCTTAATAAACTCTGCAATAGCATTATCATCAGTAAAGTCTGCAGCGATACAAATAGCCCCTTGTTGCGCTAAATCGTCAATTGTTTTATGGCGAGTACGGTAAGTCACAATAATAGCTTGGCCAGCGGCAATAAAATGCTGAGCAAGTGCTAAGCCAATACGTTGGCCTGCGCCAGTAATTAAAATGGGCGATGTCATAAAATGCTGTATTCTCTATTTAGCGCTAAGTATTAATAAGCTAACTATAATCTAAATTACAGTAATGTTTCACCCATTAGCGTGGCAAAGTCATTACCGCATCATTGAGTTGTACATTACGGTTGACGATAAGAGAAGGATCATCAGTGCAGGCTCTTTATTGCTGCTGGCCTGCACTCAGTTCGTCAGTATGCAATTAATCGTAAATTGTTGGGATGGCTTGGCGTTTATGTTGAGTGCGTTGATAAATAGCAATGAGCTTTTCAGTGACTTCATCACTGACGGTTTTGCCTTCTAAAAAGTCATCAATTTGTTCATAACTTAAACCAAGAGCTTCTTCATCGGTAAGGCCTGGGCGATCGCATTCTAAATCCGCGGTTGGGGTTTTATTCACTAGTAACTCAGGCGCACCGAGTTGCTTTGCCAAAGCGCGTACTTGGCGTTTTGATAAACCAAATAAGGGGGCTAAGTCACAGGCACCATCACCAAACTTAGTGTAAAAACCGGTAATGTTCTCGGCACTATGGTCAGTACCCACTACCAGCCCTTGGCAGAAACCAGCAATTTCATATTGCGCAACCATGCGTTGACGTGCTTTAACATTGCCTTTAATAAAATCAATTTGCGCTTGTTCAGGCAATGTTTCACCACAGCCAACCACCGCCGCTAATGCTTGTTCGTGCATGCCGTCTGCGGCGGGTTTGATATTAACCGTTAGCCGTTTACTAGGTTGAATAAAATCAACCGCTAATTGCGCTTCAGCTTCGTCGGCTTGAATGCCGTAGGGCAGACGAACAGCTATAAATTGATACTTGTCAGTTTGTTGCTGTGCATTTAATTCATTAACGGCGAGTTGGCATAAGCGGCCACAAGTAGATGAATCTACGCCACCACTGATCCCCAGCACTAAAGAACGTGAATGTGCTGCCACAAGGCGGTTTTTGATAAAGTTAACGCGTCGGGTAATTTCCTGCTCAACGTTTATCCTTGGTTGAACTTTCATTTCAGCCATGATCTCGGCACGCATGCTGACTCCTAATAGTTAATGTTGTCATTATTATGTTATTGGCAAAGGCTAAATTAAAGCCCTAGGTGTTGTTTAATTTTTTGTAATTCGGCTTTTAACTGATCAATTTCTGTAAGCAACTCATTGAATTCAACAGTTTTGAGTGCTGCTAATTCAGGCGGCTCTACAGCGACAGTAACGGCACTTTGTGGATCCGCAAATAAATGGCTGTAACGGCTTTCACGTTTACCTGGTTCGCGCGGGTGTTTTAGCACATGCTCTGCGTTGATCAAGGCATTTAATGCTGATTCAACTTCAGTCACATTATTAAACTCTGCGAGTCGATTACTGCGGGTTCTTAATTCACCAGGAGTTTGTGGGCCACGCAGTAACATGAGACAAATAATGGCACGTTGTTGCTCGGTTAATTGTAAATTACCAAATTCGGTGTTGCAAAAACGATGTGCAAACTTGGTTACGCGGCCAGACAATCCTTCATCTTGTGTGACTAAGCGCTGCGCGAGTAAAGCGTCTAACGCCTCTTGTACTTGCGTTTCACTAAGAGTGAGTACGGGGTCACGGTTCGATTTTTGATTACACGCGTTAGTTAATGCATTGAGTGACAGCGGATAATGCTCTGGTGTGGTGCTTTGTTTTTCAAGTAAGCAGCCGATCACACGTTGTTCAATAGCGGTAAGTTGCATAATAAATCCTTCTTTTGTTATGCCTAAGCTTACACTTTTATTGTTTATCAAGCCATTGTTGTAATTTCGGATTAAGCGTCTCAAAATCGAGCGGTTTGGTTAGATAATCACTCATGCCCGCAGTTAGGCATTTGTCTCTATCGCCTTGCATAGCATTCGCTGTTAAGGCAATGATAGCTACGTTTTTATAATGCTCTCCGGCATCCCCATTACGGATAGCGCGAGTTGCTTGGTAGCCGTCCATTTCTGGCATTTGGCAGTCCATTAATAATAACTTGTATGGTTGCGCAGAATTACTTTTTAGTTGCTCAATTGCTGCAAGGCCATTTTCAGCAATATCGAAATTAATACCGGCTTGTTTAAGCAAAGCACAGGCAACCACTTGATTGACCTTGTTGTCTTCTACTAGCAGAATTTTGTCTTGATTTGCAAAGTGCACGTTATTTATTGCAATGTTGCTATGTAATACAGGGTTATTTTGTTGTTGTTCAATAAACTTGTCATTTGCCAGCGAGTCAAATAAATCAGAAGGAGTTAGAGGCTTAAATATCATGCAATCAACCTTGACCGACAAGGAGGTATGCTCTTGCGAGAAACTCATCGGTGCCATTAGGATCAGCTTTACTTGGTGCTCATGTAGGTAGCTTTGGAGCGTGTTCATCACTGTGCTATCGACTTGTTGAGTAAAGCTATAATCAAGCAAAATAGCATCAATAGGTGCCTCACTTGTTGTTAAGTACTGGGTAATACTTGGATAGTGGCCGACAATATCAGCTTGTGCGCCCCATACATGCAGTTGTTTATGAGCAATTGCGCTATTTAAAGGGCAGCTATCAACAACTAAAATGCGTTTATTTTTGATTAAATGGCTCGGTAAATCTTGCTCTCTACTTAGTAGCGGCTGTACTTTAATTGAAAAAGTAAACGTACTACCTTGCCCGTAAACACTGGTAACGTTAATTTCGCCATTCATTAAATTACAGAGCTGCTTAACAATCGCCAGTCCTAAACCTGTGCCACCATATTGGCGAGTGGTTGAGGTATCTGCTTGCGTGAAAGAATCAAATAACGATGCTTGCTTATCGGCTTTTATACCAATCCCAGTATCAATTATTGAGCAATTTAAAAAAGTACCATCAGTGGTATTTTTTAAATCGGCAATGACAATAATTTCTCCATCGTGAGTGAATTTAACCGCATTACCGAGCAAGTTATTAATAATTTGCCGTAGCCTGTTTGGATCGCTAATAACTTCATTAACATCAATTTTAGTGGCATCTAAAACCAGTTTAGTATTTTGTTGCTCGACCTTGAGGGCAAATGATTCGACAATTTCCCCCAGTAATTTCGGCAAATTAAAGGCAATTTCTTCAATACCTAATTTACCCGCTTCAATTTTTGAAAAGTCCAAAATATCGTTAATAATGTTAAGCAGCGATTGCGCTGATGATTGCGCTAACTCAATGTGATGGGCTTGCTGGGGATCTAGCGGGGTTTGCTGCACAATATTCAGCATACCGAGCACCCCGTTCATCGGGGTGCGAATTTCGTGGCTCATACTAGCTAAAAACTCCCCTTTAGCGGCCACCGCTTTTTCAGCAGCTTCCTTGGCTTTTACTAACTGTTGCTCTGTTTCTATACGTTGTTCGCTAGAATATAAGCTGCCAATTAAAGCGGCTACAGCGATTAGAAAGCTTTCTTCGTTGCGAGACCATGCCCGTGGATGCAGGCAATGCTCAGCACAGACAATACCAATGGCGCCGCTCCCTGCTGGAATAGAAGCACTTAGCATAGATTGTATTTCTAAAGGCGCTAAATAGTGCTCTGTGAGTGGCGTTGTCAGTTCGTTGCTAAGTGTATTAGGGGCGCAGATCACTGCTTGATGATTAATGGCGGTAAAAAAATGTGGTAGCTCACTATGCTGCCATGTTTGCAATATCGTATTATCTGGAGCGTGTCTACCGTGATGGGCAAATAACTGTAATTGATCCTTTGCATCATTGAACAGCCAAATACTGGCGCGTTCGACATTTAAGGCATCGCAAACTGATTGCGTGATAATATCTTTTGCTTGTTTTAAATTACCAGTGAGCACCGCGCTATTAACCGTAAGAGAGGCAAGAGCTTCGTTGTGCCGTGCAGTTTTATTGCTTTCTAATTCAATACATTTGCGGGTGTTTATATCTTGCAGTGAGCCAAAAATCCTTACACAACGGCCATTACGGATCTCTGCTTCGCCATGTACTAATACCCACACGGATTGGTTCTGAGAATTAATTACTTCGAGTTCTACTTCGTAACTTTCACCGTATTTTATCGCTCGCTCAACGAGTTCTTTTATAGTATTACGGCTTTCTCCAGCTTTAAAATAAGCAAGGTTCTTTGGCCAGTTGGGTTGTTCATCTAAAGGATATTTGAAAATTTCTTTGGTCATATCTGACCAATATACTTGCTGTGTTTCGAGGTTAAATGACCACGCGCCAATTTTTGCTAAGCTACTCATAGTGATTAACATTTTTTCATTTTGTAGCTGGCGGTTGAGCATTTTTAAGAACACTAAAAATGCTAAAATTAGTAGTCCGCAAATTGTAAATATTGCTAATCGTAATGGCCATATTGCGGAGCTTGGTGGCGCCCAGCCTGTTTTTGGAGAAACAAAAATTTCCCATTCTCCGCCTTGAAAAGTTAACTTAAATGCTAGTGGGTTGTGCTTTAAAATTTCAGAGCTGCCGCAGAAAAACTCCCCTTTTAGACCTAAGCCATTACGCCCTTGAATGGCGACATCGTAGTGCTCTTCTAATTCGTAGATACCTGCTTTAGTGTATATTTTGTCAATGTCGAGTACCACAGAGAGTAATCCCCAAAAATGTTTATCAGGGGGAAGATAAACAGGGACTCGGGCAATTAAGGCCTCGCCACCTTGAACTAAAGTGAGAGGACCTGCCATAACTATTTCATTGCTGTCACGGGCACGAATAGCATCGGCGTGTTGTGCTTTGTTTGCTAAAAAATTTAGACCAATCGCTTTTTCATTGCCAGCTAACGGATAAGTCATACTCAGCACCATATCAGGTGCGCCACCGATATTGCGTAATTCAGATGAGGTGTCGAATAATGGCGCGGCGATTTGTGCAAAACGTTGTTGATCTAAATTAGGCTCTGCGGCAACAGCGACGGCTAAACCACGGACAAGTTGAATATTCGACACTAAGGTTGATTCAAGTTGAGTACGGTAGCTACTCACCTCAGACAGAATTAATAGCCGGTGAGATTGTTTGGCACGGTTATAGCTGACCTGATCAAGTACTAAACTGATAAATAGAATAAAGGCGAGTGAAAACCAAAATGTCAGTTTGAATTTATATACCTGTTTATAATCATCTGTTTTTGGCAATGGCATTAAGATTAGTGCATTTTAGAATCGGCTGTTCAACTATAGTCAATTTATCGTGGAAATAAAAATAGTCCTGGTAAATCGCACTTTTTATTTTTATTTAAATTTCGGCATGTTAGCTGCCAGATTAACTGTTAATCGTGATGATCGATGAGCTGATTTTGGGGCCAGTTGGAATTTATTTCCTTGAAACGAGTGAAGAACATTATTTTTCATAAAACTATGGTTATGATAGAACTAATTCACAGTGAAAGGACCGGTTCATGTTTAAAGTAATTAAGTGGTTGGTGTTGGCAATCGTTATTTTAGGGTTAGCTGCAACGGCAGTTATTTATGGTGTACTGGCAATTAGCTTACCGGCGCTTGATGGTAATGGGCGTAGTAACCACGTCAGCCAAGCGGTAAAAATCTCTCGAGATCAACTCGGTCAAGCGGTTATTTCAGCTGAAAACCGCCTTGATGCCGCGTATGGTTTAGGTTTCGCACATGGCCAAGACCGGTTCTTTCAAATGGATTTATTGCGCCGTAATGCGGCGGGTGAATTGAGTGAACTGTTTGGCAAAGCAGCATTAGGGTTGGATAAAAACATGCGCTTTCACCAGTTACGAAAACGCAGTGCAGCGATCGTTGAGCAATTGCCTCAAGCCGATCAAGCATTATTAACAAGTTATGCCGCTGGCGTTAACGAAGGCTTAGCGCAGGTAGGTTTTAGCAGCTTTGAATATTTACTAACAGGCGCAGAGCAAAAGCCTTGGCGCAGTGAAGATAGCTTGTTAGTGATTTACAGTATGTACTTAGATTTACAAACAGCGACCTTTGAGCGTGACCAAGCGTTAATTCAAATTGCCGATATTTATGGCTCAGAGATGGTCAGTTTTTTAACTCAACCCAGTCAATATCAAGCGGCTTTAGATGGCAGCACACTCGCACCTTATAATTTAGCTATTCCTGAATTTCCTAAGCAAACCTTACAAGCTTTATTAAATATTGATGCAAACCAAGAGCGCGGTAGTAATAACTGGGCAGTGACAGGGCAGTTAACGACCACCGGGGCTGGGATGCTGTCGGATGATATGCACTTGTCGATGGCGGTGCCGGTTATTTGGTATCGTGCGCAACTTAACTATGCAATGTCAGGAAAAGCGAGCCAAGTGACAGGGGTTTCCTTACCTGGCGCACCCGCCATTGTGGTAGGGACTAATAACAATATTGCCTGGGGATTTACTAATGGCTATTTGGATACGGCTGATTGGATTGCATTAACTGATAATAGTAAAACCTGGCAAGAGGTTGAACAAATAGCACTACCCGATGGGTCAATTGAAGAATATAAGCTGACATTGAGTGAGTACGGCCCAGTGCGAGAAATTAATGGCCAGCCTTATGCGCTCAGCTGGGTTGGCCATCAACCTTATGCCGTTGATATGGATTTATTGAAATTAGAACAAGCAACCACAGTCGATGACGCGCTGCTGATTGCCAGTGAAGTAGGTATTCCAGTACAAAACTTAATGGTGGTAGATAGCCAAGGTAATGCGGGTTGGAAAAATATGGGAGCCATTCCAGGGCGTATTAAGCCCAGTGAACTAGCTGTTCAGGAAAATGATTACTCAACACTTTGGCAGCATAATGAACAGCAAAGGCCAGAAGTCAAAAATCCTGTTGATGGCCGTTTATGGACTGGGAACTCTCGCGTTGTATCGGCTGAAGATGATCAGCGTTTTGGTAATGGTGGTTATGCCTTGGGAGCACGCTCGAGTCAAATTCGTGATCGATTGTATGAAAAGCAACACTTTAATGAAGCTGATTTTAACCAGTTACAGCATGATAATCAGGCGCGCTTTTTACAACCGTGGCATAGTCTATTGCTGCAACAGCTTAATAAAAATAGTACGGCTAATCAGCAATACATAACAGAATTAGAAAACTGGCAAGGGTGTGCCTGTGCAACGTCAATAGGCTATACACTGGTTAGGCGTTATCGTGATGAAGTTATTAATAGTGTATTTACGGCTATGCAAGCAAAGCTGCAGGCTCAGGGCGGTTCATTAAAGTATGTTAAACGTGATTTAGAGCCGGCAATATGGCAGCTTATTGAACAGCAACCAAGCAGCTGGTTAAATCCACAATTTGCTGATTGGGATGCACAATTAACTGATTCATTTCGTCAAGTTGTCAGTAACTTAAGTAAAGAATTTGGCAGTAACTTAAAAGCTTGGCAGTGGGGTACAGTGAATGCATTAGTTATTGAGCATCCATTCGCCCAGCAAATACCGCAGCTCAGTAAATTATTAAATATGCCGACCGCCGCAGGGTTTGGCGATAGTTATATGCCAGCAGTGCAGGGGCGAAGTTTTGGGGCGTCGCAGCGCTTTATTGCTCAGCCTGGGCATTTAGAAAACGCCATAATGGCCATTCCCGGTGGTCAATCAGGGCATCCATTATCGTCTTTTTATCGCGCAGGATTTGATGACTACGTAGCTGCAAAACCAACGCCGCTATTACCGCAAACACTAATTCATGAGATCACAATCTTACCTGTAAGTGAGCTTTAAATGTGCAAAGAGGTGTAAAATTAAAAATTATACCTACTTATACTTACTTCAATACAGTTGTTGGTGCTATCTTAAAAATAAACCAGCGCTAAGTATGCTGCACTAAGCAAACGTTCAGAGCTGAAAAGGTATGATGTCGTATTGAATATCAAATTTAATGTCCTACGCCTAAAGGAGTTGTGTATGTCGGCAGAAAAAACCCATCTAGAGATTTGTAATTTAACCAAAGAGCAGTATCCACAAGTAAAAACCTTGATGGATCAAGCTTATCCAGATTTAGGTGGTGCGTGGCCAAGCCATACTATATTTCGGTTGATTGACCAGTTCCCGGAAGGACAGTTGGGCATGGTGGATGATGGCGTGCTGGTAGGGATTGCGCTGAGCGTGCAAGTGGATTACACGCGTTTTTCTAATCCGCACACCTATGAAGATATTGTTGACGGCCATGATCGGGTATTTAGTGACCCTGATGGTGATGCGCTGTATGGGTTGGATGTGGTTATTTCGCCTACTCATCGTGGTATGCGTTTAGGGCGCAGGCTTTATGATGCGCGTAAAGAATTGTGTCGTCAGTATAATCTGCGGGCTATTTTGGCTGGTGGACGTATTCCGCGTTATTACAACCACAGCAGTGACATGAGTCCAACAGAATATATTGCCAAGGTCGATCATAAAGAGCTGTATGATCCAATTTTAAGTTTTCAATTATCGAATGATTTTCAGGTTAAACGGTTGCTTAAAAAATATTTACCGGAAGATCAAAATTCGGTGGGTTATGCCACGCTACTTGAGTGGAATAACATTATGTTTGAACCGACCGACACGGTACTTGAATCAACAAAGTCGATAGTACGAGTTGGCGCAGTACAGTGGCAAATGCGCAGTGTTGAGTCGGTTGAAGAAATGCTCACCCAGGTTGAATATTTTGTAGACACAGTGTCTGACTATAAAAGTGATTTTATTCTCTTCCCTGAGTTTTTTAATGCACCACTTATGGGACTTAGTGAGCAAAGAAATCAAACCGAGGCTATTCGTTATTTAGCTGAATATACAGAGACTTTCCGTGATGCGATGTCGCGCATGGCGATTGAATATAACGCTAATATTATTACCGGCTCAATGCCGCTGGCTGAAGGCGATAAAATTTATAACGTCAGTTATCTGTGTCATCGCAGCGGTAAAATTGACGAACAACGTAAAATTCATATCACCCCTCATGAGCAAAATGATTGGGTGATCCAAGGCGGCGATAAAATTGCGGTATTTGATACCGATGCGGGTCGCGTGGGTATTCAAATTTGCTACGATGTTGAATTTCCTGAATTGTCACGAATTTTAGCAAAACAAGGTTTAGATATTTTGTTTGTGCCATTTTGGACCGACACTAAAAATAGTTATTTACGAGTACGTCACTGTGCACAAGCACGGGCGATTGAAAACGAATGCTACGTGGTTATTGCCGGCTCTGTGGGTAATTTACCGGAAGTAGAAAGTCTTGATGTGCAGTATTCACAATCAGCGGTATTAACACCGTCTGATTTTTCATTCCCTCATGATGCGACGCTTAATGAAGCAACCCCCAATACTGAAATGCTGTTATTTAGTGATTTAGATATGGATAAATTAAAAGTTTTGCACAGTGAAGGCACGGTGCGTAACTTAAAAGATCGTCGTGAGGATCTGTACGATGTAATATTGAAAAAGAGAGAAAATTAATGGCGTGGATTTATTTAATTATTGCCGGCTTATTGGAGATTGGTTGGCCGGTGGGATTAAAAATGTCGCAAGAGGGTGAAAATCGCTGGTTAGGTATTGGCATTGCTGTGGCGTTTATGGTCGCCAGTGGTTTTATGTTATGGCTGGCACAGCGTGATATCTCGATGGGCACGTCTTACGCGGTATGGACCGGTATAGGTGCAGCTGGAACATTTATTGTCGGTATTTTATTTTATAACGATGCGGCGACATTTGGTCGTATTGCCGGGGTGTTGATGATCATCAGCGGCGTGATCACCTTAAAAATTAGTCATTAATTCAGTGGATTAAAAAATGAAAGGCGGCCACGTTACAGTGAGCCGCCGTTGTTGCTTAGATCGAAGGCAACATCACTAACACCGCCGCAATGGCAATTAATAGCAGCCCTGCGCTGTCTTGGCGTTTTAATGGTTGCTTGAGCCACAACACTGAGATCAAAATAGTAAAAAACACTTCCACTTGTCCTAAGGTTTTAACATAGGCGACATGCTGTAAACTCATCGCACTAAACCAGCCAATCGAACCGACACAACTAAAGAAACTCACTGCACTGGTGGTTTTTTTATGTGCCCACATAGCGCGAAATGTAGGGCGCTCTTTTACTGCAATATAGCCACAAAGCATAATGGTTTGTAGGCTAATAATAAGCAGTAAAACCCATGCTGCTGAATAAGGAAACGACAGGCCTGAGTTTAGGCTTGCTTCACGTATCCATGACGAAGAAAGGGCGAATGCGGTGCCACAGGCTAAACCTAACAAGGCGGTTTTGAGGCTAAAGTGCTTAATATTCGTAATGCCACTTAATAGTAATACTGCAATTGATCCAAGAAATACGCCAAGCCAGCCGAGTAAAGATAGCGTCGCGCCAAAAAACAACACTCCCAAAATGGCGGCAACCAGCGCTTCACTTTTCGCAAGTCCCGCACCGACTGCAAAATTATTCATTTTAAATAATTTCACCATCAGCCCAGTGGCAATAATTTGCACTATGCTTGCGCCGACAATATAACCAATAAAAATAAGGTTGAAAGAGGGTAAGGGGGCATCTTGGTAGCTATATAATGCAATTAAATAAGCTAATGCAAGCGGGCTTGCCAGTATAAAGCGCGCTAAAGTGACGCCTGCAACACTGACATGTGCACTTAGCTTACTTTGTAAAGCGTTGCGCCATGACTGCATAAAAGCAGCTAAAATAGTTAAAAAGATCCAGATCATAATGAAAAAATAGCAAGTGAGAGAGGCGGATACGTTACCAGTGCAAGGGTGCTAAAGCGAACTAAGAATAGTAAAAATGAAAATATCTCAACTGCGACAATATGTCACAGCTGCAAAATGCTCACACTGAGCTATAGTTAAAGTGATGTTATTGTTAGCCGCTATTGTTTAGTAAGCAACGGCGGCTTTTTTATTACTCGGTTTTTTACACTATGCGCTTAGCTATGTTAAGTTGATGAGCACAACGATAAGGAGTAATAATGACTATTTTATTAATTTGTGCGCTGCTTGCTGTGTTGATGCCTTACTTTGCCAAAGCACCCGTGGCAGTTGCGATGAACAAGCTAAATGGCTATGACAATAAGCATCCTCGTGACCAACAATCTAAACTAACGGGCTTTGGTGCAAGAGCTTTGGCTGCACATCAAAATTGCTTTGAATCACTGGCAGTATTTGCAGTGGCTTTAGCCGTAGTTCTAGGTACTAATAACGTTCATCAAGTCACGGAATTACTGGCTATTGCTCATATTATTTCGCGTACTTTATATTGTGTTTTTTATTATCTAAATTTAGATGTACTGCGCTCATTAGTCTGGTTTGTTGGGTTAGCAACCGCAGTTGCCATGATTATTGTGTGTATTTAAAAACAACTAAAACGCCAAAGCAAGCGGCTTAAATAAGGCGCTTGCTTTAGAGTCTTCGCTTGTTAAAATTTACTTAGCCGCAACAGTCACCTTTTCAATAAGATCTGCTGATTTGTAATCTTTATCTATAGCAAAGTCTAGCTGTACCAATACATCTTTAAAGCCCGAATCAGAAGGCTTATATTGCCATTGCATTAACGCTTTTTTTGCCTCTCTATCGAATACCCCTTCAGGCTTGGCATTCACAACCGACACATTTTGTGTCTTTCCGGCTGGGCTAATATCGTATTTTAATACTACTGAACCGCTGATACCTTGTTCAGCTGCCTGTATCGGGTATAAAGGCTCAATTCGCATAATCGGTGCAATCGACTGCTGTGCGGCTTTTGCTGCTGGCTGTTTAGCAATAGCAACGCTGCTTAACATCCCTGCGGCAAAAATTAGCAGTGCGCCCTTGGCAACCCTTGAGCTATTGCCATTGTGTTTGATTTGATTGAGTCGTTGTAACATAGTGTTTTTATCTCCATAGTGTGAATAAGCCATCAAGCCTGCACGACTATTCGCTGCGCAATTAATGAGGGCCTTGCTGTATAAAATTCGTTGTTGGATGCTCTTATTGATTAGAACTTTTTCATCACATGACAGCTCTTGTAGGCGCCTGAAACTCAGGTAACCTATCCATGCTAGCGGGTTAAACCAAAACACCAAAGTGGTCATCAATAACAGCATATTGAGCAAATTATCGGCACGCTTTATATGTACTTGTTCATGCTCAATGATCAGCTTTAATGAGACGCTATCGGTTTTTTGCAAATAGCCAGTTGGCAACACTAACTGAGTACGTAATAAACCAATCACCATCGGTGTACTGATAGCATCACTTTGTAGTAACTGAATACCTGGATTATCCTTTGCAAACTGTTCATCATTAAGAGCAGTCAAACGCAGTTGCTTGATAAAGCGTTGGTGTGTCAGCGTGGCAATCACAGCCAATAAGCTGAATACCACGCCATACAGTAGCGCCCAATTAATGCTGAAATCAGCTACCAAGGCTTGATTTGGAGTGATCAACATAGTGCTTATAGCTGCACTTTGTAATGGTTTTAAATGGGCTGGTAAATTAGCAAGCAACAGGGCGATGGGTATTAGCAGCCATAGCTTATAGACAAAGTTTGCACTGAGCCATTTTAACAAATAGCGCTCTAAAATGAGCAGGCTAACGATCAGTATGCTGAGCAATAGTTGTTGCTCAATCAGCCAGTTTAAGGTTATTTCTAGCATCTTAAATCCTTACTTTTGCTGTTTTTCCCAGTCATCAATGACTTTTTTTAGCTCGTTGATGTCTTGTTGAGAAAGTTGCTCAGATTTCGCAAAACCACTAACTAAAGGTGCAATGCGGCCACTAAAAAATCGCTCAATAAAGTTTTGGCTTTCTTTTAGCGTGTATTCAGCACGTTCCATACAGGGCGTGTAAATATATTGCCGGCCATCTTTTTCAAAGCTCAAAGCGCCTTTTTTAACTAACCGACCGAGCAAGGTTTTAATGGTTTTTTCGTGCCACTGCTTTTCATCGCTTAAGCGTTCAATAATTTGGCTCGCTGTTGCTGGGTAGCTCAACCAAAGTGCATCGAGTACTTCAAATTCTGCTTTCGATAATTCAATCATTAATATGTTGCCTACAAATGTAATCTATAAATTAAGATTACACCTGTAATCATTATTTGCAACTGTTTTGTGTAAAAAATAATTAATTTTTTAAAATATCGGATTTATTGATTTTAAGGTAGCTGTTTTCAGGGAGGTTGAGCGTAGCCAGATTAAGGTCGCTAATTTGCTCACGATATAGATCAATCACCGTATAGCCACAGTAATGAGCCATTTTCCGGATTTGGCGATTAAGGCCTTGCTTTAAAATAATACTGAACTGGCAGTCGGCTATTTTTTCCACCGTACAGGGTAAGGTGATTTGTTTATTTACAGGAACGCCCTGAGCCATTTTTTGGCAAAAGTCGTCATCCAAAGGTTTGTCAACGGTGACTAAATAGCGTTTTGGTTGGTGGAAGTCAGGGTGGATCAACTGATTACAAAATTCACCATCATTAGTCAGTATTAACAGACCACGAGAATCTTTATCTAGCCTGCCAATCGGGTATACACGGGTATTTGTTGGTAGATGGTGAATTAAGCTGCTTGGATCATGTTGATTAAGCTTGCAATCAATGCCCACGGGTTTGTGGTAAGCGTAATAAACCCGTGCGGCTTTACCTTGGATACGCGTGCTATTGACACGTATATCGTCGTTATCATCAACGTGATCAATATGATTGGCTGGGCGGTTATTTACGCTCACCACACCTTCATCAATTAGCCGCGAGGCTTGTTTACGAGAACAAACGCCAGCATGGGCAAGGTATTTAGCTAGACGAGTTTTCTCGCTCATAAATTAAGTCGCTTCGGTTTAAATTGATCAAAGTATATCAAAGCAACGTACAGATCACTTAATCCACTGTAAAAAGGGTTTTACCATGGCGATTAAATTATCAGAACTTAAAAACCATCAGCCTTTGCAAAAAGTCATTGTTCACTCATTGGAAATGGCTTTATACAATGTGTCGGTGATGATCAATAATGTTGAGTACTATATACCCAAGCCACCTCAATATACAGAATTCAGCGTTTCACAGGGGCTTAATATCAAGGCGTTACTTTGCAAGAATGGCAATCCCTTTTAAGAAGTAACAACGATGAGAGTAAGTGCCTGTGAAGCGCCCAATGGGTTGGTTTAAAAGCGATTTATACTGCGTTATTGATTTTAACAATAGAACCACTATTACTTGCAATCAATGCCTTGCCTAAATCGCTTTTAATTCCAACTGAAACTCGCATCTTGAGGTGGTTTGGGTATATAACGGATGAGCAGGGGGGAGTTTATCCGTGGCTTAAGTCCATTGCATATTCAAAAACGACTCGACCACCTTAGTTATGCGCAAATGGTATTGCGGCACACCAGTGCATACGATGAAATGTGTGGCCAGAGTGAAAAAGTGGCCAGTAATATGCTTGAAGTGCCTTATGGTAAAAATCATTTGTATTAACTTGTTAGTCATTTAAACTGACCTTTTAACTTGGTAAACAGCGACCATGTATCAGTTTGAAAATGATGATTCACAGATATTAGAACAGTTATTACGTGAGCAAATAGTTGCTTATAATCAAGCTCACTTTGATGCCCAAAGACTGCCATTGGGGTGTAAATTTGTTGATGAAAATCAGCAAGTGGTGGCGGCTGTCGCTGCTCAATTATTTGGTAACTGGTTACAAATAAATTGGCTTTGGTGTGATGAAAAAGCACGCGGTCAAGGCTTAGCCAGTAAGTTACTTAGCGCGATCGAACTAAAGGGTAAGCAGTTAGGTGCGCTGCAAGTTCAGCTTGATACTTTAGATTTTCAAGCTAAACCATTTTATGAACGCCGTGGTTATGAGGTTAAATATCAACTCGATAATTATCCTTGCTCTGGCACCCGCTACTTTATGGAAAAATCACTTAGTTAGCTGTTAATGGCTCGCCATCAAAAGTAATGCCCAAGAAGGGGGTTATTTCTGGTGCCAGCATAAACGTACGAATGTTCATGTGATCGTGTTCATTAGGATGACCAAGTACATCATCACGATAAAATGCGCCAAAGCAATCTAGGGTATTTTGTTTACTTAGCTGGTTCAGTTTAGCAAAAGCAAAAATTTTACATGAGCCATTATTTTCACCAGCGGCACTTTTTAAGCCGTGGTTATTGAATGCGCAGGCTGTAAAAGTATAGTTTGCTTCAATCACTGCCATCGTATCGGCAAATGCAATGGTGTGTGGCTCATTAGCCAGACGGCTTAAAAAATCGTTGAGTGTCATCGTCATCCTTATTTAGCTAACTCTAGCTGATTAGTTTGTTGATTAATATTAAATTTAAACAACTGTAAAAAATTCATGCCGAGTAATCCATAACCACTATGGTTATCAATTACTAACACTTCAAAGTTTTCAATGTATTGCTGGCCAATTAAAATTGAATCAAGTTGGTAGCGTTTTGCGATTACTTGGCCGTTGGCGGTATTGATGTTTAAGCTATCAATATAGTCGGGTATTGGCCGTAATGCTTGAAATACGTTATTTGGTAATACGGTAAAGCTTGCCCCAGTATCTATCATTAGTTGGGTGTTGAGCGCATCGTTGATTTGCATATCTAATAAATAGTGGACGCCGTATGGACGTAATGGCACTAGATCAATGCCGCTTTGCGCTTGTGCTATGCGTGTTTGTAATTCAGCAACCTGTGCTTGTAATGGATGTTCCACAGGAAAGCGCTCTAATGTTGCTTGCGCGCTTAGCAGATCCTCGAGATGGTAATACGCATTAGCGAGTGCGAATAAGTAATTAGGATTTTCGTTATCATAGTCAAGCCACACTAAGGTTTGATTGATGGTTTTTTGCCACGCGTGCTGCTCTGTAAGCGTTTTTATTTGTGCGATAGTCAATTGTATTAAACGCATATTAATGGCTGCTTGCTGGCTTTCATTGGCAAGTGATTGCAATGAGAGTAACGCAACAATAGCTTGGTGCCGCTGCTGGTTTTTCACTAAACGTTCGCCGTCGAGCTGCAACATATTTATATCGTATGGGTAGCTGTTTAAAAATAATTGCAAAAAAGTCTCTGCAACGGTGAGCTCATTATTTTTTAACCAGCTATCGAGTTTATCCAACCATAAAAAGTAAAGTTGTTCAGCTTGTAATGGTTGGCTTGTAGTTAATGCTTGGTAGCTGGCTAAGGCAGCCGTAAACTGTCGCTGATTAAATTGCTGTAGAGCTTGCTGATAGAGTGATTGCTGATTGTTTGCAACGACAACTGATGGCGACAATTTAACCGCTGTTTGCGGGGCTGTTGCTTGCTGCTGTGGCCACAATAAATAGCCATTAAGTGCCACTGATAGCAGTAGCAGCAGCGTGATCAGTTTAGTAACAGCAGTCCCTTTCATTGCTCGCTCCTAGAATATTATGGCTGGCTTAAAAAGTGTTTAAGCGCTTGAATATCAGTTATTTCAATATCGGCTAAGCCTTTGTAGGCATATTTAGCTGGTTGGTCATTTAACCAAAGTGACTGACAACCCGCATTATGTGCACCTTGTACATCGGTGTCTAAACTATCGCCGATGTGCAAAATATGCCGAGTTGGTACGCCAAGCGCGGCGGCGGCCTGCTCAAACATCGTGCTATGAGGTTTCGCTTTACCGTGAATGCCTGCTTGTAAAACCAGTTCAAATACACCATTTAAGTTAAAACGTTCGATTTCTACATTACCATTGGTAATAGCAATTAAGCGATAGCGTTTACTCAGTTGTGAAAGTAAATCGAGCACTTTATCATCCACCACAATTTGGCTGCGGGCATCAGCAAATGCTTGATACGCATTATTAGCATGGCGTTCGAGCTCTGCGTTTTTATAACCGAGCTTTGCCAGTGCTGTACGCAGAGTGCTTTTGCGCCATTGCGTAACATTGTCGACTAACTCGGGGTTATCCAGTAGCGCCTGCTCACGGCATTGTTGCCAAAAGTCTTTGCCTTGTGCTTGCCAGTTTGGCAGTGCATTGAGGTAATTTATCTGTGCTTGAACGGCTGCTGTAATAATCGGATGGTTATTGTATAAGGTGTCGTCTAAGTCAAAACTCAGTACGGTAAAAGGTGAAATGGCACGATTAAAGCGGATCATATCAGCTCCTTGCTAGTCGGGATTTGAGCGTTTTTTAGCGCGAGGGTGAGTGTTGTCGTACACTTTTGCTAAATGTTGAAAGTCTAAATGAGTATACACTTGGGTGGCCGATAAGCTGCTATGGCCTAATAGCTCTTGTACTGCTCGCAAGTCGCCCGATGATTCTAGAATATGTGAGGCGAATGAATGGCGCAATTTATGCGGATGAACTTGGCTGCTAATACCTTGTTTTATGCCCCACTCTTGCATACGAAGCCTTACATGACGCGCTGAAATTCGGCACTTTTTGCTACTGACAAATACTGCAATTTCTTCTGGATGAGCAAATTGCGGGCGTAGTTTGAGCCATTTATTTAATGATTCGAGTGCTTTGCCACCAACAGGTAATAACCGTTCTTTATTTCCTTTACCTCTAACTAAAATCTCAGCTGAACTGCGGTTAATATCTTGCAAGTTAGCGCCCACTAGCTCGCTTATCCTTAAACCAGAAGAATACATTAATTCCATCATCGCCTGATCGCGCACCGCCAGCGGATCGTCATCGTGAATATCCAGTAACCGCGCCATTTGATCGACATCGAGATTTTTAGGTAATGGCTTGGCAAATTTAGGGCCTTTGATTGCTTCTGCCGGATTATGGTAATGACCTTGTTGGCTGACATTTTTAGTTTTTAAAAATTTATATAAACTGCGAATACAGCTGAGTTTTAAACTAATCGTACGGCCGCTTAATTGTTTGCTGCGAAGTTGCATACTGTAACGACGTATATGCTCCCCCTGTACGCTTGACCAATCATTACACAGTTTACTGAAATACAAGGCGGCAAAGTTTAGTTGGCTAGTGTATTGGCTAATAGTGTGCGGTGAGTATTGTCTTTCGAAGCGTAAATAGTCACTAAATAATAAGATTGGCGTGCGCCACTTATCGCTTAGCTGGTTACATAATTGCTCAACATCTGGCGGCTGCTGCTCGCTCATGCTTGCTCTAGTTCCAATTCCAACAGTCTAAGTTGCAGTGAACGAACAAACTCCAGCACAAATAAACTGTCTTTTGCCGGTTCGAAGTGATTTGCATCTGCACTACCAAATGCCAAAATAGCGATAGGGTGCTGACTGTTACCAATTAAATACAGCGCAGTTGATTGTGTCGCAGGACTGAACAGTAAATCGCGTTCTTGCTGATTTACGCGACCCAAATAAACGCCATTATGCTGTAAGCGGTGCTCAATGAGGTGCGCAAATTTTTCATCATACTTAAGCAAGTGGCATTCATTAATCGCCGGATTGGTACAAATAATATTGCGTAAGTTGATTGCTAAGGTTTTAAAATCGTAGTTGGTCCACAGTTGGCGGTGACACTCGCTGAACAAGCTATAAATGAGCTCATTTTCTTTTGCGTGCTTAATTAAGTTGTCAATTTTGCTTTTCAGCATGGTGTTGTGTTCACGCAATTGCCGTTGCTGAATGTGCACTAATGAGGTCGCGCCTTGCGCTTGCTGCAGCTCAAGTTGGGCTAATAGTGCTGGATTTTGAGCTAAAAATAAGGGGTTTTGTTGTAAAAACTCACTAACTTGCTCATTAGTTACTTTGTCGTTTGAGTTACTCATAAAGCAACTTGCCCATCAAATACATGCTCGGCAGGGCCGGTCATACGTACTGGATGGCCTTCACCTTGCCAGCGAATTTGTAAACTACCACCCGGTAAATCGACCTGTACTGTGGTGGATAATTTACTTTGAATTTGGCCAATCACCATCGCGGCACAGGCGCCGGTACCGCAGGCGAGCGTTTCGTTAACGCCACGTTCCCAAACTCGCAGTTTAATATGTTCAGAATTGATCACTTGCATAAAACCCACGTTAACGCGCTGCGGAAAACGTTCATGATTTTCAAGTAGCGGGCCTAAAGTGCTGACGTCAGCGGTGTCTATATCATCAACTTCAAGTACACAATGTGGGTTACCCATTGATACAGCACCACTAAATACGGTGTGTTCTTCTGCTCGAATAATATAAGTCAGTTCACGCTTAGTCGCTTTGAGTGGGATTTTACTCGGTTCGAAATTAGGGTGGCCCATGTTCACGGTGACTTGGCCATCTTTTTCGATGTATAAGGTTAAATTACCTGATTTAGTCGATACGGTGACTTTATGTTTATTAGTAAGGCCTTTCATCCGTACAAAACGGGCAAAACAGCGAGCGCCATTGCCGCATTGTTCTACTTCGTTACCGTCAGCATTAAAAATACGATAATGGAAATCAAGATCGGGAGAATAAGGCGCTTCAACCATTAATAGTTGGTCAAAGCCGATGCCGAAATGGCGATCTGCCAGTTTTTTTATTTGGTCTCGTGACAAGAAAACGTTCTGTGTAATGTTATCAATTACAACAAAATCGTTGCCTAAGCCGTGCATTTTAGAAAAATTAACTAACATAGCGCTCTAATTCGGGTTGCTCTGCGCTAATCATGCCACAGAGCAGCCTCGTTACAAAAAGTTTATGGTAAAATTTTCTCACCTTGCCATAGACTTTCCAGAGTTTCGCGGGCGCGGATCAAATGACTCTGCTCGCCATCGACCATGATCTCTGCCACACGTGGCCGTGAGTTATAATTTGAGCTCATGGTAAAACCGTAGGCACCAGCACTGCGCTGGGCAAGTAAATCACCTTGTTGTAAGGCTAACTGGCGATCTTTACCTAAAAAGTCACCGGTTTCACACACTGGACCAACAATATCAAAGTTGTATGTGGGTGTGTCGTCATTACGCGGCGTTACCGGCACAATGTTTTGCCACGCTTGATATAAAGCAGGGCGCAGCATATCGTTCATACCCGCATCAACGATTGCAAAAAACTTATCTTGGTTTTGTTTTATAAACTCAACTTTTGTAACCAAAATACCCGCATTGGCAGCAATCGCACGGCCCGGTTCAAAAATAAGTTCTAAGTGTTGATAATCAGTTAAACGATCGGTGATATGTGCCACATATTCACTTGGATGCGGTGGTGCTTCGCCGTTGTATGGTACCCCTAAACCACCACCAATATCTAAGTGGCTAAGTTCAATACCGTTGGCTTTTAAATCGTCAATCAGTGCCAGTACTTTATCTAGCGCTTCAAGAAATGGTTTTATCTCAGTAAGCTGCGAGCCAATATGACAATCAACCCCAGTGATTTTTAAACCAGGTAATGACGCAGCATATTGATAAACGCTGACAGCGGTAAGGATATCGATCCCAAACTTATTCTCTTTTAAACCCGTTGAAATATATGGGTGAGTTTTTGCATCGATATCAGGATTCACCCGAATCGAAATAGGCGCTATTAAGTTAAGCTCGCTGGCAACTTCAGAGATGCGATCTAGTTCAGACACCGACTCAACATTAAAGCATTTAATGCCGAGCTTGAGTGCATAGGCAATTTCGTCAGCTGTTTTCGCAACCCCTGAAAACACCACTTTTTTGGCATCGCCGCCGGCCGCAATGACGCGGGCAAGTTCACCTTTAGAAACAATATCAAACCCTGAACCTAAACGAGCTAGCACATTTAACACTGCGATGTTTGAATTAGCTTTTACCGCATAACAGACTAAGTTTTTATGGTTGGTCGCGGCCTCGGCAAAGGCAAGATAATGGCGTTCAAAGGTTTTGCGGGAATAGATATAACAAGGCGTTCCGTATTGCGCTGCAAGCTCACTGACAGCGATGTCCTCAGCGTACAGCTGGTTATTTTTATAGTCAAAAAAGTCCATTATTGGTCCTGTTTCGATTCAGTTGTTGATGATGGGGTTTTGGTAGCGGGTGGCGCTACTTGTTCTGGTTGATTTGGTTCGACTTTATCTTCCGGTAAATACAGTGGCCCGCTTTGTCCGCAGCCAGCTAAAGTGATGAGTAGTACACCAAGTGGGGAAAGTCGTTTTAATTGTTTAAGATGCATCTCTTTCATTAGATTAATCGCGTTGCTGGCTTTATAATCGCAGATTAACAGAATATCTAAAAAATGCAGCTATTCGCGGATGAATTTATTCCTGTTACACTGTCTGCATGCAATTCGTACCGAATACCTGGCTAAATGCCCGTAAAAGGAAACAATTATGACTGATCATGAATACCACCAATTAGCCGAAGCACTTATGTTCACTATTGAAGAACAAGTGGATGACTGTGAAGCCGACTTAGACTATGAATCTGGCGAAGGTATTTTGGAAATTATTTTTGCGGATCGCAGTAAAATTGTCATTAATAAGCAAGCGCCTTTACATCAAGTATGGGTTGCGACTAAGTTTAATGGTCATCACTTTGAATTACGTGGTGATCAGTGGATTGATAACCGCTCAGGCGCTGAGTTTTGGCAATTTATGAATGAAGCAGCAACGCGTCAAGCAGGTCAAACTGTGCAGTGGCAATCAGAGTTATGAGTTTAGCGTTTGTAGAGTACCCAGCTAAGGGTGAACATAAAGCGACGATTATCTGGTTACATGGTTTAGGTGATTCAGGCGATGGTTTTTTACCTGTTGCATCGCAACTTGCGTTACCTGATGAGCTAGGTTTGCGGTTTGTGTTTCCGCATGCGCCAGTGCAACCGGTCACCATTAATGGTGGTATGGCAATGCGTTCTTGGTATGATATTAAATCAATGGATTTAGACAAGCGCGCCGATGAAACTGGAGTTCGTGAATCAGCAGCTAAAGTTGAGCAGCTAATTAACCAAGAGCTTGATAATGGTATTGCTGCGGATAAAATTATTTTGGCGGGTTTTTCACAAGGTGGCGTTATTACGCTGCATTTAGCGCCGCGCTTACAGCAGAAGCTGGCTGGTGTAATGGCGCTGTCGACATACATGTGCGTGCCTGAGAAATTAACCGCAGAAGCAAAACACACAGATTTAAATGTATTTATGGCTCATGGTAGTCAAGATCCAGTTGTTCCTTGTGAGGCTGGTCGTCATGCGTTTGATGTATTAACAGCGCATAACATGGAGGTAAGTTGGCAAGATTACCCAATGGGCCACCAGGTCTGTGGGGAAGAACTTTTGGCGATCCGTCATTGGTTGATTGCTCGCTTAAGTTAATAGTGTTGAGTAGCCGAGGCTAAAATGAAACAAAAAATAGTGATCACAGCAAATATGAGTCGTGCGGCAGCACCTATCGCCCCTGAAGTAACCTATCAATGGCACTGGAAGCGCATTGTGACAGTTATGTTATTAGTGGTATTTGCGTTAGTTATTTTTACTTATAGCCTATTAGGCTCGGTTAACGCAGAGCAAAATGAACAACAACCAACAGACAATCCAGCCCCGCTTGTTATTGCCGCGAGTGATGATGAAATGTCGTTAGTCGATCTAAATCATGATGAAGAGACTGAGCTTGAATCGGCGACTGCTGCACCGGTTATTGCAGCCGTTAGTGAAAATAACAAGGATGATGTAACAGAATTAGTTACTGAGCCAGAACGGCAAGTTGTTGCTGTGAGTGAGCCTGAACAAAGTGAAACTCCAGCAGTTATCAGCGCAGTTACAGCTGATAGCAATGATGAGTTGCTTGAACGTGATGGTGTTGCAGAATCAGTCGATAGCTTTGCAGATTCAGCGCATGTAGCCAGTGTAGCGCTTGGTGCACGAATTGATACCGACAAAGTAAGTCGCGCAGTGTTGACTCGAGAGGTCGTGGATCGTGAGCCTGTTAATGTATTTAAAGCAGATGTACGGTTTAATGAATTTACCGACACGATGGCATTTTTTAGCGAACTTAAAAATCTGCAAGGGCAAAAAGTGAAGCATGTTTGGCGCTATGAAGATAAAGTGCTAGCCAGCATTGAACTTGATGTTACTTCTCCTCGCTATCGTACTTTCTCCAATAAAACTATTTTACCTGAACAAGTTGGCAATTGGCGCGTTGATGTTGTTGATGAACAGGGCCGTTTATTGGCACAAAAAGAATTTCGCATTTTAGCTGAGTAATTGATTAGCATATTTTAAGACTTAGCAAAGAAAATTAATTGGACTCCTTTTATGACTGAAAAAGTGACACAAAAATCGCAACTTATCCGTATTGCGACACGGAAAAGTGCCTTAGCATTATGGCAAGCTGAATTTGTAAAAGCACAACTTGAGCATTTTCATGCTGACCTTACTGTTGAGTTGGTGCCTATGTCGACCCAAGGCGATATTATTTTAGATACTCCGCTTGCAAAAATTGGTGGCAAAGGACTGTTTGTTAAAGAGCTTGAACAAGCCATGCTTGATGGCCGCGCTGATATCGCGGTGCATTCAATGAAAGATGTACCGGTAGATTTTCCACAAGGTTTAGCACTGCATACTATCTGTGAGCGTGAAGATCCACGGGACGCGTTTGTATCAAATAGCTTTGATAACATTGCACAGTTACCACAAGGTGCTATTGTTGGTACATCTAGCTTGCGTCGTCAGTGCCAAATACGTGCATTGCGACCTGATTTAGAAATTCGCGATTTACGCGGTAACGTCAATACCCGCTTAGCTAAGCTTGATGATGGCCAATATGATGCGATTATTTTAGCAGCCGCGGGTTTAATTCGTTTAGCAATGCATGACCGTATTAAAGCCTTTATTGAGCCAGAACAATCGCTACCAGCCAATGGCCAAGGTGCCGTTGGCATTGAATGTCGTATTGATGATGAAGTAACCAAAGCGTTACTTGCACCATTGGAACACAATGAAACACGCATTCGCGTAAATGCAGAGCGTGCCATGAATCGCCGTTTAGAAGGTGGTTGCCAAGTGCCAATTGGTGCTTATGCTTTAGTTGATGGCGAGCAAGTACATTTACGTGGCTTAGTTGGCGCGATTGATGGCAGCGAAATTTTACATGCTGAAATCAGTGGTCATGCTCGCGATGCAGAACAACTGGGTGTACAACTGGCCGAGCAATTACTTGCATTAGGCGCAGATAAAATTTTAGCAGACGTATATAGAGACGCATAAATGTCACAGATCCTGATAACTCGCCCACATGGAAAAGGCGCCGACCTTGCAGAGCAACTGTCGCAAGGGGGTTATCAGGCGACTTTATTTCCGGTTTTAAAAATTGATTATTTCACCCCAGATAACACCCAGCTCAGCCCCTTATTGAATGCAGATAAAATTATTTTTATCTCCCAAGATGCAGTCAAAGCATTGTTGGCCCTTAAGCCCGATATAAATATCAAAGCACAATTTTATGCCGTAGGCGAACAAACCGCTGAAGCCATTTGGCAGGCGTTTGGGGTGCGAGCCGCAGTGCCTAAGCAGCATGATTCCGAAGGGTTATTAGCGCTAAAGTCATTACAGCAGATTGATGGGCAGAATATAGTGTTGGTCAAAGGTAAAGATGGCCGAGCAACGATTGCAAAAAACCTCAAGCAGCGTGGGGCATTTTTAAATAATTTAGTCGTCTATCAACGTGGCCCTGTAGAAGGTAATGCAACTGACTGGATAGACCACTGGCAAAGCCTTGATGTTAAAGGTATAGTCATAACAAGTAATGCGGCAGTCGATGCAATTTTTCGTGAACTGGGCGCAAAACAATTAGAGTGGATCAGACGCTGCCAGTTTTATGTTGCCAGTGCTCGCATCAGTGAACACCTTGCGGCGCAACAGATTGACTCGGCAAATATACACATTGCTGCAGGTGCAAGCGATAGCGCTATGTTTACTTGTATCAGCGAAGGTAACATTATGAGTGAAGACACAAAGCCAACATCTCAGCTTGCTGACACTAAAGCAACGCAAAGCAGTTCAACCAAGGCGAATGCTAAGGTTGCAGACTCTCCTTCGGCAACAAAAAAAGACTTTGCTATGAATCAAAAACCCAACCCAACTAACAAACAAAAAGTAAGTAAAACTGGCAGCTTAGCATTATTGATCTCGTTAATTGTGGCAGCTGGTGTGGGCTATCAGTTTTATCAAAAATTAAATACGCAGCAGCAAGAAAATCTGTTAGTTAATCAGTTATCAGCTGACAACCAACTACTCAGTAAAGAGCTACAAGCCGTTAAAGTTGCGCAGCAAACCTTGCAACAAGCACTGTTTAATAGTGAGCAAAAAGTGACGGCAGCTTTAGCTGCAAGTGAAGCTGAAACACAGCAGCAATTAGAAAGTGCCTTGCAGCGTGCAGAGCAACAAACATATAGCCTTAATCCACAAGAGGTGACTAGTTTACAGCGTATGGCTGAGTTTAAACTGTGGGCTGAAAAAGATTACCAAGGCGCAACTGCCGTGTTGTCTCGTTTAGATGCGTTACTTGCAGAGCATCCTGGAACTGGCGCTATTCGCCAAGCTATACATCAGGACTTGCAAGCATTAAGCATTGTAAAAAGTGTGCCAGTTGAAGCCATTTATTTGCAGCTACATGGTGTACTAGGACAAGTTGATAAACTGACTTTTAATGCGGTTGCATTACCACAAGAAGTGGAGCAAGAAGAGCAACATGCATTGAGCGAAAACGTTAGTGACTGGCAGCAAAATCTAGCTAATACCTGGCATCAAATGATGGATGGCTTTATAAAAATCCGCCAACGTGAAGATGTTGCTATTGAAGCACTGCTTACAGAGCAAGAACGCCACCTAATTAAACAACGTTTGAGTTTGTATTTATCACAAGCTCAAGATGCTTTATTAACTAAACAGGCGAGTGTTTATTTTACTGCCTTAAACCAAGCAAGTGAATTAGTTAATGACTACTTTAAGCAAGATGATCCGCAAACCCAAAGCGTGTTGAAAGCGTTAGCTGCATTGAATAAAGAGTCATTAAACTTTAATCCAGAGATCACTTTGAAAAGTACTGAGCAGGTCAAGGAGTGGGCACAATGATCCGCTTAATCTTAGTTATTTTAGCGATTGTAGTATTGCTTGCTGTTGCGCCATTGTTACTCGGCGAAACAGGCTATGTATTGATCTCATTTAAGCAAACAACAATTGAGGGCTCCATTGTTGCATTTGCAATTACAGCATTAGCGATATTTATTGGTGCTTATTTAATTTATAAATTAGTGCGTTACTTATGGTCTTTATACAGCAATACTCGCCATCGTTTTTTTGCCCGTAGTGAAGAGCGTAAACAAGCGGCAATTGAGCAAGGTGTATGGAGCTTAATTAATGGCGATAGTGAGCAACTTGAACTTGCGCTGGCAAACAATAGTGTGGCTGATAATTGGCAAGATGTGCGCTATGCGTTACTAGCCAAAGCGGCATTACAAAACAATGAGCCTAACAAGGCAATTGCGTTACTTGATCAAATCTCACCAGAAAATCAATTAAAGGCGGCGAAGCTTTGGCTAGCCAGTGGTGATAGCAGTACCGTGACCGGTGAATTAAAACTATTAGCGGAGGCTAAAAAAGCCACCGCCTTGGAACTAAAACTGTATGCCGAAGTACTTGTTCAGCAACAAAAATGGACTGCACTTGAGCAGTTTATGCCGCGTTTATTAGCCAAAAAAGCGTTAACGGATAGTCAGTGGGCGATATTATTGACCAGCTATTTTATGGCTCAGCCAGAATCGCAATTAACCGATAAGTATCAGCAACTTTCTAAAAACGTAAAAGCAAAAGCACATGCTTGTTATTTAGCGGCAATGGCAAAAGCTGGGCGTTTAAATGAGATTGAACTAAGTTTACTTAAAATGCTGAAAAAACCAG